>NC_004369.1:1888254-2202963 GCF_000011305.1 Corynebacterium efficiens YS-314 | reverse complement strand
TCGCCCTGCTGCTGGGTGGTGAACTCTCCGCCTTCGCACTCGGACACTTCTCCGGTACGCTCATCCGACTGCTGTCCCTGCCCGCGGGTGTGGCGCTGGCGGTCTGGTTGTCGCGGGCAACCCCGGTGGCCCGTGTGCTGATGTTCCTCGGTCGTCACACGCTGGTGATCTACATCGGGCACGCCCTGGGGTTGACCCTGTTGTTCGGGTTCACGGTGCGCGAGAGGTTCATGGTCATCGACAATGACTCCTCCAATCCGCTGTACTGGACCGGTACCTGGATGGCCATTGCCTTCGCACTGGCCATGGCGGGTGGGTACCTCCTCCACCTGCTCACCCGGGCCCCAGTCCTGAAATGGACCCTGGCCCCACCCAGGCTTCCGGAATCCCGTACCGGGCAGCGGGTGGACACCCCCGAATCCTCCCGCATCACGATAGATGAACACACCATTCCCCGGGCGTAGCAGCAGCACAGCAGTCCTGGTTCTCTCCCGCGCTGAGCACACTGCCCCGGACACCGACGGTGTCCGGGGCAGTGTGTTGTCCCAGGGGGAGCCTGCGCGGTGGCCTATGTGGTGGCCTGCGCGGCGGGCTGCCTGCTGCGGGCTGCTGTGATCACCAGCAGCAGACCAATGGCAGCCGGGGCGATGGTCAGGGGCTCCACCAGGAGATAGCTACCGGCGAGACCCACATGGTCAAACATGTCCCGGTGGTTGAGGGGGAAGTGGGTGTCATAGGACACCTGAACCGGCACCCAGTTGACCAGGGCGATAAAAGCCCAGAGGAAGGCCGAGAACACGCGGCCCCGTGTCAGCAGGAGCACCACCAGGGGGATGAACAGGACCCACATGTAGGCATACACCGTCGGCAGGGCGATGGCGGGCCAGGCGATGGCGATGGTGGCAGACAGGGTGACATCACCTGTGGCGTGGGTGTGGTACACGGCCCAGGCGCCCACCGCGAGGGCGATGACCACCCAGATTATCATGATGACGGGGGAGTCGCTGATCCAGCGGGCCAGGAAACCGGCGAGGGAGGCATTGTCCGCCCCATCGTGGACGGTGGTCTGGACGTCGAGAAGCGTGGACCGCCCGGATGGCGCGAGCAGCCAGCCCACCACCCACAGCACCACCGCGGTGAGGGCGGCGGTGACCGCGGCGCGCACCCGACGCTGCAGGAACAGCGCGACGATGATGAGCACCGGCCAACCCGTGATCCCGGCGGTCAGGCCCGTCAACAGACCACGGGGGAGGACGGAGCGGGGGGCGACCAGATCAGTGAGGATGAGGGCGAGGACCACCAGCGTCAGGGAACCCATCTGGAGCGCGGACTGCACCGGTTCGGAGAGCAGCGCGATGGTCAGGGCTACGGCGATGGTGAAGGCGGTGGGAACCCGGTTGGCCAGCCGCTGGACAATCACCACGGCACACCAGATGAGGGACACGATGTTGAGGGCACCGATCACCCACAACGCCACCAGGTTGTCGGTGCGCAGGGGTTCGGTGACCAGATAACCGAAACTGGTCAGGTCGAGGCCGTCGAGGACCGCCCGGGGATACTGGATGAGACGGACATTGCCATTCTCCCCCTTGTACCAGGCGTTGATGGCCAGGTAGGCGGACACCACCAGCAGGGTGACGGTGAGCGCCGGGTTGACACCCCGCGCGTCGGTGGTGGGGGCCTTGTCGACGGACGCCTTGTCGACGGCTGCGTGCCCCGGTACTGGCTGCCCCGGTACTGGCTGCCCCGTCCCCAAGACCCGCGGATTGACCAGACAGACGATGACGGTCGCGATGGCCACCACCACATACGAGCTGCCCGAGGGGTGCAGGAGCAGGGGCCACGCCGGGGCCGCCTCGGAATCAAAGGGCATGTTCCAGAAGGTGGGGATGAGCATCGGGACGGTGGTGACCAGCGCCATCGTCAATGAGGTCGCCGCGGTGCGTGGCGCGGAATCACGCTGGGACCACGCGCCCGCCGCGAAACCGAGGGTGATCGGGATCAGCCACACCCAGTGGTGGGACCAGGACACCGGAGAACACAACAGGGCGATCAGCGAGTTGAGCAGCACCGTGCCGTGCACCGAGCCGGCCCGGAGCACCCGGACCATCGCGATGGTGACACCGATGAGCACCAGGACGACCGAGGCCATCCAGATCAGTTCCACCACGTCCTGGCGCTCGTGCATGAGGCGACTGAACATGCCACGGATCGACTGGTTGGTGATATAGGACAGGTTGCCGATGCGGCTGGGATCGCTGAGCGTCTCGGTCCAGTACTGCACGGAACTGGACGGCAGCAGGGCGAAGGCGAGGAGGGTGAAACCCACACCCGAGGCGATCGAGGTGATGGCACCCTTCCAATCCCGTTTCACCAGGAAATACAGTCCGAAGACCGCCGGGGTGAGTTTGATGGCGGCGGCCAGTCCGATCCAGAAACCCCGTGGCAACCAGGGTTTGCGGGTGAAGGTGTCCATGAGCACCAGGGTCATGAGCAGGATGTTGATCTGACCGAATTGGAGGGTCTGGTTCACCGGCTCGGTGAACAGGGCCGCGGGGAGGATGAACAGCGCGAACAGGCGGGAATCGTAGGTGGAGATCCCCCGGATCACGCGCCGCAGCACGATGGCGATGCACCACCACATCAGCACCGCGGAGAGCAGCGTGAGCAGAACCCCCATGGTGCTGCTGGGAACGAGCAGGAGAGGGGTGAACACTACCGCGGCGATCGGCGGGTAGGTGAACGGAAGCTGGATGCCTCCCACCACATAGTCCTGTTCATAGAGATTGAGGCCGTCGAGAAAGGCCTGTGCACCCGCCCGGTAGACATCAGAATCGATGTGGTAGAAGAAGATGAAGGATTCGATCGCGCGGACATTGAACACGACCGGCCACAGGGCCGCTGCGGTGGCGATGGATGCCGCCCAGATCAATGCCAGACGCAGATGCAGGTTCCTGATCCAGGACGCGCCGGGGGAGGCACCCGGCGCGGTAGTGTCAGCCGGAGCGGAACCGGTGGGAGGGGGAGTGGGGAATCTGGTGATATCGGCTTTGTCGCCGTGGGAAACGTGATCGCCTTGCATTCTGAAGAATTCTAGTAGGTGGGGGACAGGTTGCCCTAAGCGTCGCGGAAGCAACCCACCCGTTTGTGGCCCTCACATCAGATGGGTCCGGTGGGAACGGACCGGGTTCCCACGCGGGGTGGTGTCGGGGTTACGATTGGGAGCAGAAAACACCATCGAGCAGTGAGGGGCCACGGTCACCGTGCGCTATTTTTATGACACCGAGTTCATCGAGGATGGACGCACGATTGAGCTGGTATCCATCGGTATCGTCGCGGAGGACGGTCGGGAATACTATGCGGTATCCACCGGTTTCGACGGATCCAGGGCCAACACCTGGGTGAGGAACAATGTGCTCAACCAGCTTCCCAACCCCTCGTCCGGGGTGTGGCGTTCCCGCGACATCATCCGGGATGAGGTCTTTGATTTCCTCACGGCCGGGGCCGGGAAGACTGAGCTCTGGGCCTGGGTGGGGGCTTATGATCACGTGCTGCTCGCGCAGCTGTGGGGCGATATGACCGCGCTTCCCCGTGAGCTTCCCCGTTACACCAGGGAGCTGAAGCAGTACTGGGAGATGGCGGGGCGACCGAGCCTGCCTGAGATTCCCAACGGCAATCACGACGCGCTTATCGACGCCCGCCACAACCTCGCCAAGTTCCGGGTCTGCATGCAGGCACTACCCCTGGGAGCGGACAACCGGGTGCAGGACTAACCCAACCTGACGCATTTCCCCGGAATAATAAGCCTGGTGCAGCACACTCCTTTTCATGTAAAAGGTCTCAGGCGTGCTATGAATAGGGGTGTGAGTTGGACAGTTGATATCCCCAAGGAAGTTCTCCCGGATCTGCCGCCCCTGCCCGAGGGCATGAACGAGCAGTTCCAGGACACCATCGCCCGTGACGCCAAGCAGCAGCCCACCTGGGACCGTGCCCAGGCCGACAACGTGCGCCGTATCCTCGAATCGGTTCCTCCGATCGTGGTGGCCCCTGAGGTCATCGAGCTGAAGAAGAAGCTCGCAGATGTGGCCAACGGCAAGGCATTCCTGCTCCAGGGTGGTGACTGCGCCGAGACCTTCGAGTCCAATACCGAGCCCCATATCCGGGCCAATATCAAGACTCTCCTCCAGATGGCCGTGGTGCTCACCTATGGTGCCTCCACACCCGTCATCAAGATGGCCCGTATCGCCGGCCAGTACGCCAAGCCACGGTCCGCCGATCTGGATGCCAACGGTCTGCCAAACTACCGCGGTGACATCGTCAACGGTGTGGAAGCCACACCGGAGGCACGCCGGCATGACCCCGCGCGCATGATCCGCGCCTACGCCAACTCCTCCGCCGCCATGAACCTGGTGCGTGCCCTGACCAGCTCCGGGACCGCCAACCTCTACCGCCTCAGTGACTGGAACCGCGAGTTCGTCGCCAACTCCCCCGCCGGTGCGCGCTATGAGGCGCTCGCCCGAGAGATCGACTCCGGTCTGCGCTTCATGGAGGCCTGTGGCGTGTCCGATGAATCCCTGCGCACCGCGGAGATCTACTGCTCCCACGAGGCTCTCCTCGTGGATTATGAGCGCTCCATGCTGCGCCTGGGTGAGGATGAAAACGGTGAGCAGGCCCTCTATGATCTCTCTGCACACCAGCTGTGGATCGGTGAGCGCACCCGTGGCATGGATGATTTCCACGTCAATTTCGCCGCCATGATCGCCAACCCGGTGGGCATCAAGATCGGCCCGGGCATCACACCCGAGGAAGCCGTGGCCTATGCCGATAAACTGGACCCCAACTTCGAACCGGGTCGCCTCACCATGGTTGCCCGCATGGGTCATGACAAGGTCCGTTCCGTGCTCCCCGGTGTCATCCAGGCTGTGGAGGCTTCCGGTCACAAGGTCATCTGGCAGTCCGACCCCATGCACGGCAACACCTTCACCGCCTCCAATGGTTACAAGACCCGTCACTTCGACAAGGTCATCGATGAGGTGCAGGGATTCTTCGAGGTCCACCGCGCACTGGGCACCCACCCGGGTGGTATCCACATTGAATTCACCGGTGAGGATGTCACCGAATGCCTTGGCGGTGCAGAGGACATCACCGACGTGGATCTGCCGGGCCGTTATGAGTCCGCCTGCGACCCCCGTCTGAACACCCAGCAGTCCCTTGAACTGTCCTTCCTCGTGGCGGAGATGCTGCGTAATTAGGCTCACGTCCTTCCCCCAGATCCAACTCTTCCCCCCTCGGTCCGCGCGGCCCGAGGGGTGACAAAAGGGGCGGGGTGGGGATTCCCATCATGGAATCCCCACCCCGCCCCTTTTGTGCGTCACCGCACGGCTGCCGCCGGGTCACGGGGAACAGGATGGACATCCGGGATGACAGCCAGGATGGTGGGCCTGGCCTCACCTGTGGGAACACGCTGGAAGAACCGCAGGCTCAGTGCCGTGGTGATCAACAGTGCCAGGGACACCCAGGTGTAGTCGGAGATGAGCAGCTTCTCGAATCCCCCGAGCGCATGAACGTCCACCCCGTCACGTCCGAACCACCACTTCGGGGGCAGGATCAACAGCAGCACCGTGAGGAACCCACCGCTGTAGAGCAGGACCTTCGGTCGGTGCGGGTGCAACCAGAAACGGAGGAGGAAGACCAGGGCCCACAACGGTAGCCAGATCCAGTGGTGGGACCAGGAGATCGGGGAGATCAACAACATGACCATCGCGTTGACCATGACAGCCTCCACCCGCAGACCACGGATGAACAGGTGGTGCATCAGCACGGCGGCGGCACCGATGGTGATCAGTGAGGTCAGGATCCACAGCACGCCCGGCAGGGCGGAGGCCTCGGCCGCCTCCGGGGACATCCACCAGCGGTAGATCATGGCCTGCAGGGAGCTGTTGGACTGGAACACCGTGCTCACCCCGGACTCCCCGGTGGCGTTGAGGTCGAGGAGGGTGTTGAGGAAGAACTCCCTGGTTTCCCGCCAGGAGATGAGCGCACCGATACCCGTGAACACCAGGGCGGAGCCCACCGCGGTGAGGATCCCCCGGACATCACGTTTGACCAGGAAGTAGAGCAGCATCGCCAGGGGTGTGAGTTTGATGGCAGCCGCCAGGCCGATGAACACACCCCGGGGGATCCTCCTCCGGATTGGGAGGAGGTCGTAGATCACCAGGGTGACAATGAGGATGTTGATCTGACCGAGGTCGGCATTCAACCAGACCGGTTCGGTGAAGAGGACAACCGGCCAGGCCACAGCCGCGATGGTGAAGGCAGCCAACTGATCCCGTCCACCCATGACCTCATTGGACACCATGTAGAGGCAGGCCAGCAGCAGCAGGGAGGATACCGCCACGATGAGGTTGCCGGCGAGTTCCACGGTGAGGAAGTCGAAATACCCGAACGGTGCGAACAGGGCTGCTCCGATGGGCGGGTAGATGAACGGCAGGGAGACATCACCCATGTCGAAGGGGGCGGCATACAACGGCTCACCGTTGACCAGGGCCTCACCGCCGAGGACGTAGACAGCGGTGTCGATACGCCAGTTCAGCTGTTCGATGAGGATCTTATTAGCCACCAGTCCGGCGGCAACCCCCAACACGGACACCAGCGTCAGGGCGTGACGGAGGCCGAACTCGAACGTGGCCTCCCCGGGCGCCGGGGTGGGGTGGTCGGGGTGGTCATCTGTACTCACCGGTGTTTGAGATCCTTCCCGTGGGAGGTGGTGTCCCCTGGGGAGACCACCACTATGAGCATCACCGGGGTCACCCCGGTGATGCATAACTTACTGATCATATTGGCCCTGCGGGGGGAGCATTTAATCGCCCCGGTCCTCCGGAGGTGTCACACCCCGGCACCTGTCCGGTCGCCGAGTCCCCCGCGCCGGGCCAGCAACTGGCGCATCACCCGGGCCGATGGTCGGGCGGATCATCAGATGCACCACCACGAGGAGGGAGAACCACAGATAATGGGTCGCCAGGAGGTGCGCGATCGGTGACCAGGAGAACTCGGTCCCCCCGGAACTGGGGAGGAACATGTGGAAGGCACCGATGGTCTGGGCGAACACCGCCCACCCGGCCAGGAACCGGTGGCCGGTGAACCAGAGACAGATCGCCAGGGGGCCGAGCCACACCCAGTGGTGGTGCCAACTCACCGGGGAGCACAACAGGGAGATCAGCGCGACCAGGGAGACGGCCAGCAGATGGTGGAGGCGGGTATCCCCGGAGTGCAGAACCCGGATCACCGCGACGGACACCATGGTGATCACGATGATGACGGACACTCCCCAGAGCACCGGGGTTATCTCCAGGTCGGGGAAGCGTGCCAGCAGTCCCCGGATGGAGACGTTCTTGGCGTACCAGGGTTCACCGATCCGGTCGGAGGAGAAGAGTGTCTGAGTCCAGTACGTGACCGAGACCCCCGGGTTGATCATCCAGGTGAGGCTGGTGGCACCGAGGAATCCGACCCCCATGCCGATCAACCCGGCTGGTTTCCTCCTCATGATCCACACGATGAGGAAATATAACCCGAACACCAGGGGGGTGAGTTTGATGGCGGCGGCCACACCGGTGAGCAACCCGAGGGGAACCCGGGGGAACAGCCTGCCCACATCGAGGATCACCAGGGCCAACAGGACGGTGTTGATCTGGCCGAGGTCGAGTGTGCTCAGCACGGGCAGGCTGCAGATCAACACCACCAGGATGACGGCCATCCGGGCAGGGCGTCCATCTGTGGGCACAGCCTGCGTGAGGGTGCGGGCGACCAGCCACACCATCGCCACCGAGACCAGGGTGAACACCCGTTCCGTGGCGGTCTGTCCGATCGCCTCGGTGAGCAACCACAACGGGGTGAACACCACCGCACCGAAAGGCGGGTAGGTGAAGGGCAGGCCCTCATTCCGGGTGGGGAAGAAGGTGCCGTAGAGATCGGTTCCCCTCCAGAAATGTTCGGCCCCCTGGATATAGACGTGCATATCCAGCAGGTACCGCCACCGCAGGTCCGTATCCAGGGACACACCAACCGTCACAGCGGCGATGACCATCCAGGACACCAGCACTGCCCACCGACCACCTGAGTTCACATCGACGGGCACTTAGAGAGCTCTCACTTCCACTTCGCTGCCGGCCGGAACCGCGGAGCGTGCACGCGGGGACTGGGTCAGGATCCGGTCATCGTCGTCATTGCCGTCGGCCACCAGGGTCAGCCCGATGTCCTCAAGGTAGTCGCGGGCATCGTCGACGCGGCGACCGAGCAGGCTCGGCACCTCCACTTGCCCGGCGAGCCCCAGTCTGACCTGGGGGTCGGCGGGGTTGATGAGTTCCCCGGCCTCGGGTGAGATGGCGACCACGGTGTCCGCGGTGCGCGCGGCCTCGTCTGGGACGGAGCTTGTCGACGCCACCGTCACCCCGGCCTCAGCCAGGGCCTCCAGTGCCTCATCCTCCCGCAGCCCCAGAACGTCGGGAACCTCGATGGCATTGGACACCCGCAGCACGATCTCGTCTCCCCGGCTGACCTCGGAGGCGATGTCGGGGGAGGTCGCAAACACCCGGCCACGGGGGGTTTCGGGATCGAAGGCCTCCTCCACCCGTTCGACGTTGATGCCGGCGTTCTCCAGTACGCGGGTGGCCTGATCCACCCCCATGCCCGAGACATCAGGGATGACCACGGGAGCGGGGCCACGGCTCAGGTGCACCTGCACATGGGAACCGATATCCAGGTCGGTGCCGGGCGGAGGGGTGGTGGATGCCACCTGCCCCTCCGGGATGTCATCGGAATATTCACCCGGTGCGTCCACCCACACGAAGGTGCGATCCTCCAGGGCGGAACGGACGGTTTCCACGGATCGGTCCTCGCCGAGATCCGGTACAACGGGACGCCCCTGGGAGACGAGGATGGTGACATCCTCGCCGCGAGGAAGGCGCTCACCAAAAGACGGATCGGTCCCGATGATCGATCCGGCGGGCACCTCGTTGTGATAGCGGGTGTCGGTCACGGGGATGAACCCGGCTTCCTCCACCACGGCCACCGCCTGGTATTCCTCCAGGCCGAGGACCTGGGGGATATCACCGTAGCGCCCGGAACCAAACCACCACCCGCCGATTGCCACACCGGCGATGAGAAGGGTGATCAGGGCTATCCACACCGCCAGTTTCGCCTTCGACCGGTTGGTCACCGGTTGGATGTCCAGCTGTTCAGATGCGGGGGCCGAGCCTCCCTCCGGTTGGAGGGCGGTCTCGGGCCGGGGCGCCGGCGGTGGGGGTTCCGGCACCGGTACCGGAATGCCTCCGGGGGGTTCCGGGTGGGCGGGCAGGATGGAGGTCTCATTGCTGTTGGGATCGGCCTGCAGGGGGATCACCGAGGTGTCGTCCGCGTGGTGGACCTGGGGTAGGTGGGTGGTGAACATGTCGGTGGGTTGGGCCTCCGGGACCGCGGCGTCGGCGCGGTTGGCCGCGGAGGACACCGGTGCGGGGACCTTGAAGCCGGGCAGGTTGAGTTCACGTGCGACATCCTCCATGGCGGTCAGGAACTCGGAGGCATCACTGAAACGGTCCTCGGGGTTGAGGGCTGTCGCCGTGGCCACCAGGGCGTCCACGAGTGAGGGGATGCCGTCGATAAGCGAACTCGGCGCGGGGACGACCTCGGTGAGGCGGGCATAGGCGTGGTCCATGTCATCGGCCCCGTCGAAGGGGGTTGTGCCGGTGAGCAGCTCGAAGAGCACGATGCCGGCGGAGTACACATCACTGGCGGGACCGATCTCAGTGCCCTCGACCTGTTCGGGGGAGAGGTAGGCGACGGTGCCCACGATCTTGTCATCCCTGGACTGCCCGGCGGAAGCGGCGCGCACCAGACCGAAATCCGAGAGTTTGACCCGGTGGTCACGGGTAATCAGCACATTGTCGGGTTTGATGTCGCGGTGGACCATACCGGCCCGGTGGGCTGCGGTCAGCCCGGTGAGCACCCCGCGCATCACCCCGATCGCGGCGTGGGGAGGCATGGGGCCACGCTCGGCCAGCAGTTCACGCAGGGTGCCACCCGTGATGAGCTCCATGACGATGAAAGCGTGGTCACCGGAGGAGGAGAAGTCGAACACATTGACCAGATTGGGGTGGGAGAGCTGAGCCATGGAGCGGGCCTCCCGGCGGAAACGCTGGCGGAACACCGGATCGTTGACATAGGCGGCGTCCATGACCTTCACGGCCACGGAACGGCCCAGGCGGAGGTCGATACAGCGGTACACCGTTGACATCCCACCCCGCGCAATGGGGGTTTCAATCCGGTACCTGTCCTCTAAAACGTCCCCGACCCTCAAATTCACCATGGCAACCAGTATGAATCAACGGGCGTGAAAAGTGGTAGTGACAACCCCTGACACCACCGCGCACTTCACTGATGGGGCACAGAGACGCTAGATTGAACCTGTGAGTTCAAAACACGTATCCCGAGATGTCCTGCCTGCCGATGAACCCCTGCTGACCCTGCCGGAGGTGGCTGACCGCCTGGGCATTGTGGTCACCAAGGTGATGGACCTGCTCAATGACCACAAGGTCATCGCCGTGCAGCGCGATGGTGTCCGTTATATTCCGGAGGCCTTCTTCAGCAGGAAGAAGGACAACACCAACCGTTTCATCCCCGGTGTCATCGCCCTGCTGGCCGATGGCGGTTACACCGACGAGGAGATCCTGACCTTCCTGTTCACCCCGGATGACACCCTGCCCGGTCGT
The DNA here is from genome assembly GCF_000011305.1 of Corynebacterium efficiens YS-314. NCBI lineage: Bacteria > Bacillati > Actinomycetota > Actinomycetes > Mycobacteriales > Corynebacteriaceae > Corynebacterium > Corynebacterium efficiens. The sequence goes on along the minus strand of NC_004369.1, from coordinate 2,192,200 downwards.
CCCATTGACGCCCTGCACGGACACCTGGCCCGCGAGGTCATGCGTCGCGCACAGGCCATGGCTCTGTAACGGGCACTGCCGGCAGTTTCCCGACAGCACCGACGGCGCCCACCTCCTGTCCACGGCATCCCCGTGGAGCGGAGGTGGGCGCCACTGGTTTTGGGTCCCACTACGGGTGCCTTACCTGCTGTCCACAGGATCAGGTGCGGCTGCCCTGAGTGGTTTCTCCTCGAAGATCACCAGCACTGCGAGCCATCCCAGCACCAGACCGGTGATCACCATGGGGATATTGAACAGTTGGTGGTTGCCACTGCCGGTGAACATGATCGCGACGAATACCGACGCGCCGGCCGACAACCTGATCAACCACAGTGGCGGGCGGAACGTCCCCAGCAGGGAGATCAGACTGGCGTAGTACCACGGCAGGGTGACCGAATTGAACACGAATGCCACCGCATAGGCGGCCGTAGTGCCCATGACCGCGCGTCGGGCATTCTGACGGAACAGCCACCAGCACACCACCAGGCCGATGAGCATGATCACCATGGATATGGTGCGTAGAACACCCACGACGGCGTTGTAGTTGAAATCATCGGTGAAGACACCGGCCACCATGGACACCAGGCCCGCGATGAGGGAGGGGAACGCCAGTGGGTTGATCACCTTGGAATTGCCACTGATCTCACTGATCCAGCCCCAGGAAGCCCCGGAGGCCCAGGTGATGGTGCTGACCACCACGCCGGTGATGAACACACCCACCGCACCCGTGGCGAAGAACGCCAGCAGTTGCTGCCCGGGGGTGGGGGAGGAGGCTTCGGAGGAGGCCTCGGTAGCTGCGGGGGAGGTGGGGCCGGTGAGGCTGGTGTGGCGGTGGGCCAGCACCCCCGCCAGTTGGTGCATGCCGATCCAGACCACGAACGGCAGGGCGATGGCCGCCGTGGCCTTGAGTGAGACCGCCACGGCGATGAGCGCCACGCCGAGGACGAAGCGACGTTTGAGAGCCAGGAGCAGACCCACGCTGACCATGCCCACCATCATGGATTCGTTGTGCATCCCGCCGATCATGTGGATGATCATCACGGGGTTGGCCACGCCCAGCCAGAGGGCCACGGCACGGTCGGCACCGAAATGACCGGCGATCGCGGCAACCGCCCAGGCGATGGCCACGAAACCGGCGGTGGAGAGGATCTTGTAGGCGAACACGCCGGCGGTGACATTATCGCCGACGATCGTGGTGACCATCTCGCCGATCCACAGATGCAGCGGACCGTAGGGCGTGGTGGTGTTACGCCAGTCGTGGGAGACCTCCAGCAGCATGGGGCCGGGGTTGACGGCGGCCCCCTCGGTGTAGGGGTCGAACCCGTCGCGAAGCATCGCGCCCTGCATCAGGTAGGAATACACATCCCGCGACATCATCGGCGCGGCCAGCAGGAGCGGCCCCACGGTGACGTACAGCGTGCGTTTGACCAACGCGGTGCGCTTGTCGACGTCGATACGCCCCAGGAACAACACCCGACCGAGCACCACCCAGGACACGATCAGCAGCACGGTGCCCACAAACAGCACGGTGTTGGAGATACCCTGTCCGTGCCCGTAGGAGAAGAACCCCAGTCCCAGTGCCTCCAGGATCCCCCCGCGGTAACGGATGGCTCCGCCACCATAGGACCCGAGGGTGAGGGCGACGGCGGCGATCGCACCCAGAACCACCGGGTTGGTGAGCCTCCGGGTCAGTTTCGATGTTGTCATAGGGGTGGAGGTTACATCCTGCGTTCGGTAGCTCTGATAGCCAGGTGACGCAGCTGCTCGCGTACCTCATCCGGGATGCCTGCGATCTCCAGGTGTGCCAGCCCCGAGGCGGTGAGCCGGGAGATGTGCTCCTCCACCTCATCCTCGGCACCGGTGGCCCGGATGAGTCCGGCGATCCGGGTGATCTCCGCCGGGTCGGTGACCTTCCCGATGGCCGACCGGATGGCGGCTGCAGCCTCCGGATCTTCAGCATCGGCGCGCTGGAGTGCCAGGGCGAGCAGAACGGTGCGTTTGCCCTCACGGATGTCGTCGCCCGCGGGCTTCCCGGTGACCGCCGGGTCCCCGAACACACCGAGCAGATCATCCCGGAGCTGGAAGGCGATACCGATGTCGCGGCCGTAGTTGCGCAATGCGTCGATAAGCTCCGGGGCCCCACCCGCCAGAGATGCGCCCAGATGGAGGGGGCGTTCGATGGTGTATGCCGCGGTCTTGAAACGGTTGACGGAATTGGCCAGCTCGACGGACTCGCTGGCCTGGGCTTCGAGGTAGATATCCAACAGTTGACCGCCGATGACCTCCGTGCGCATCCCGCGCCAGGCATCGCGGGCGCGGGCCAGGGCTGCGGCGGACAATCCGGAATCCTGAAGCATGTCCTCGGCCCACACCAGCGCCATGTCACCAGCGAGAATCGCCACCGACTCACCGAAGTGCGCGGCATCACCCTCCAGGCCGACAGCTCCGTGCATTGACTCCACCGCACGGTGGACGGTGGGTGCTCCACGACGGGTGTCCGAGGAATCGATGATGTCATCGTGGATCAGGGCACAGGCCTGGATGAATTCCAGGCTGGCTGCTGCATCCAACACAGCGTTGATGTCCTCGGAACTCCTCCCCGGGCCCTGCGCCGCCACGAAACCCGCCCAGACATAGAGGGGACGGATCCGCTTGCCACCGTTGAGCACAAAGTCCCGTAGATAACTGAGGGCCTCAGTCACCGGCCCCCCGATCGCAACCACGTTAGCGGCCCGGTCATCCAGGAAACGGGTGAGTCGTTCACGTACAACATCCGGAATCTGATCGAGGTCGACATTGTGGTCATGTGCTGTGCTCAAAGGGAGTCCTTCCCCAAAATAGTGGTGGCAGCGGTGGCAGGTGCAGGGGGCATGAAAACCGGGGCGCGTTCACTCCCTGACCATCTACATAACATAAGATACCCAGGCATGTCCTCAACAAACATCTCAGCCTCGTCCCAATGGTCGATCAGCGAGGTGCTCAAGCGCCCGGTTCCGGGCCGGGTGCCCTTCTCCGTTGAATTCATGCCCCCGCGCGATGATGCCGCGGAGAACAGGCTCTACCGTGCCGCCGAGGTGTTCCATGACCTCGGGGCGTCGTTTGTCTCTGTCACCTACGGAGCCGGGGGTTCCACCCGGGAGCGTACCGCCCGCGTGGCCCGGCGTCTGTCCCGGCAGCCGCTGACCACCCTGGTCCACCTTACCCTGGTGGATCACACCATCGCGGAGCTCCAGGAGATCCTCCGTGGTTATGCGGAGCTCGGGCTGACCAACCTCCTGGCACTGCGGGGGGATCCGCCCGGTGACCCCCTCGGCGAGTGGGCTACCTCCGAGGGAGGCATGTCCTATGCCCTGGAGCTGATTGAGATGATTAAGAACAGTCCGGAATTCTCCCACTTCGATATCGGTATTGCGTCCTTCCCGGAGGGGCACTACAGGGCCGGATCACTGGAGAATGACACCCGGTACACCCTCGCCAAGCTGCGGGCGGGTGCGGAGTACTCCATCACCCAGATGTTCTTCGATGTGGAGGATTTCCTCCGGCTCCGGGACCGGTTGGTGGCAGCGGACCCCATCCATGGGGCCAAACCCATCATCCCGGGTCTGATGCCAATCACCAGTCTGCGCTCCGTCCGTCGCCAGGTTGAGCTCTCCGGCTCCACACTTCCGCGGGCACTGGAGGAGAAGCTCCTCCGGGCGGCCAATGGTGATGAGGAGGCCAACCGCAATGAGATCCGCAAGGTGGGCATTGAAACCACCTCGGAAATGGCGGAACGTCTGATTGCGGAGGGCGTGCCCGACCTGCACTTCATGACCCTGAACTTCACCCGCGCCACCCAGGAGGTTCTGCACAATCTCGGTATGGCACCCGCCTGGGGTGCTGAACACGGGCACGACGCGGTGCGTTAGCCCAACTCCATAGTGTTCAATCATCCAGGGGCAGATCGGCATGTAGAACTGCGAACTCCCTCTGGTCACCGTCGAAGCGGAAATGCCGCAACAGATCACGGAAACCCAGTGAGCGGTAGAGACCGAAGGCGTTGTTCGCCTCCTCATCGACCTCCGGGGTGGATAACACCGCGTGCTGCGCCGGGGTGCCCTCCAGCAGGGCATACATCATCTTCCGGCCAATCCCCCGACCCTGGTGTCCGGGCATGACGTGGACCTCCGCGACCTCAAAGTAATCCTGCAGAATCGCGATCTCCTCCGGGGATGGTCCACCCCGTTCCCGCAGACCACGCCGGAGCTGATGCTGCCACCAGTGGTCCTGATCGCCCCGGAATCCATAGGCGATGCCGATGACCCGTCCGTCCAGCAGCGCACATACGGCGGTGAACCCGAGATTCATCGAATTGCGCCGCCACACATTGATACGGGCATCCCGGATGGCGGGATCGTAGTTCATGGCGGTGATGTAGATGTCGACCAGTACGGGGACATTCACCGAGAATTCCTGGGGGTTTAATCTGCGGATCGTTAGAGACACATCACCATCCAACCATGAGTGCCCCGGGCTTGTGTCAGGTCCCGGAAACGAACACCCGCAGACACCGGCTGGGGCGGGAGGAGACCCAGGGAATGTCTCCGGAACTTCAGTGTGAACGCGATACCGGATGTGCGAACACCATTGACCACTTAGAAAGTGTGTTCTAAAATGGAATCATCATGTCCAGCCCGGCGCCTATGGTGCCAGGTATTCGAAACACAGTGGCAGAAAGTGGTGTCCCAACGGAAGGAAGTGGATTCGATGGGTGAGGTCATCTCCGCGACCACACGGTTTGCCCGCCAGGGTGGCAAGTCGGTGGAGTTCCTGGCCAAGGCGAGGGTTCTTCTCGCGGAGGCGCAGCAATGTCGCCGGGAGGGGGACCTTGTGCTGGCGCTGGAATACGCCTACCAGGCAGCCCTCCGTACGGCGGGTGCGGTGTTCGCCAACAGCGCTGAAGTGTCCAGGAAGCGCCCGCCCCGTGGTGCCTGGGAGCGTTTGCGTCTGGTCGGGGATGAGGCTGCCGCCTGGGCGGATGAGCTCTCCACCTACTCCCGCGTACGTTCCCGGGCCGCGAGTGGGCTGGACGTTGCACTCACCGACGCCATGGTGGATAAGTTCATGACGCGTGTGGGGGAGTTCCTCTCCGAGGCGGAGGAGGGGGCCGGATGGTTCCCTGCAGTTGCCTGATCATCCTCCCCTTGTCTGGGGGTGTTTATCAAGATCACTTCTCACCCGCGTTTCGGGAAATAGTTCACAGTGGGGTGGAAAAGCGACGGAGGTCGCAGGGAAATGGCGGTTTTCCGGGCCTTTACCTCGTCTTTTTGTGGTATCGGCTACCTGGGGGCGACCACCGCCACCGTTGGATGAGTGTGGGCCGTCGACGGGATTACGTACTGGTTCCGATGCATTGGCGCAACAGGGAACATTCCGGATAATCTGGACGTTAACAGGTCAGAAGGAAAAGATCTCTACAACCCCCGGGAGGACATCATGTCGCTTTCAGAGCAGGAGCAGAGGGCGCTGCGCGAAATTGAACAGGCTCTCATGGCGGATGATCCGAAATTCGGAAAGTCCGTGACGGGTGAAAATACACTGGCAGGTGGCGGTCTCACCCTCCGTGGAATTGCACTCTTTGTTGTAGGTCTAGTTTTGCTTGTGGCCGGCGTTGCACTGAGCCAGCAGACCCTGTGGTTCTCTGTGCTCGGTGTCGTGGGCTTCCTTGTCATGTTCGGTTCCGGCGTGTGGATGCTCCGCGGGGGCGGTGGGTCTGACAAGATCTCCCTCTCTCCACGGGGTGGTGGCGTGCCATCCGGTCCGTCCGGTGGATCCTCCCTCGGAGACAAGATGGAAGAGAATTTCCGTCGTCGTTTCGAGGGTAGGTAACATCTGATTCACCTCTCCTGACCCCAGGGGCAAGTTCCAAGCAGATCTGACTTCAGAGGCCCGGTTGACCAGAAATGGTCGGCCGGGTCTTTGCCGTGTGTCAGATTACGCGCCGACCCTCCACAGTTCCCACTTTCCCCCACATTCCCCACCACTTGACGGAGCCTGTTACTTCACTGGGAATTTACTGGCGAATTGAGGGGCATAACACCAGGTTGCTGCCAGTTTTCATAGGTGATGCCACCTCCGCTGGTCGAGTTTCACCGCTGTTATTAATGGGACTAAAGGGATTCAAGTTGCACTTGAGGGTTAGGGGCGGGCGTCGACACGAAGCGGGCCCCACTTTTCTTTTTAGGGGTTGACCAGGGGGTATGGAATCACGGTGGGGGAGGGGTATGGCAACACTTGATACGTGTGGGGGAAAGTGGGGTAATGTGGGGCGCATCGGTGGACTGTGGTCCGGGATGCCGGGCAGCAGAACACCGTAGAGACAAACTGATACGACTGATGTGGCTTCACCTTTGGTCGGAGAGTTCGCGGAGGGGGTGCGGAGGATGTTCCTCGGTACCTACACACCGAAGCTCGATGACAAAGGCAGATTGACCCTCCCGGCCAAGTTCCGCGACGAACTTACCGGGGGACTGGTGGTGACAAAAGGTCAGGATCACAGTCTCGCGGTCTACCCGAAGGAGGAGTTTGCAGCACGTGCCCGCAAGGCAGCTGCAGTCTCCCGGACTAGTCCCGAGGCACGTGCGTTCATCCGCAACCTTGCGGCAAGTGCAGATGAACAACGACCGGATGCCCAGGGCCGCATCACCCTGTCGGTCGGGCACCGTTCCTATGCGGGCCTGACCAGGGAATGTGTGGTCATCGGATCAGTAGATTTTCTCGAAATTTGGGACGCACAGGCTTGGGCCACGTACCAAGAGGAGACGGAAGCTGCATTCGCCGCGGCCGAGGATGATGTTCTCGACGGGTTCCTGTAGTGGAAAACCTCCGACCGCACGGGCATGGAGCGCGTGTAAGGACTCTGCTCGAGGAGTCAGCTCTGGTGTACTTCCCCGACATCAGATCGACACCTCGAGTGGGGCCCTGTACGCACTCCGTGATTGAGAAAGACGGACTGCGTGACTAACGGGTTAGACTGTCGCGCAGTTTTTTTGTCCACGAACGTGGGTACGAGTTGACAGTTCACGAGCCAGCCGGGAAAGGGGGACAGCCACCATGGATGACTACTCCATTGCGGGAAACCACGGGCACGTTCCAGTGATGCGGGACAGGATGGCCGCGCTCATCGCCGACCATGTCCGGGAGATGGGGGACCGGGCCGTCATCGTCGACGCCACCCTCGGCGCCGGGGGTCATGCCGAACATTTCCTCACCGTCTTCCCCGAGGCACATGTCATCGGCCTGGACAGGGACGAAAACGCACTCCGGGATGCCGGGGAGCGTCTGGCACGTTTCGGGGACCGCTTCCTCGGGGTGAAGACACGTTTCGACGGTCTGTCCCAGGTCCTGGCGACCGGGGAGGGGGACATCCTCGACCTGGCGCGGAAGGAGGGTATCTCCGGTGCCCTGTTCGATCTCGGTGTGTCCTCCATGCAGCTGGACCAGGTCGAGCGCGGTTTCGCCTACCGCACCGATGCGCCCCTGGACATGAGGATGGATCCCACCCAGGGCATCACCGCCGCCGACATCCTCAACACCTACTCCCACGGTGACATCGCCCGGGTGCTCAAGACCTACGGTGACGAGCGTTTCGCGGGCAAGATCGCCTCCGCGGTGCTCAAGGAACGCGAGAAGGAACCGTTCACCACCTCCGCGCGTCTGGTGGAACTGTTGTATGACACCATCCCGGCCGCGACCCGCCGTACCGGCGGACACCCGGCGAAACGAACCTTCCAGGCTCTGCGCGTGGAGGTCAACCGGGAATTGGAATCCCTGAGCAATGTCCTCCCCCAGATCACCGATGCCCTCAACGTCGGTGGCCGGGCGGTGTTCATGAGTTACCAGTCGCATGAGGACAAACTGGTCAAGAGATTCTTCACGGAACTGACCACCTCCAAGACACCACCGGGACTGCCGGTGGACCTGCCGGGGACGGCACCGCGTTTCCGCCAGGTCACCCGAGGGGCGGAAACCGCCTCCGAGGCCGAGATTGAAGAAAACCCCCGTGCTGCGCCGGTGAAGGTGCGCGCGATCGAACGGATCGCTGAGCACACCGAGAACACGGAGAACTAGGAGAACAACCATGACCATGACTCGTGGCTCCCGCACCGAACCGGGCAGAAACCGTTACTCCCGACAGTCGGGGAGCCGTGACTATTCCACGGCATCGACGGTGGTGAGGGACGCGTCGACAAGCACCGTCCCCCGCAGAACCCCCCTGCCACCGGAGCGTCGTCACACCACGCGCGGTCTGGTCAACCCCGGGGTGCAGCCGACCCGTCGGCGCCTGCAGCACAAGACCGGTTCCCAGCAGGTGCTGTCCGTCCGTGGCCGGAGGGTCGTCGCCCCGCGCGCCAACCCCCGGATGATTCAGCTGTTCACCGTGGTGGTTCTCCTGCTCTGCGTAGGTGTCGGTGCGTCCATGGGCCTGTCGGGTGTGTCCACCCAGCAGACCTATGACCTGCAGAACCTCAAATCGCAGGAAACCGAGCTGGCCAACCGTATTGAATCCCTGACCCGCGACGTCGAGGATGCGCGTTCCGCGGCGACCATCGCGGCGACCGCCGGGGAGATGGGCATGGTATCCCCGGTTGAACCGGGTGTCCTGGTGGTCCGGGACAACGGTGAGATCGTGGAGGAGCGTCCCGCCAGCCCGGAGACCCGTGCGATTGTTGATATCAACAACGGCACCCAGGTCCGACCCAACCGTGCGTCCAGCAACCCTGATGAGACCAGTGAGGTCACCGAGAGTCTGCAGGTGATCCCGCCCCAGCAGGGCGCGGCCACCCCGCCGTACCAGAACAACTCCCCCGCGGGCGCGGTCCCGTATGAGGCGACCCCCCGTGACACCGGTGGGCAAGCAGGTGGCATCGGGCAGTGAGTTTCCCTGGGGATCCACAGAGCCGGGCACAACGAGCGGGACGTGGCGACACGTCCCGCCGCTCGGCCTATCAGGATGAAAGCCGCCGGGCAGCCCGCGAACGCGAGCTGAAACGGCGCAACGGTAAGGCTGATGCCACCCGTGTCACCCCCGCGGCCGGTTCGACAGCAGCCACCGCGACCGCCACCGGGGCCAGCTTCCGGCCGGGTACACCGGAGGGTGGTGCCCGGAAACGACGGGTCAATGTGGTCACCGTCATCGCCTTGTGCCTGGCCTCGGTGCTGGTGTTCCGTCTGGGCTGGGTGCAACTGGTGTGGGGTCCGGACCTGGCGGTCTACGCCTCCGATCAGCGCACCCGTGTGTACACCGATCCCGCCCGCCGGGGTGAGATCCTCGACCGCGAAGGCAACCAGCTCGCCTACACCATGCAGGCACGGTCACTGACCGTCTCCCCGAATATCCTCCGCCCCGAGATGATGACCCAGACCGATCTGGCCCTGCGTCTGGCTGCCGAGCAGACCGACCCCGCCGAGGTGGAAAGCTACGTCACCATCGCCGAGGGCGAGGAGTACGTCCGGATGGACACCGCCCAGCGCCAGGAATTCCTGGAGAACAAGGTGGAGGAACGCCTGGAGTTCACCTCCGAACGGATCCCGGAGATCATCGACTCCCACGGCAAGGACATCTCCAACATCCGCGCCGAGGAGATCCTGGACAAACTCCACGCCGACAGCCAGTATGAGGTGCTGGTGCGCAACGTCGATCCCGATATCGCCGCGGAGATCACCGATGAACTCTTCGGCATCGCCGCCGACCACCAGGACATCCGGCAGTACCCCAACGGGGCTGTGGCCGAGAACATCATCGGACGCATCAGCATGGATGGTGAGGGCCAGTTCGGTTTCGAGGCATCCAACGACTCCCTGCTCGCCGGCATCAACGGGCGCAGCACCATGGATGTCTCCATTCAGGGACAGTCCATCCCCGGCACCCTGCGCGACCAGGTGCCCGCCGTGGACGGTGCCAGCGTGGAACTGACCATCGACCTCGACCTGCAGACCTATGTCCAGCAGCTGTTGGAGCAGGCCAAGGCCAACTCCGGTGCGGACGGGGCATCCGCGGTCGTGCTCGACGCCAAAACCGCCGAGGTGCTGGCCATGGCCAACTCCGACACCATCAACCCCAATGAGGACACCGCCAAGCAGATCGAGCGGGGAAAAAGCTTCGACAACCCCTCGATCACGCACCCGTTCGAACCTGGTTCCGTGGCCAAGATCATCACCGCCGCCGGGGTCATCCAGGAGGGACTGTCCACACCGGATGAGGTGCTCCAGGTTCCGGGCAGTATCCAGATGGCCGGTGTCACGGTCAAGGATGCCTGGGATCACGGGGTGGTGCCCTACACCACGGCCGGTGTGTTCGGTAAGTCCTCCAACGTGGGTACCCTCATGCTGGCCGAGCGGCTGGGTGAGGAGAAATTCGATGAGTACCTCCACCGCTTCGGTGTGGGACAACCCACCGGCATCGAGCTGCCCACCGAATCCCAGGGCCTGCTTCCCGCGCTGGAACAGTGGTCGGGTGGCACCTTCGCCAACCTCCCCATCGGGCAGGGCATGTCCCTGACCCTGCTGCAGATGGCCGGCATCTATCAGGCACTGGCCAACGACGGGGAACGGATTGAACCCCGCATCATCAAGAAGATCACCGACTCCGACGGCACCGTGCTGGAACAGTCCGAACCCGACCGCGTCCAGGTGGTCAGCCCGGAGGCGGCGCGCACCACCGTGGACATGTTCCGGTCGGTCATCCAGGATGATCCCACCGGCGTGCAGCGCGGTACCGCACCCGATGCCGCCATCGAGGGCTACCAGCTCTCCGGCAAGACCGGTACCGCCCAGAAGGTCGATGAGGAAACCGGTGCGTACTCCAACTCGAGGTACTGGATCACCTTCGCGGGCATCGCCCCGGCGGATGATCCGCGTTTCGTGGTGGCCATCATGCTCGATGAACCGGAACGTGGCGTTCATGGGGGCCCGGGTGGTACCGCCGCACCACTGTTTCGGGATATCTCCGCGTGGCTGCTCAACCGGGATAACATCCCGCTGTCCCCGCCGGCGGAGCCGATCCTCCTGGAGGCAGGGTAGGTCCCCTAGAATCACCTTGATCTGATCAAACCGACGAGCGGCCCCACACCGGGACCCACACCGGTGCACCACCCATGTGCGCCGACACCCCACACCATCCAACACCAGTACACACGGAGGAAGCCATGGCCATCACCCTGGGAGAACTCGCCCGCACGATCGGGGGCGAGCTGTTCAACGCCCCCGACCAGGACCTGGAGATCCACAACATCGGGCTGGATTCCTCCACCCTGGCGAAGAAGGCCCCCATTTTCGCAGCAGTGCCCGGTTCCAGGAAACACGGTGCCGAATTCGCCGACACCGACCGCGCCGCAGGTGCCCTGGCGGTACTGACCGACCGGGACGGCGCCACGATCCTGGACCGGAAGGGTGACACGCGCCCACGTCTCATTGTCGATGACGTGCGGGAGGTGTTGGGGGTGGCGTCGTCAAGCGTCTACGGTGATCCCTCCCGCGACCTGGTGCTCATCGGGGTCACCGGCACCTCCGGCAAGACCACCACGAGCTACCTGCTGGAACGCGGGCTCATGGAGGCCGGGTACAAGGTCGGTCTGATCGGCACTACCGGCACCCGCATCGACGGTGAACCGGTTCCCACCAAGCTGACCACCCCGGAAGCCCCGACGCTGCAGAAACTCTTCTACCGCATGCGTCAGCACGGGGTGACCCACGTGGTCATGGAGGTCTCCAGCCACGCCCTGTCCCTGGGCCGGGTGTCCGGTTCCCATTTCAACGTGGCGGCCTTCACCAACCTCTCCCAGGATCACCTCGACTTCCACGACACGATGGAGGAGTACTTCGACGCCAAGGCACTGTTCTTCCGTGCGGGGTCCCCGCTGGCCGCTGACCACCAGGTGGTGTGCATCGACGATGAGTGGGGCACCCGGATGGCGGAGGTGGCCGGTAATGCCCAGACCGTGGCCACCACAGGGAAACGTGCGGATTTCACCGCCGGCCTGGTCACCGTGAAGGAGACCGGTGAGCAGAGCTTCACCGTCACGGTGCCGGACCACGGGGAGGTGCCGGTGACCCTGGCGCTACCCGGTGCCTTCAACGTCGCCAACGCCACCCTGGCGCTGGCCGCCGCGGTGCGCGCAGGTGTTGACCCGGTTGCCTTCGCCCGTGGAATGGCGCAGGTCGCCGTCCCGGGTCGGATGGAGCGTATCGACGAAGGCCAGGACTTCCTCGCCGTGGTCGACTACGCCCACAAACCCGCCGCGGTGGCCGCCGTCCTGGACACCCTGCGCACCCAGATCGATGGCCGCCTCGGTGTGGTCATCGGCGCCGGCGGTGACCGTGATGCCACGAAACGCGCCCCGATGGGGGAGCTGTCCGCCCGGCGCGCCGACCTGGTGATCGTCACCGATGACAACCCACGTTCCGAGGTCCCCGCCACCATCCGGGCCGCGGTGATGGAGGGTGCCCGCCGGGGTGCCGCGGAGGCGGATCACGAGGTGGAGGTCCGCGAGATCGGCGACCGCGCCGAGGCGATCCGAGCCCTGATCGAGTGGGCCGGCCCCGGAGATGGCATTGTTGTAGCCGGAAAGGGCCATGAGGTGGGTCAGCTCATCGCAGGTGTGACCCATCATTTCGATGACCGTGAGCAGGTTCGTGAGGCACTGCGACACACGCAGTCCGACGGGGAAGGAAAGTAAGTCCACACCCATGATTGAACTGACACTTGGACAAATCGTCGAGATCGTCGGCGGTGAACTCGCCGGCGGCGCGCAGCCGGACACCACGGTGACCGGCACCGTCGAATTCGATTCCCGCCAGGTCACCGCCGGCGGGTTGTTCCTCGCCCTGCCCGGCGCGCGCGTGGACGGCCATGAATATGCGACCACCGCCATCGGCCAGGGTGCCGTCGCGGTGCTCGCCGCCCGGCCCGTCGACGTGCCCTCCATCATCGTGCCCCCGGTGACCCCCACTGACTCCAATGCCGACATCTATGCCCATGACCCCGAGGGGCACGGTGCCGCGGTCATCGAGGCACTGTCGAAACTGGCCCGCCACGTGGTGGACCTCGCTGTGGGTGCCCATGACCTCACCGTGGTCGCGCTGACCGGTTCCGCTGGTAAGACCTCCACCAAGGATTTCATCGCCACGGTGTTGTCCATGGCCGGTGACACCGTCGCACCCCCCGGCTCCTTCAACAACGAGGTGGGCCTGCCCCACACCGCACTGCGCTGCACCACCCACACCCGGTACCTCGTGGCGGAGATGTCCGCGCGCGGCATCGGACATATCGCCCATCTGGCGCGGATCACCCCACCGCGCATCGGTGCGGTGCTCAACGTTGGATCCGCCCACCTTGGTGAATTCGGCTCCCGGGCCAACATCGCCCAGGCCAAGGGGGAGCTCGTCGAGGCGCTGCCCGCTGCCGCCGACGGCGGGGTCGCCGTCCTCAACGCCGATGATCCCTTCGTCGCCGCGATGGCACCGCGCACCACCGCACGCGTCGTGACCTTCTCCACCGCCAACCCGCCGGCCCCCGGAGCACAGTACTGGGCCGGTGACCTGGAGCTCGATGATGTGGCCCGGGCCAGCTTCACCCTGCACACCCCCCGTGGCTCCTGGCCGGTGAGCCTCCAGGTCTTCGGTGAACACCAGGTGGCCAACGCCCTGGCCGCCGCAGCCGTGGCCATTGAGGCCGGGGTCGATGAGACCACCGTGGTGTCAGGACTGTCTTCGCATGCGGCGGCCTCAGCCCACCGCATGGATGTGCGCACCCGCCCGGATGGTGTCACCGTCATCAACGACTCCTACAATGCGAACCCGGACTCCATGCGTGCCGGTGTCGCTGCACTGGCCTACACCGCCAGCGCCCGTCGGGATGCGACCAGCTGGGCTGTCCTAGGCCAGATGGGTGAGCTCGGGGATGAAGCGGTGCAGGAGCACCGTGCACTGGGCGCTGAGCTGGCCAAGTATCATGTTGAAAGGCTCATCGCGGTAGGGGACAACCCCAACTGCCGTGCCCTGCGGGAGCAGGCCGCCGCCCTGGGAGTGAGAACCGATGCCGTCCCCGATGCCGCTTCAGCAGTCGACCTGCTGCGGCACCAGGTGCGCGACGGTGATGTGGTGCTGGTCAAGGCCTCCAATGCCGACCAGCTCTGGCGTGTGGCCGAGGAGTTGCACGCGATGTTTGACGGCGATTCGCGCCGTGATGTGGAAGGACTCTAACAACCCATGCAGCAGATCATCATCAGTGGATCGGTGGCTTTTCTCGTCTCGATCTTCCTGACCCCCATCCTGATCCGTTATTTCACGAACAGGCAGATGGGGCAGGAGATCCGGGAGGAGGGCCTTCAGTCCCACCTGCGCAAACGGGGAACACCCACGATGGGTGGTATCGCCATCATCGCGGGTATCACCATCGGGTACCTGGTCACCAACATCTATTCCTATTTCGCGGGATACGGCTCCTTCACCGCCTCGGGGCTGCTGGTCCTGGGACTCATGCTGGGGTTGGGCGCAACCGGTTTCGCCGATGACTTCATCAAGCTGTACAAGGAACGCAACCTGGGGTTGAACAAGACCGCCAAGCTGATCTCCCAGCTGGCCATCGCCCTCGTCTTCGGTCTGCTGGTCCTCCGGTTCCCGGATGAAAACGGTCTGACGCCGGCATCCACGCACCTGTCCTTCATCCGTGATATCGACACCATCGACATCGCCTTCGGTGGCGGTGTCCTGGGCACCATCGTCTTCCTCATCTTCATCTACGTCGTGGTCAGTGCCTGGTCGAACGCGGTCAACATCACCGACGGCCTCGATGGTCTGGCGGCCGGTGCCACCGCTTTCGTCATGGGTGCCTACACCCTGATCGCCTTCTGGCAGTTCCGTAACTCCTGTGACACCGCGGTGGAGGCCGGTTGCTACACCGTGCGTGATCCCCTCGACATCGCGGTCCTCGCCGCCGGTGGCCTGGGCGCCACCCTGGGTTTCCTGTGGTGGAATGCCGCGCCAGCCAAGATCTTCATGGGTGACACCGGTTCCCTCGCGCTGGGTGGTCTGGTCGCGGGTATCTCCGTGGTCAGCCGCACCGAACTGCTCATGGTGATCATCGGTGCGCTGTTTGTCATCGAGGTGGCGTCGGTGGCCATCCAGATCGCCGTGTTCAAGACCCGCGGCAAGCGTGTCTTCCGCATGGCTCCGATCCATCACCACTTCGAGGCCGTAGGCTGGGCGGAAACCACCGTGGTGGTCAGGTTCTGGCTGATCGCCATCATGGCCGTGATTGCGGGCATGGCGGTGTTCTACGGTGACTGGCTCACCCTGGCTGAAGTGTAGGAAGGCATAGGAGGATCATCGGACGTGGAGAGCACGACTGAAGTTGAACTGTCCAGGCTCCCGGATTCCCTCAGGGGCAGGATCCTGGTCACCGGTGCCGGTGTCTCCGGCACCGGTATCGCCGGGATGCTGCATGATCTGGGCCTGGATGTGGTGGTGGCTGAGGACAATGAGACCTCCCGCCACCGTCTGATCGAACTCCTCGACGTGGACGTGGTGGGTACGGAACACGCCCGTGCCTCGCTCGGGGACTACTCCATCGTGGTCACCTCCCCGGGGTGGCGCCCCGACAGCCCCGTGCTTGTCGACGCCGCCTCCCGCGGCCTCGAGGTCATCGGCGATGTCGAGCTGGCGTGGCGCCTCGACCGGGCCGGCGTGTTCGGTGTCTCGCGCACCTGGCTGGCGGTCACCGGCACCAACGGCAAGACCACCACCACGGCGATGCTCGCCGCGATGATGAAACAGGGCGGCTTCAACGCCGTGGCCGTGGGCAACATCGGCGTACCGGTGTCGGCGGCCCTGACCTCATGCGACCGTGTGGACGTCATGGTCGCGGAACTGTCGAGTTTCCAGCTGCACTGGGCCCCCACCCTGGTCCCCGATGCCGGGCTGGTCCTCAACCTGGCCGAGGACCACATCGACTGGCATGGGTCCTTCCGTGACTACGCGCTGGCCAAGACCAGGGTGCTCACCGCGCCGGTGGCCGTCATCGGTGCGGATGATTCCTACCTCGTCGAGCTCACCACCGAACTGGGTCTGTCCGGCCTTATCGGTTTCACCCTCGGTGAACCGGGTCCCCGGCAGCTGGGTGTGCTCAACGGCCACCTGGTGGACAATGCCTTCGCTGCACAGCTCCCACTCGCCCCGGCGGACGGCATCAACCCCTCCGGTCCCGCCGGTGTACTTGACGCGCTGGCCGCCGCGGCGGTGGCCCGCTCCCAGGGGGTGTCTGCCGAGGACATCGCCGGGGCACTGGCCACCTTCGAGGTCTCCGGCCACCGCGGTCAGGTGGTGGCGGAGGATCACGGGGTGCAGTTCATCGACAATTCCAAGGCCACCAACCCCCACGCCGCGGACACCGCCCTGGCGGGCAGGGAATCGGTGATCTGGATCGTCGGTGGTCAGCTCAAGGGAGCCGACATCTCCGAGCTGGTGGCCACCCATGCCCACCGCATCAAAGCCGCCCTGGTGCTGGGGGCCGACCGCGCCGAGATCGTCACCGCGGTTGAACAACATGCACCCGATGCCATGATCCGCGTCACCGATTCCACCGACCCGGTGGCGGCCATGCGGGAGCTGGTGGATCATGCGTTCCGGTTCGCCGAACCCGGGGACTGCGTCCTGTTGGCGCCGGCGGCGGCATCACTGGACATGTACAAGGGAATGGGACAACGCGGTGACATCTTCGCCGAGGCCGTGTTGTCCACCATCGAAGGACAGAAGGAAAAGTAGGTCGAGGTCATGACCAGCAGCACAGCAGGGAAGCCACGGGCCCCGAAGCGGGCTGCCGGCAGCACGCAACGAACATCCGGTTCCCGCACGGGACTGGGGTTCCGGGAGCGTGTCTCCAACGCCTGGAACGATATCCTCTCCCGTCCACTGACGGACTACATCATGATCCTGTTCACGGTGATCCTGTTGTCCAGTCTCGGCGTGGTGATGGTCTACTCCTCATCCATGACCTGGTCCCTGGCTGAGGGCGGGCGGGTATGGAGCACCGCCCTGCGTCAGGGCATGATGATCTTCGCCGGTTTCGTGGCGCTGTGGTTGGTGTTGAAATTCAAACCCCAGACGATCCGGAACCTGGCACCGGCTCTGCTGATCATCTCGATCCTCCTGCTGCTCGCGGTGCAGATCCCCGGCATCGGCACCGGCCGTGAGGAGGTGGGATCCCAGTCCTGGATCGTCCTGGGGCCCCTCCGGTTCCAGCCCTCCGAGATCGCCAAGGTCACCATCGTGATCTGGGGTGCGCACTACCTGGCGGGCAGGAAACCCGTGCAGCACGTGTTTTTCAACCACTACACCCGGTTCGCCGCCGTGGGTGGAGTCATGGCCGCGCTCATCTTCCTGGAGGGTGATGCTGGCATGGCCATGTCGTTTGCACTGGTGGTCATGTTCATGCTGCTGTTCGCCGGGGTTGCGCTGGGCTGGCTGGTCCTCGCCGCGGTGGTGGTGCTCGTGGCCCTGGTCGGCATGGCACTGGGTGGTGGTTTCCGCTCAAACCGGTTCAGCGTCTATTTCGATGCTCTCTTCGGCAACTTCCAGGACACCCGGGGCACCGCCTTCCAGTCCTATCAGGGTTTCCTGTCACTGGCGGACGGTTCCGCCACCGGTGTGGGCCTGGGCCAGTCACGTGCCAAATGGTTCTACCTGCCCGAGGCCAAGAATGACTTCATCTTCGCCATCATCGGCGAGGAACTCGGCCTGCTCGGTGGCGCACTGGTCATTGGCCTGTTCGCCACCCTGCTCTACTTCGGCCTGCGCACGGCCAAGCGCAGCAGGGATCCATTCCTCAGCCTGATGGCCGCCACGCTCACCGCCTCGGTGGTGTCGCAGGCATTCATCAACATCGGGTATGTTATCGGTCTGCTCCCGGTCACTGGTATCCAGCTGCCGATGATCTCCGCTGGTGGTACCTCGGCGATCATCACGCTGGCGGCCATGGGACTGCTGGCCAACTGTGCCCGACATGAACCCGAGGCTGTGTCCGCCATGGCCTCCTATGGGCGGCCCGTGGTGGACAGGATCCTCATGCTGCCCGAACCATCCAGCCGGATCACCACCCGGAACTCCTCCCGCAAACCCTCCGGGAAGTCAGCGGACGGCCCCCGTGAACAGGCCGCGGGTGGGGCGGGACGACGTGGCAGTGATACCCGCGAACGGTTCGGTGAACCGGTCACCGCGCGCCGTTCAGCACGGGCGGGTTCGAATCCTCCGTCCGGCGCGGCTGGTAGCGTCAGCAAGCGTAAGGGCAGTGGGCGTGCCCCGGGTACCCCAGCGGGTGCCCCGGGTGCTGAGCCACGCCGCGCCGCCGACCCGCGTCGGGGAACCAGTGGCAGGGGATCCGGTGGTCCGGCGTCCGGTGGTCGGGCATCCGGCACCCGGGACCCCCGACGCGGGGACACCGGCCGCTACCGCGGATAACCAGTTTCTACAGATCTACAGCGAGGAGAAAGTGCTCACATGAGCTCACCGAAGGAGCCGTTGTCCGTTGTGGTGGCAGGTGGTGGTACCGCCGGCCACATCGAGCCGGCACTTGCCGTGGCGGAAGCACTCCGGGATGGGTACGGGGCCACCGTCACAGCACTGGGTACCGCCCGCGGACTGGAGACCAGCCTTGTTCCGGACCGGGGTTTCGACCTCCGTCTGATCGAGCCCGTCCCGGTGCCCCGCACCCCGAACCTGGATCTGGTCAAGCTCCCGTTCCGGGTGGCCAAGTCCCTGCGTCAGGCACGCCAGGTGCTCCGCGACACCGGGGCGCACGCGGTGGTGGGTTTCGGTGGTTATGTCTCCGCCCCCGCCTATCTCGCGGCCCGCTCCCTGGGAATCCCCTTCTTTGTCCATGAGGCGAATGCCCGTGCCGGGATGGCGAACAAGCTGGGTGTCAGGCTCGGCGGTGTCGGGCTCAACGCCACGGAGAACTCGGGCATGCCCGGTCAGGTGGTGGGCATCCCCATCCGTCGGGAACTCGCCGGCGGAGAGGATGCCACGGCGGCTGAGCGGGGACGGACACAGTGGGGACTGGAGGCGGACCGCCCGACCGTCCTGGTTACCGGTGGGTCACAGGGGTCGGTGAGCATCAACTCCGCCGTGGCCGGTGCGCTGGATGATCTGCTCGGGGCTGGCATCCAGGTCCTCCACGCGGTGGGCAAACGCAACAGCCTCCCCACAGCCCGCCCGGGATACGTTCCGGTGCCGTTCATCGAGGATATGCAGGCCGCCTATGCGGTCGCCGATCTCATTGTGTGCCGTTCCGGTGCCATGACCGTGGCCGAGGTGACCGCCTCGGGGATCCCCGCCATCTATGTGCCGCTCCCGCATGGCAACGGGGAGCAGGCGCTCAACGCCAGCGCCGTCATCGCCGCCGGTGCCGCGAAGCTTGTCGACGACGCGGATCTCACCCCCCAGCGTCTTGTCAGCGAGGTCCGCGACATCGTCGGCAACCCGGCCACGCTCCACCGGATGTCCGCAGCTGCCCGCACCTCCACCGTCGGCGATGCCGCCGGGGTGATCGCCGGGCTCGTGGCCACCGCCGCCGGATACTAGAATCAAATCTCTACCAGACTGTTCATTGATGAAAGATGAGGACTGACCAGGTGCCCAACACCACTTCCGAACACCCAGCCATCGACCTGTCCAGGGTCCACCTCATCGGTATCGGTGGTGCGGGGATGTCCGGTGTCGCACGTATTCTCCTGGCGCGCGGGAAGACCGTCACCGGATCCGACGCCAAGGATTCACGCACCCTCCTGCCTCTGCGTGCGGTGGGGGCGAAGATTGCCGTCGGGCATGCTGCGGAGAATCTGGAGTTGGCCGGTGAACTCCCCACCGTGGTGGTCACCTCCTTCGCCGCCATCCCCCAGGACAACCCTGAGCTGGTCCGGGCCAGGGAGGAGAACATCCCCGTGATCCGCCGCTCCGATCTGCTCGGTGAACTGCTGGAGGGGCACCGCCAGGTACTCATCGCTGGCACCCACGGCAAGACCTCGACCACCTCCATGGCGGTCGTGGCGTTGCAGGCCGCCGGGATGGACCCGAGTTTCGCCATCGGTGGCCAGCTGAACAAGGCCGGAACCAATGCGCACCAGGGAACCGGTGAGGCCTTCGTGGCCGAGGCCGATGAATCCGATGCCTCGTTGCTGCGCTACACCCCGGAGATCGCCGTGGTCACCAACATCGAGCCTGATCACCTGGACTTCTTCAAAACCCCCGAGGCGTATTTCCAGGTTTTTGAAGATTTCGCCGACCGCCTCACCCCGGGTGGCACCCTCGTGGTGTGCCTTGATGATCCCGGCGCCGCGGCGCTGGGGGAGCGGGCGGTGGCCCGGGGGATCAACGCGGTGGGCTACGGCACCGTCGATGCGGTGGCTGCGCACCCGACGGTGCCGGTGAAGGCGACGATCCTCTCCTCCCGGGTGGTTGCCGAAGGCACCTATGCAGTGCTGGACATCGACGGTCGGGAGGTGGAGATCATTCTCCAGATCCCGGGTAACCACATGGTGCTCAACGGCGCGGCCGCCCTGCTCTCCGGGTACCTCCTGGGGGCGGACCTCGACAAGCTCGCGGCCGGCCTCAGCGACTTCTCGGGCGTGCGCCGCAGGTTCGAATACCACGGCACCGTCCGGGGTGGTCAATTCGACGGCGCAAGCGTCTACGATGACTACGCGCACCATCCCACCGAGGTGGAGGCCGTGTTGAAGGCGGCCCGCGAGCGGGTCGATGCGGCGGGGGAGGGACGCGTGATCGTGGCGTTCCAGCCCCACCTGTACTCCCGGACCCTCGAGTTCGCCCGAGAATTCGCCGGGGCACTCTCGCTTGCCGACGCCGCCGTGCTCCTGGAGATCTTCGGTGCCCGCGAAAAGCCGGTGGAGGGGGTCACCTCCAGGGTGATCACCGACGAGATGACCATCCCGGTGTCCTATGAACCCAACTTCAGTGCGGTACCCGACCGCATCGCGGAGATCGCCGGGCCGGCTGACATCGTGCTCACCATGGGGGCGGGATCCGTGACCATGCTCGCGCCGGAGATCCTCGACCGGCTCCGGGGATAGACCGCGATGTCGAAGAAAGCCATCGCCCTGGTGACCACCGTGGTGATCGCGCTGGTGGCTATCGCCGCTGCGGTGGCGTGGTTCGTTCCGGTGTTCAAGGTGGAATCCATCGAGATCAACGGTGCCGTGCGCACCGACACCGAGGTGGCCCGGGAGGTCTCCGGTATCACCGCCGGGGACAACCTCCTGCGCATCGATGCGACCGGGGCTGCCCACGCGATCGCGGAGATGCCGTGGGTATCCTCGGTCACCCTCAACCGCCGGTTGCCGTCCACCGTGGAGATCACCCTCACCGAACGCGAGGCGGCGGTATTCATCCGACGGCCGGACGGTGAGCACATCATCGACACCGAGGGCCAGCCCATTGTGGTCGGCACGCCACCTGTCGGGACGGTGGAGGTGACCGGCATCCGTGAGGATGATCCCGAGGTGCTCCCGGCGGTCATCGACATCATCCGTGCCATCGATGATTACGACCCTGAGTTGAGGAATATCATCGCCACGATCGAGGCCCCCGACCAGTTTGATGTCCTCCTGCGGCTGACCGACGGCCGGGAGGTGTACTGGGGTTCCTCGGAGAACAACCATGACAAGGCTGTTGCGTTGTCCACCGTCGTACAGCGCGAGGGGCAGCGGTGGAACATCAGCTCACCGTCGATGGTGACAGTCCGCTAAAGTGGCGGGGCGGGGTGTTTGCGCAGTACAACAACCCTAAAGTCAGACTTGAGGGTTCGACACGCCGCCCCGGATGTCCGACATTCCTGAGGGTTTTTCACTCATGATGGAGGATAGTCGGCATTCGCCCGGGGTTATCCCTGACCAGTAGGTCACCGGCCCAGGGGGCGAAGGCCAGTAGAAATCTAGCTATTAATGTGACATACGTGTACCAAATTCTTCGAAAGGCGAGACATAGACCATGACCTCACCGAACAACTACCTCGCCAAGATCAAGGTCGTCGGCGTGGGCGGCGGCGGAGTCAACGCCGTCAACCGCATGATTGAAGAGGGCCTCAAGGGCGTGGAGTTCATCGCGGTGAACACCGATTCGCAGGCCCTGATGTTCTCTGATGCGGACGTGAAGTTGGATATCGGACGTGAGGCCACCCGTGGTCTCGGCGCCGGCGCCAACCCCGAGGTGGGACGAACCTCCGCCGAGGATCATAAGAACGAGATCGAAGAGACCATCAAGGGCGCGGACATGGTCTTCGTCACCGCCGGTGAAGGCGGTGGCACCGGTACCGGTGCCGCCCCCGTTGTAGCGGGCATCGCCAAGAAGATGGGTGCACTGACCATCGGTGTGGTGACCAAGCCGTTCGAGTTCGAGGGTCGTCGCCGTACCCGCCAGGCGGAGGAGGGCATCGCAGCCCTCAAGGAAGTCTGTGACACCCTCATCGTCATCCCGAATGATCGTCTCCTGGAGCTCGGTGACGCAAACCTGTCCATGATGGAGGCCTTCCGTGCCGCTGATGAGGTGCTGCACAACGGTGTGCAGGGTATTACCAACCTCATCACCATCCCGGGTGTGATCAACGTGGACTTCGCCGATGTCCGCTCCGTCATGTCCGAGGCGGGTTCCGCCCTCATGGGTGTCGGGTCCTCCCGTGGTGACAACCGCGTCGTGGCCGCCACCGAGCAGGCCATCAACTCCCCGTTGCTGGAGGCCACCATGGACGGTGCCACCGGTGTGCTGCTGTCCTTCGCCGGTGGTTCCGACCTCGGCCTCATGGAGGTCAACCAGGCTGCCTCCATGGTCCGGGAACGCTCCGACGAGGACGTCAACCTCATCTTCGGTACCATCATCGACGACAACCTGGGCGACGAGGTCCGCGTGACCGTCATCGCCACCGGTTTCGATGCGGCCCGTGCGCATGCCTCCCAGGAACGCCGCACCGCCGATGCGGGAGCACCGGCCAATGAGACCAGCACCCCGGCTCCCGCCCCGGCCAGCGAGCCCGCAACCCCGGCACCGAGCAATGAATCCATCTTCGGTGGCACCCGCGAGGCTGATCCTTATGAGTCCCGTTCCGCAGGTGCCCGCCACCGCATCGATGACAGCCGCTCCGGGGGCCTGTTCACCCGCGGTGATGAGCGTGAGTTCCGTCGTGATGACCGCAGGGACGACCGCCGCGATGACCGCAGGGACGACCGTCGTGATGACCACCGCCGTGACAACGGCGATGATCTGGATGTCCCCAGCTTCCTCCGTTAGGAGAAAGGGGAATAGACTGGTGCCCATGGACAGTCTTGACCCACGCACACGCCCCGTCCGCAAGGTCTTCACGACCCGAGCGGGCGGGGTTTCCCCATCCCCGTATGACTCCTTCAACCTGGGCGACCACGTGGGTGATGATCCGGATCATGTGGCGGCCAACCGTGCGCGGTTGGCGGGCATCATCGGTCTGGACCCAAACCGGGTGGTCTACATGGAACAGATCCACTCCAACACCGTCACGGTGATCGACCAGCCCCCCGCCGACGGGGGTCCCGTCGAGGCCACCGATGCCCTGGTCACCACCCAGCGCGACCTGGCCCTGGCGGTCCTGGTCGCCGACTGTGTACCCGTCCTGTTATCCGACACCGACGCCGGTGTCATCGCCGCCGTCCAGGCCGGACGCATGGGTGCCCGCAACGGCATCATGGAGAAGACGGTGGAGACCATGGTCGGTCTCGGCGCCACCCCGGTGAACATCCACGCGCTCATGGGGGCCGCGGCCTCCGGCAAACACTATGAGGTGCCCGAGCAGATGGCCCGGGATGTCGAGGCGAAACTGCCCGGTTCCCTGACCCGCACCACCAGGGGCACCACGGGACTGGACATCCGGGCAGGTCTGTTGCGACAGCTGCTCGCCCTGGGCGTCCAGATGATCGACTCCGACCCGCGCTGCACCATCGAGGACGAGGATTTCTTCTCCTACCGCAGGCAGGGCACCACCGGGCGCCAGGCCGGTGTCATCTGGCTGCCGGAGATGGTCTAGGTGGAACGCCACAGCGAACTGCAGGCCAACCTCGACAGGGTGAAAAAGCGTATCGACGACGCGACCGTGGCTGCCGGTCGCCCTCCCGGGAGCGTGTCACTGCTGCCGGTGACCAAGTTCCACCCGGTGCGCGACATCCGGATTCTCCACGAACTGGGTATCACCGCGGTGGGGGAGAACCGGGAACAGGAGGCACGGGCCAAACACCAGGAATTCCCGGCCATGGAGTTCCACATGATCGGGCAGATCCAGACCAAGAAGGCGAACGCCGTCGCCCGGTGGGCTGCGGCCGTCCACTCGGTGGACAGCGTGCGCCTCGCGGAGGCGCTCGACCGCGGCGTGGGACTCGCGCTGGAACGGGGGGACCGCAGCGTCGACAAGCTCCCCTGTTTCATCCAGCTGAGCCTGGACGGTGACACCTCACGTGGCGGGGTGGCCGCGGATACCGCCATGGAGGTGGCGCAGGCCCTGGAGGAAGCGCCCCACCTGACGCTGACGGGGCTGATGTGTGTACCCCCACTCGGGTGGGATCCACTCACCGCCTTCTCCCAAGCCAGGGAGGTTTTGACAGGTATGGAACAACACTTTGACAGAGACATGGAATTTTCTGCCGGTATGTCTGGAGATCTTGCCGAAGCCATCCTGCATGGCTCTACAATCGTGCGTGTCGGAACAGAAATTCTGGGAAGCCGACCGATACCGTAAGAACACAAAGTTTCAAGGGTGTCCACGCACCCTGCTGCACATGACCACACGACATTCCAGGTGAAGGGAAACTGCCATGTCAATGATCAAGAAGACCAAGGAGTTCTTCGGGCTCACTCCATACGAGGCCGATGACGCCTACTACCAGGACGAGCCCCGCTACGACGGCAACGCCGCCTATGCCACGGACTACCGCGACCAGGAATACGGGTACTCCAGGCCACAGTCGGCGGTTCCGGTCGCACCGGCTCCGGCACCTGCGTCGGCACCGCGGGCCTACCAGCCCACCATCGTCACCGTCGGCCTGAACTCCTTCGAGGATGCCCAGGAAATCGGCGCGGCATTCCGTGACGGTGACGCGGTGGTGTTCGACATGTCCCGTCTCACCCGCGAGGAGGCACGCCGCATCGTCGATTTCGCCGCGGGCCTGTGCTTCGCCCTGCGTGGCAAGATGCAGAAACTCGACAGCGAGAACTTCGCCATCATCCCGGAAACCGCGGATATCTCCATCTCCGAGCTGGAACGCGCCGCGCGTATCCGCTAGAACCCCGCCTGGTCACATCCCACACCGGGTATCGGCACCAGTGGTTGACGGGTGGTCATGGGTGCGCGCCGGGGTGTGCTATCTGCGGGATCGAATCATGTGCAGCGTGATCGGTTATCTCACCCGGCCCATCCCTTCCTGCTTCCGGTGACCGTGCCCGTCACAGGGCCGTGCTGGGCGGTGCAGCTTGTGCCACCGCCGGGCCGTGGCCCCGGCGTGTGCATCATGCGTGGCGCCGGGGCGACAACCAGGTACCGTCATCGTCCAAGTTCAGTTAGACTGTTTCCCCGTGGGTACATTTGCAACTTTGATCGCCTGGATCATTAGTCTCTACATGTACGTGCTGATCGCACGCATTGTCATTGAGATGATCCAGTCATTTTCCCGGTCCTTCTCACCACCCAAGTGGTTCTATGTGATCGCCGAGCCTATTTTCATGGTGACTGATCCGCCGGTGAGGTTGCTGCGCCGGATCATCCCCCCTCTGCCCCTGGGCAATATCCGCCTGGATATCTCCGTGATCGTGCTCTTCTTCGGTCTGTCGATCCTCAGGGCCCTGGTCACCCTCATCCCCTTCTGATCCCGGAGCGCAGGTCGCGCCGGACAGGTTCGCCCCGTCTGTAGATGACACCACCGGTGGTGTCACCTGCAGGCGGGTTTTATGCGTAAATCACCCCCATTCTGCACACCCGACACACAGGACACCCCCATCCGCCTGCCACCACGGGCCTGAAGTCTCTATCCAGTGTTGATGCCGTCACATCTGCACGGTGGTTCCGTCACCGGGGCGCTAAGACATGAGGAAATAGCCATTCAAACGACCTTTCTGTGACCGGGGGGAGTAGGGTTGTGTGCGTTCGTGATTGTGTCCGTCGTGCGCGACCCCGTGCCCAGCTGTCCACCGGTTGCAGGGACACCAGTGGATTTCACCGGCGAGTGAACTGAGCAAAAGTGGGTTGCTGGCTACAATCACGTGAGAAGGTCAGTAAGATGAATGGAAGTTCCGGCCGTGGGAGATTCCCGCGGCCGAGTCCCGGCCCATGCCTGGGGCCACCGTTAAATCGAAGGGAATCCGCTAATGCCGTTGACTCCAGCTGATGTGCATAACGTCGCTTTCAGTAAGCCGCCTATCGGCAAGCGTGGCTACAACGAGGATGAGGTTGATCAGTTCCTGGATCTGGTGGAGGACACCCTCGCCCAGCTCCAGGAGGAAAATGATGACCTCACCCAGCGGGTTGAGGAGCTTGAGACTCAGCTGAAGGACGGGTCCCCCGCAGGAGCAGGCGGTGCAGGTTCCGGATCCCCACGTGTTGATGAGTCCGCTCTGCGCCGTGAAATCGAGGAGAAGCTCCGGGCTGAGTATAAGACCAAGCTTGATGAGGCGCAGAAGACCGCCACCAAGGCGCAGAATGATGCCAAGGCTGCCCAGGATCAGCTGCAGAAGGCCCAGGCTGATGCCAAGGCCGCACGCGAGGAAGCTGAAAAGGCCAAGGCCAACGCTGGTAGTGGCGGTAGAACCCCGGCAGCCGCAGCTGCGCCTGAGGCCAGCGGCGGTGCCACTGTGGACACCCACATGCAGGCCGCGAAGGTGCTCGGACTGGCGCAGGAGATGGCTGACCGCCTGACCTCCGATGCCCGCGCCGAGGCCAAGTCGATGCTCGATGATGCCCGGGAAGCTGCCGAGAAGCAGATCTCCGAGGCGAACACGAGCTCCAACCGGACCCTCGAGGATGCACGTCAGCGCGCCGAGAAGCAGATCGCCGATGCCGAGGCACGTGCCAAGAACCTCGTCGATGAGGCCGAGGCACGCGCCAAGAACCTAGTTGATGAAGCCGAGAAGAAATCCGCGGCCACCCTCGCGGATTCCACCGCACGCGCCGAGGCGCAGATCCGTCAGGCCGAGGACAAGGCCAACGCCCTGCAGGCTGATGCCGAGCGTAAGCACACCGAGACCATGGCAGCGGTCAAGGAGCAGCAGAACGCACTGGAGACCCGCATCGCTGAACTTCAGGTGTTCGAGCGTGAGTACCGCACCCGCCTGAAGTCCCTCCTCGAGGGCCAGCTGGAGGAACTCAACGCACGCGGTTCCTCCGCGCCGGCAGGCAACACCGGCAACAACCCCGGTGGTCAGAACTCCTGATCTGCACTGACCCCGGATAGGGGACATCCCACCGGATGACCCCGCATCCAGGCAGAAACACCCGGCTCCCGGGTCCGGTATCCACCGGGCCCGGGAGCCACTGGTTTTCCCTGCATGGTCTCCGCGGCCGTCACATCCCGTCGCCGTGCCTCCCGTGACCCCACCCAGTCCTTGCTGAAGCCCGTATCCCCAGGAAGACATGTTCATCGCTGCTCTCGTACTATCCGCCCTCGGTTTCGTCCTGCTGGTGGTGACGATCACGACCCCGTCGGAGATCTGGACCTGGTTGTTGATCATCACGGTGGTGGCAGGTCTGGTGTGTTTCCTCATCGCCGAATCATCGGCACGCAGGCAGCGGGGGCGGGCGCACCCGTCAGAGCTGGGGGACAGCACCCAGGCCCAGCACGGGGATGCGCGGTGACCGCATCCCGGGGGAGCGGGGGCCGCGACCACCACCGGAAAGGCATTGCGGTGATGGTGCGCTATACTGAGCGACAGTCGTTTTCCTGTTCCACACAGGGAGGCGAAGGCGATGATCCGGCCATCACCGGGGAGTCTTTCCGGAAGAACAGTCCATCCCCCCGGCACGTCGCTAAGGGGTGGGCCCAGTAGAACCGGACGGGTGGGACCGTGACAGACCCGTTCAATCAAGTGGGATCGGTGGCCTGTTGGTGGGCCGCAGGTTCAAGCAGGGTGGTACCGCGTCCGGATCAAGGGGCGTCCCCGCAAGTACATGACCATCATTGGCACTTGCGAAGGATTAAGGGACCGACTCACATGACTGAAGCCGTTGGCGGAGTTTACCCACTGGTCGACATGACCGGTGGATCATCACGTTTCCCCGAGATGGAGGAGAACGTACTCGACTTCTGGAAGAGGGACGACACCTTCCAGGCCAGCATCGACCAGCGTAATGACGCCGAGGACTACGTTTTCTACGACGGCCCCCCGTTTGCGAATGGTCTGCCCCACTACGGTCACCTCCTGACCGGGTATGTCAAGGACATCGTGCCCCGTTACCAGACCATGCGTGGTTACCGCGTGCCCCGCGTCTTCGGTTGGGACACCCACGGATTGCCCGCGGAGCTGGAGGCTGAGAAGCAGCTCGGCATCAAGGACAAGGGCGAGATCGAGTCCATGGGCCTGGCCCAGTTCAACGATTACTGCGCCAAGTCCGTCCTCCAGTACACCAAGGAGTGGGAGGAGTACGTCACCCGCCAGGCACGCTGGGTCGACTTCGAAAACGGCTACAAGACCATGGATCTGACCTATATGGAGTCCGTGATCTGGGCGTTCAAGGAACTCTACGACAAGGGCCTGATCTACCAGGGCTTCCGCGTTCTGCCGTACTCCTGGGCAGAGCACACCCCGCTGTCCAACCAGGAGACCCGCCTGGATGATTCCTACAAGATGCGCCAGGACCCGACCCTGACCGTCACCATGCCGATCACCGGCAAGATCGAGGGCACCGGGGCCAATGAGGCACTCATCGGCGCCAATGCGATCGCCTGGACCACCACCCCCTGGACCCTGCCGTCCAACCTGGCGCTCGCCGTGAACCCATCGGTGACCTACGCCCTCGTCGAGGTGGCCGGGGACGGTGAGGAGGGCTTCGTCGGACAGCAGCTGCTGCTGGCCCGTGACCTGGTGGGCGCCTACGCCAAGGAACTGGGCACGGATGCCCGGATCATCTCCGAGCACCCGGGAACCGAGCTCATCGGCCTGACCTACGAGCCGGTCTTCGATTTCTTCCGTGACCACCCCAACGCCTTCCAGATCCTCGGCGCGGACTATGTCACCACGGAGGATGGCACCGGCATCGTCCACCAGGCACCCGCCTTCGGTGAGGACGATATGAACGTCTGTAACGCCGCGGATATCGCCCCGGTCATCCCCGTGGACATGGACGGCAAGTTCACCTCCCTGACCCCGGAGTATGAGGGCCAGCTGGTCTTCGATGCCAACAAGGACATCATCCGTGATCTCAAGGCCAAGGGGCGGGTGTTCCGGCACCAGACCATCGAGCACTCCTACCCACACTCCTGGCGTTCCGGTGAGCCACTGATCTACATGGCGCTGCCGTCCTGGTTTGTCAATGTCACCAAGATCCGCGACCGCATGGTGGAAACCAACCAGGACATCGAGTGGATGCCGGCCCACATCCGGGACGGTCAGTTCGGCAAGTGGCTGGAGGGCGCCCGCGACTGGAACATCTCCCGTTCCCGCTACTGGGGGTCCCCGATCCCGGTGTGGGTCTCCGATGATGAGAACTACCCGCGCGTGGATGTCTATGGCTCCCTCGATGAGCTGGAGGCCGACTTCGGTGTCCGTCCGACCTCCCTGCACCGCCCGTACATCGATGAGCTGACCCGCCCGAACCCTGATGATCCCACCGGAAAGTCCACCATGCGACGGGTGCCGGATGTGTTGGACGTCTGGTTCGATTCCGGTTCCATGCCATTCGCCCAGGTACACTACCCGTTCGAGAACAAGGACTGGTTCGACACCCACGCGCCTGCCGACTTCATCGTGGAGTACATCGGTCAGACCCGCGGCTGGTTCTACCTGCTGCATGTGCTCTCGGTTGGCCTGTTCGACCGCCCCGCCTTCAAGAAGGTCGTCGCGCACGGCATCGTCCTCGGTGATGACGGACTGAAGATGTCCAAGTCCAAGGGCAACTACCCCAATGTCACTGAGGTCTTCGACCGTGACGGTTCCGATGCGATGCGCTGGTTCCTCATGAGTTCACCGATCCTGCGTGGCGGCAACCTCATCGTCACCGAGAAGGGCATCCGGGAGGGTGTACGTCAGGCCCAGCTGCCCATGTGGAATGCGTATTCCTTCCTGCAGCTCTACGCCTCGAAGAAGGCCACCTGGTCGGTGGACTCCACCGATGTGCTGGACCGCTACATCCTGGCCAAGCTGCATGACCTGGTTGCCGATGTCACCGCCGCGCTTGATGCCACCGACATCGCCCGCGCCTGTGACCAGGTGCGGTGGTTCTGTGATGCCCTGACCAACTGGTATGTCCGTCGTTCCCGTGACCGTTTCTGGGCCGGCGACGAGGCGCACCCGGAAGCCTTCAACACCCTCTACACCGTGCTGGAGACCCTCACCCGTGTGGCCGCCCCGCTGCTGCCGATGACCACCGAGGTCATCTGGCGCGGCCTGACCGGTGAGCGCTCCGTCCACCTCACCGACTTCCCCTCGGCGGACAGCTTCCCGGCCGATGCCGATCTGGTCCGCACCATGGATGAGATCCGTGGTGTGTGCTCGGCGGCGTCCTCGATCCGCAAGGCCCACAAGCTCCGCAACCGCCTGCCACTGCCGAACCTGACCGTGGCACTGCCGGATTCCGGACGCCTGGCTGATTTCCTGTCCATCATCCGTGATGAGGTCAATGTCAAGAATGTGGACCTGACCTCCGATGTCGATGCCGTGGGCACCTTTGAGGTGGTTGTCAACGCCAAGGTCGCCGGGCCGCGTCTGGGTAAGGATGTCCAGCGCGTGATCAAGGCGGTCAAGGCTGGCAACTACGAGCGCGTGGGCGAGACCGTGGTCGCTGACGGTATCGAGCTGCAGGACGGTGAGTACACCGAGCGTCTGGTGGCCGCGAACCCCGATTCCACCGCCCAGATCGACGATGTCGACGGCCTGGTCGTCCTGGACATGGAAGTCACCCCCGAGCTGGAGGCGGAGGGCTGGGCTGCGGATGTCATCCGTGGTCTGCAGGATGCTCGCAAGTCCTCCGGTTTCGAGGTCTCCGACCGCATCCAGGTCACCCTGTCCGTGCCTGGGGACAAGCAGGAGTGGGCCACCCGCCATGCCGATCACATCGCCGGTGAGGTGCTGGCCACCTCCTTCGAGGTCACCCAGGATGATCTCGGTGAGGATGCCCATGAGGTGCTCAAGGGCGTGACCGCCAGCGTCGCCAGGGTGTAACGATTGCCCACGACAACCCCGTCGGATCCGCCCTGTAGGAGGGAACCGGCGGGGTTGTTGTCTGCTCCGGGTCAGTGGCCTGGACCGGTGGACAAAAGGAATCAACTGCTCAGCGACGACCCGCCGCCATTTCCTCCACCACCGTTTCCTCCTCCGCCGCCACCGCCGGTGTTCAGCGTCAGTTCACCACCGCGGTAGACGTATTTCGGTGTCCAGTTCATCTCTGATGACGAACGCTTGGTTCCTGTGTTGTCGTAGAAGGTGCCATCACAGTTGTCGTCCATCACCCGCTTGGAGGGACCGACGTAGATGTAGTAGCGGTCACCGAACTGTTCTTCGGTGTTGAGGCGGATCTGGAAAGCCTCGAAGCGGATCTCACCGGTGTTGGCATCGTCCCGGGTGTGGTCTGATGGGAAGACAATCGCTTTGAAGCGCAGATGGTTGTCTTTCGCGAGGCCGCCTGCGGTGGGGTGGACCACCAACCCGGGGTCGATGACCGGGAAGAACCGTGAGGCCTGGGTGGAGGGTTGGGCGACGGGGATGGTTAATAACTCCTCTGTCACCGGGTAACCATTGTGGGAATTCTGATACGGACCGTCATAGATCCCGTCCGGTGCGAAACAGAAATGGGAGAATCCCTGCAGGTCCACCGCGTTGACAGCATGGGCGGTGGGGGTGAGGGGGGCCAGCAACAGGGCGGCGCTGCCGAGCGCTGCTGTGAGGGAACGGAGGAAAAGACGCATATCAACTCCTGGAACCGTGGATCAGAGAGGGGATTGGTATGTGATCCAGGTTACGATGAGCGCATCTGCTAGTCCATCCTCTCCCCCCTCTCTGCCTGTCCGGCGCGCGCCCACCTGCATTAATAGGCAATAAGGGGGTGATGTGGTAGGCATACTCAATCACCCCTGTAATTTACTGTCAGGTCGCTGGCAGATCCCTGTTCATGGCAAGGGAGCCTCCCTCCGGTACGATCCCCCTCGTGGACAACTCTGGTGGTATCAAAGTGGGGGGCCGTGCCCTGGCGCCGTTGTTGATGGTCATCAACGGGTTGTCGCTCTATGCCGGCGCGGCCATCGCCGTCGGCCTGTTCGACAACCTGCCACCGGTGTTGGTGGCCTGGCTGCGGATCTCCACCGCCGCGGCGTTGTTGCTCGTGCTCTTCCGCCCACGGGTGCGTGATTTTCTGGGGCGTGCCGGGTTCAATGCGGCGGTCTACGGCATCTCCACGCTGGCGATGAATATGACCTTCTATGAGGCGATTGCCCGTCTGCCGATGGGTACCGCGGTGGCGATTGAATTCCTCGGGCCCATCGCGGTGGCGGCGCTGGGCAGTCGCACCCTGCGGGACTGGGCGGCCCTGGCGCTGGCGGGGGTCGGGGTGGTGGTGATCTCCGGTGCGCAGTGGTCCTCCAACAGCGTCGGTGTCCTGTTCGCCCTGGGAGCCGCCGCGCTGTGGGCCCTCTACATTGTCGCCGGTAACCGCATCGCCGGGTCGGCATCGGACAGTCGCACCGGGATGACGGTCGGTTTTGTCTGGGCCGCGCTGCTGGCCGCGCCCGTGGCATGGTGGCTGTGGCCGGGGATGGCGTCGATGGCGCTCGAACCGGTGCAGCTGCTGGGCCTGGCCTTCGGCCTGGGGGTTCTCAGCGCGGTGATCCCCTACGGCCTGGATCTCATTGTCCTGCGGATGGCCGGGCGTGCCTATTTCGCCCTGCTGCTGGCGCTGCTGCCCCTGACCGCCGCGGTGATGGGTGCGGTCGCCCTGGGGCAGATGCTCACCCCGGCGGAGATGGCTGGCATCGCGCTGGTGATCGCCGCGGTTGCTTTACGACGACCTGCCTGACCCCCATCCCATTCGTTCACCCGTTCGGTTTGCCCCGGTTTGTGCCCTAGACTGGACCCCATGCAACGCTGGGTTCTGCACATCGATATGGATGCCTTCTTCGCATCCGTGGAGCAGTTGACCCGGCCCACCCTGCGGGGACGCCCCGTCCTGGTCGGGGGTGCATCGGGCAGGGGAGTGGTCGCCGGTGCCTCCTATGAGGCACGCAGGTTCGGGGCACGTTCGGCGATGCCCATGCATGAGGCACGCGCCCGGGTGGGGTTGGCCTCGGTGGTGGTCACCCCGCGGCATGTGGTCTATTCCGCCGCCTCGAAGCGGGTGTTCCAGATCATCGAGCAGCGCGCGGGGATGGTGGAGAGGCTCTCCATCGACGAGGGGTATATGGAGCCGGAGGAGCTGGTCGGGGCGTCACCCGGGGAGGTCCGTGCGTGGGCCGAAGCACTGCGCGCCGAGATCCGTGCCCAGACCGGACTGCCCGCCTCCGTCGGGGCGGGGTCGGGCAAACAGTTCGCCAAGATCGGATCCGGGAAGGCGAAACCGGACGGGGTGTTTGTCATTCCCGTGGAGAAACAGCAGGAACTCGTGGGCCCCATGCCCGTCAGTATGCTGTGGGGGGTCGGTCCGGTCACCCAGGCAAAACTGACCACGATGGGGGTGGCCACCATCGATGACCTCGCGGCCCTCAGCGCCAAGGAGGTCGAGATCAGCCTGGGGCCGACCATCGGACTCAGCCTGTGGAACCTGGCCCGTGGGGTGGATGACCGCCCCGTCGAACCCCGCGCCGAGGCCAAACAGATCTCCCAGGAACACACCTATGAACGCGACCTCACCTCACGTGCACAGGTGGACGCCGCCATCCGGCGTGCCACCAAGGGCGCCCACCGTCGACTGCTGCGGGATGGTCGGGGCGCGCGCACCGTCAGCGTGAAACTGCGGATGGATGATTTCCGGATCGAATCACGATCCCACACCCTGTCCTATGCCACCGATGACCTGGCGACCCTGGAGGCCACCGCCTTCCGTCTGGTGCGCTATCCCGAGGAGACCGGACCCATCCGGCTGGTGGGCGTGGGATTTTCCGGCCTGGAGGAAAACCGACAGGACATCCTCTTCCCCGAACTGGATCAGCAGATCGTGACCCCCGCCCCCGCGGACACGGATTATGAATCAGGGGTGCGGTCCAGCACCACCGCCATACCCACCGACTCCTCCCAGGTCAGCGATGAACCCCGCACCCGGATCTGGCGGGCAACCCAGGATGTCCGCCACCCGGAATTCGGCCACGGGTGGGTACAGGGGGCGGGGCACGGGGTGGTGTCGGTGAGGTTCGAGACCCGCACCACCACCCGGGGACTCACCCGGAACTTCGCCATGGATGATCCCCTATTGCAACCCGCCGACCCCCTCGACAGCCTGGACTGGGGTGACTGGCTGGCAGACAACCGCCGCGACCCGGACGGCGACTAGAACAGAGTGGCCGGGTGCTGCCCCGTGGCGATCGCCGCCGCGAGCAGGACGCGCGCCTGACCGGCACGGAAGTACCGGGACCCGATCGCACCCCGGGCGGCCAGGGTTGCGCCGCCCCCGGCGCCACCGTAGGTGCCGGAGACCTCACCGCGCGGCACACGCGTCGTCATGACCACGGGGATGCCGTCGTCAAGCGCCCGGCCCAGGGCCGCACCCATCGCGGTGCCCACATTGCCCGAACCCATCGCCTCGACGACCAGACCCTGTGCGCCTGCATCAAGGGCGGCCTGCACCGATGCGCCGGACGCACCGGGGTAGGCGGGGATGATCTCCACGGTGACATCCGCCAGGGGAGCGAGCTGCAGGGGATCCGGGCGTTCCGGCTCCTCGGGACCATTGGTGGCAAATGCCAGCTCATCGGTGGTGTGCCACTTGGTGCACCCACGCGCAGGAATCACGGCATGGCCGAAGACCACGAGCACACCGATGCCCCGGGCGGAGGCATCCGAGGCGATCAGGCAGGCCTCGAAGAGATTGCCCGGGCCGTCGGCCTCCGGATGGTCAGCGGGTTTCTGGGCACCGGTGAAGATCACGGGACGGTGGTCGGTGTGGAACGTGTCCACCGCGACGGCGGTTTCCTCCATCGAATCGGTGCCGTGGGTGACCACGACACCGACCACCTCCGGATCCTCCAACACCTGATGGATCCGGGTATTGAGTTCGTCGATGTCGGCGAAGGTCATGGAGGAGGAATCCAGGCGGTTGAGCTCATGGATCTCGAAGGTGAACTGGGAGGCGTCGAAACGCGCCGCGATGGGACGCAGGAGTTCCTCGCCGCTGACCGTGGGCAGGAGGTGGCCGTCGGCATCGGCGGTGCAGGCGATGGTGCCTCCGGTGGTGATCACGGCAATTTTGGACACAGAGGTGCTCTCTGGAGAGGTCTCGGACATGGGGTCAAGACTATCAACAGTGCCCTGACCCGTAGTGTCAGGCTGCACCTATCCGAACCGGTCCCGCAGTTTCACCCCCACGGGAAGACCACATCATGAGGGTCAGGCGGTGAGGTCGCGACGTCGGAAAGCACACGCGCCGAACACGGCCAGCAGGATGGCAGTACCAGCCAGCAGTAGGACACCGGTCCACCCCACATCGGTCGCCGGGTGCTGCCCGACGTGTTCAAAGGGGGAGAGATTCAGCCATGTCTGACTGAGCTGCAGCATCCGGCCGAACATGCTGAGAACACTTCCGGCGATGAACACCAACCACACCAGGCCCAGTAGGCGGGGCACCAGCCCGTAGAGCACCGTGGCCACACCGATCAACAACCACACCGGCGCGAACTGCACACCATGACCGAGGACGGTCGGCCAGAACAACGCCCCATCACCGGTGACCAGCACCGCCCCCGAGGCCTCCGCGACACCGGACAGCACACTCAACCACAGGGCACCGGCTGCGGTGACACCGACCCAGGACAGCACCCAACCCACCCTGCCGACCGCGGTGGCCAGGACAGGTTCTGTCCGGTGTCCGGTCTCCTCGGCGCGGAGAGACTGCACCGACAGGATGCCGTAGACACTGAGCATGACCGCGAAATAGATCCCCATGAACCCCAGATACCCCTCGGTGAGGGCCGTGGACCCACCCATGACGGCGAGGATCTCCGCGGGCATGTCATCGGCGGTATCCGCGATGGTCTGGGTGAAGGCACCGAATACCAGACCCGCGATGACAACCCCGACAGACCAACCGATTACCGTGCCCCGTTGCAACCGCCAGGCCACCGCGGGAGGGGATCCCAGCCAGGAGGGCGCCCGTTCCTTCCCCGTCCGGTCGGAGAGGACACCAGCACCCAGATCGCGCCGGGACCGGAGCTGGAACCCCAGGAAGGCCGTGAGGAGGGCGAGAATCAGGGGCAGCGCCAGCGGCCACCACCGGTTCAGGGTGTACGGGGCGGCCTGCTGAGCCCACCCGATGGGGGACAGCCACGACAGCCAGGCCAGTCCACCGTTCTGCACCCGGGACATGTCGCCTAGTCCGCGGATGATGAAGGACACCGCCAGGACCATGCCGGCGATGGCCGTACACGTTCTGGAGTAGGGGGACAGCTGTGCGGTGGCGGTGGATACCCCGGCAAAGGCGATGCCCACCGCCGCGATACTCGCGGTGAACAGCACCGTCGGCATCACCTCCGGCGTGGGCTCGATCGGGGAGGCCAGGACCACCCCGGTCATGAGGAAAGCCGTGAGGATATTCATCGCGACGGTGAGGATGAGGGCTGCCGTCGGTTGGGCATGATGGCCGACAGGGGCAGCCAGGACCAGCTCCGCGCGGCCATGTTGTTCCTCCGCGCGGGTGTGCCGGGAGATGGTGAGCATGGACATGAGTGCGGTGCCCAGCATGAGGTAGGTACCGTACAGCCCTGCGAGGAACCGTGGCACGGTGATCGCGTCGAAGCCGAATCCCGGGCCACCGACCAGTGCGGTGACGGGGCTCAACGCCAACTGCGCCATCCCCTGCAGACTCTCCTCGTCGAGGACCGTGCCCAGTGCGGTGCAGAAATACGCCATGAGCAGCGACAGCCCCAGCACCCATGCCGGCAGGCGCCAGCGGTCGCGGCGCAACATGAGACGCAGGGTGGCACCCGTGCCGGTGAAGGCCCCCACCTGTGCGGACACCTGCGCGGTCATTGGTCGGTCCCCTCAGGGGCATCGCCGTAGTGGCGCAGGAGCAGACGCTCCAGCGACGGCGGGGTAGCGGTGATGGCACGCACCCCCAGCGCAGCGAGCATGCTCATCACCTCCGGGAGGTGGGCGGCATCGACGTCGAAACGCACCTGCTCACCCTCCCGGTGGGCATTGTAGATACCCTCATGTGTGATCAGCTCCGCGGTGGGGCGGTCCGTCAGGACCGTGACCACCGTGTGGCTGAGGTGACGCATATCCAGAAGGGTGCCCG
Source organism: Corynebacterium efficiens YS-314 (assembly GCF_000011305.1). Classification (NCBI taxonomy): domain Bacteria; kingdom Bacillati; phylum Actinomycetota; class Actinomycetes; order Mycobacteriales; family Corynebacteriaceae; genus Corynebacterium; species Corynebacterium efficiens. Next base: position 2,154,465 of record NC_004369.1, on the reverse strand, counting down.
ACTCCACGATCCTGCCCTTACGGATGATGGAGATCCGATCCGCCAGTGCTTCGACCTGCGCGAGGATATGACTGGATAGGAGGACGGTGTGGCCCCGTTCCTTCTCTTCACGGATGAGCTCCTGAAACTGGGCTTCCATGAGTGGGTCGAGACCGCTGGTCGGTTCGTCGAGAAGCAGCAGTTCCACATCCGACGCCAGCGCTGAGATCAGCGCCACCTTCTGACGGTTCCCCTTGGAATAGGTGCGACCCTTCTTGCTGGGATCGAGATCAAAACGCTCGATGAGTTCATCCCGGCGCTTCACATTCAACCGGCCCCGGAGTCGGGCGAACAGGTCAATGGCCTCGCCACCGGTGAGATTGGGCCACAATTCCACATCACCGGGAACATAGGCCAGGCGGTGATGCAGTTCCACGGCATCACGCCAGGGGTCTTTACCGAGCACCTTCACGGAACCGGCATCAGAACGCAGGATGCCGAGCAGGACCCGGATGGCGGTTGATTTCCCGGAACCGTTGGGCCCCAGGAAACCGTGCACCTCCCCGGCCTCCACCCGGAGGTTGAGCTCATCCAGAGCACGGACGGAACCGAAATTCTTCGACAGCCCGATCGTCTCTACAGCAGGTGTGTCCGAGTGCGCCATGGGGGATCCTTCCGCAGCAGGAGATGGCAGGAAATGATGCTGCCTCCCAGTCTATGAGACCGGGATGGTTCCCAGACGGGACTGAAGATCAGATTCACTGTCAAAGGGGCCTGGCACCAGCTACCCGCCGATATCACAGGATGAAGGGTGGGCCATGGTTGCTGTTCGGCCCCGTCCGGGGCAGTGGACGTGACTTCTTTCATGGCATGGCCCAACCCACGGCCAGCTGTGTCTCCGGTGATTGCCTCCGGTGATGAGGAACGGGGGACATCCTTCCGGTGCAGCGAACACACAGCACCGGCCATCGGCCCTGACACCCCGCTGGGGCCTGGGAGAGCTGGGGCCTGGGGAGGAAAACGTGTACCCTACTATTGGGAAAGTTGTCACCTTCTGTGACTTGCCGGGGTGACCGGGTACATGACCGGGCACAGGAGGGAATCACCGGACACAGGGATGCCACCTACCGCTCTGCGGGAACCATCCGGAACCGGGTTGTCCTGACCTTGCTGAATTCACATCATTTCGTGAGGTGTTTTATGGTGGGTAGAGTTCCCTCCGCCTTCGGTGGTGATGATGATAGAAACGGCGCCGGCAGTGCAGATGACCGCCGACCGCCTGACCAAGAAGCAAAGGAATCTTTAAACGTGAAGCTTTTCAAGGCAACCGCAGCAACGCTCTCCATCGTGGGCGCACTCGCACTGGGTGCGTGCTCCAGTGATGAGACGACTGACACCGAGACCACCACTTCGGCAGCTGAGGCCACCACCGCCGATGATGCGACCACCGGGGTCACCGAGTACCCGACCGCCGAGGAGCTGAACCAGATCCTGGCCGTCGCCACCGATCCGAACGCCAGCATCGAGGAGAAGGTCAACACCGTCCAGGGATCCGAGAACGCCCCCGAGCTGTTCGAGACCATGACCCAGGCGAAGGTGGAGTCCGGTGCGGAGTTCCAGGTCGTCGGTTCGGTCCTGCCGGGTTATGATCCACAATCCGAGGTGCTGACCACCGTCATGTTCACCCTCCCGGATCGTCCCGACCAGGAAGCGGAGGGCGTGGAGTTCGTCAACGTCGACGGTAACTGGCAGCTGTCCCAGGACTGGGCCTGCATCCTGATCACCAACACCGTGGCACCTGAGCAGGTTCCGGAGATGTGTGTCGGTGCGGACACCGGTGCCGTTACTCCCGCCGAGGGTGAGGTTGTGGCTCCTGCCGAGGAGCCCGCCCCGGCCCAGTAGCTTTCCGGGTTGGTTCCCCGGGTCAGCCCAGGCTGATCTTCTTCCCCGTCCACCGCTTCCTGATCCACCTGTCATGGCTGGCCAGGAGCACCCGGCCGGGGAATTTCTCTATCGCGGCCTCGAGTTCCTCGCTGAGGGCGAGGGAGAGGTGGTTGGTCGGTTCGTCGAGAAGCAACAGGTCCGGCGGGCTCGCCAGGATGAGCCCGAGGGAGACGCGTCGGCGCTGTCCCAGGGACAGCTGTGCCAACGGCATGCTTTGCGACGCTTCAGTGAGCAGCCCCATTTCCACCAGGTTGGGGGTATTCGCCGCCCCCAGCCGGTTGAAGACCTCCCCGGCGGACAGTGCCAGCTGCTCATCCGTCCAGTCATCGTCCTGTTTGAGCCGGGTGATGCGCAGGTCCTCCGGGATGATCAGCTCACCCTCGGTGGGATCGAGTGCCCCCTCCAGAACGGACAGCAACGTGGACTTCCCCGTCCCGTTGGGTCCCTCCACCAGGATGTGGTCGCCCGGATCGATGCGGAACTTCACCGGCTCCAACCGGCCGGCCACACCCACGGATCGGACCTCCACCGATTCACCGGCCGCATGGCGCAGATAATCCGGGATGCCCTGGAATTCCAGGGGTTTCGGCGGGGCGGGGATCGCGAACTTCTCCAGGATCTCCAGGCGGTTACGGGCTGAACGCACCCGGTTGCCCTGGGTCTTGGCGGCCCGGTCGGCATAGAACTTCTGGGAGATCCGGGATTCCGACTTCGGTGTTGCGCGGTGGAAGATATTCTCCTCCTCGATACCGGAGGTGGCCTCGAGTTTCTGCCTCTCTGACTCCTGCGCAACATAGAGCTGTGACCAGCGGGTTCTCCGGTGCTCACGTTCCTTCAGGTACTCGGTGAATCCACCGCCGAAGGTCGCTGCCTGCCTGACCTCCTCACCGGCACCACCCTCAGGACCGAGGGACGGGTCCAGGTCCACCAGTCCGGTGACCACCGCGTCGAGGAAGAAACGGTCATGGCTGGCAATCAACACCGGGCCCTTGAATGAGGTCAGCTCATTAATGAGGAAATCAACAGCGTTGTCATCCAGGTGGTTGGTGGGCTCATCCAGGATCAGGGCATCGTGGGGTTCGAGCAGCAGCACGGCAAGGGCGAAGCGGCGACGCTGACCGCCGGATAATGCACGGATGGGAACGGAACGGTCGACATCCGCCAGGCCCAGTCCAGCGACGATCTCCTCGATGCGGGCCTCCAGGTTCCACACACCGAGTTCCTCCGCCCGGCTGAGAGCCTCGTCGAATCTCTCCGCGATATCGGGAGGTGGGTTGTCATCACCCATGGCGACGGTGAGTTCCCCGATGGTGGTCTCCACAGCACGGACCGGGGCCACGGCCTCGTCGATCAGTGACTGGACGGGGAGATCAAAGGGCAGATCAGTCTCCTGGGCGAGGAAACCAGTGTGCTCAGGAAGATAAAGACGACCCTGGTCTGGCTCGAGCGTCCCGGCGATGAGTGCCAGAAGTGTGGATTTGCCGGAACCGTTCTCACCAATGAGACCGATGATCTCTCCCCGGTTCACGGTGAGGGAGATGTCACTGAGAACACGGCGGGCGGGGTAGGAGAAACTCAGGCCATCAACAGAGATATAGGAGGCGTGGGAGCGCATGATAATCCTTCGAAGTCGTTATGAAAACACGGCACATGGCATGGGCTGCCAGCGCCTGTGTGTTGTGCTACTGCGGGGGTGACTATCGAAGAAAGAACATGTCTCGATTATGCCTGCGCGACGGAAAAATGGCAACCATATTCGAATACCGCCACCGGGGTCAGCTGCGGCAGGGACGGTGGCAGCTGTCCGCTCAACTGCCCGGTGTCAGCTGCCGAAGGTGACCGATGCGGTGGAATCCTGAACCACCCTCATGTCCTCGGTCCCGCCACCGTAGACCACACGGGTGGTCCAGGATACGGTGCCCGCGGTGGGCAGTGGCTGGGTCAGATCGACAGTGATTGATCCAGCGGAGGCGGTATTGGAATTGAGAACGGTCAACTGCTCCGGGGTGTCCTCGGTGACCCCGGCGGTGCCGGGGGAGATCTCAAGAGCACCCAGGCTCGGACGCTGGGAGACGGAGACATCGAGATCGATCTGATTGCCCCGGATCGCGGTGATGGTGTAGGTCACCGTCTGCAACAGGGTGGATTCACCGGTGACCCTGGTGTCAACCGACCACCTGGCACCCGACCCGATGGCCTCCTCGGGGAAGATGACCGGCAGGGAGGTGTATTTGAGGAGGTACTGCTCCATCATCACCCGGCCGGTGTCGGTGGCATCCACCGGCGCGGCCAGGCTGAGGGTGGACTGACGGCCCTGGTCGTCGGCGCGGATACCCAGGGTGAAGCCCTCCGTGGACAGGATGTCCTCGGCGAGTTCGACATCGGTGAAGGCGGGTAGGCCCACCTGAATGGAGATCTCGCGGGAGGGATCGACCACATCGGTATCGACAGGCTCGGCCGGGGTGACCTCCGCGGTGACGGGCAGCCGCATCGTGGAGACATCACCCCCCTCGGGTGCGGTGGGATCAACATCGGCAGCGGGTACCACGGACTGCGCGAAACCATCCTCCACGGTCAGTGTCGTCGTCTGGCGGGTGGGGGAGTCGCTGGCATCGGGGTCGGGGACATCCGTGTACCTGATCTCCCTGAGCTCACCGGTTCCAGCATCCTCGAGGGTGATCCGGGGGGCATCCACGGCCAGTCCCACGGCCTGCTCCACCTCGGTGGTGGGCTCCTCCGGTGGCTCCTCAGCACATGAGGCCAGGAACACCGCGGTGGAACACGCGATGACCACCGTCAGGGCGCGTAGACCCCGCCGGGTGGTGGGGGATTTGCGGGACAGGCTGGAGGGCAGGTTATTCATACGCACGCATTCAAACCTAGCGGTTGCGGTGGTGTGGTGGAATTTCACAGGGGCACCGGTCCCGCGACAACTGCGCTCACGGCACGGTGGATCACCCGGTCCCAGGAGCGGCGGTATGAGCGGTGGTAGGACAGTCCGGCACCGGTCCAGTCCTGATTCGGGCACCGTTCCACCCAGAGGCGGTGGGGCAGGGGCCGGGTGGAAGTTTCCACCGCCGATGGGGAATGATGGTTCACGTGACCTCATACGATGCAGGGGCGGATACAGCGCCCACACCCCCAGGAGAGAAGAGGACAACCGCGAAACGAGTGACCTCGATGATGATTGTCATCATCGTGGTGATCGCAGCTGTGGACCAGGCCGTCAAACAGTTCATGCTGAACTGGTTGGAGCCCGGTGAGCCGGTTGCGGTGATCGGGGACTGGTTCCGCTTCCACCTCCTGTTCAATCCCGGTGCGGCATTTTCCATGGGGCAGGACAGCACCTGGCTGTTCACCACCATCCAGATCGTCTTCGTGGTGGGCATTCTCATCTACGCACCCCGGGTCCGACACAGGTGGGTCGGCGTGGGGCTCGCGCTGGTGGCCGGTGGTGCGCTCGGCAACCTCATCGACAGGTTGTTCCGGGAACCCTCGTTCTTCCTCGGTCACGTCGTGGATTACATCTCGGTGGGTAGTTTCGCGGTGTTCAACATTGCGGATGCCTCCATCACCACCGGTGTTGTGGTCTTTGTCATCGGGATATTCATGGAGGACCGTGACAGTTCCCACACGGAGCGGGCAGCACAGAAGGAAACAGCAGTGGAGGGGGAGAAATGAGCCGTCAGAGTAGGACCCTGCCGGTCCCGGAGGGGCTGGCAGGCATGCGTGTGGACGCCGCCCTGTCCAAACTCCTGGGTATCTCCCGCACCACCGCGGCGGAACTGGCTGAAGCCGGGGATGTGTCCGTCGACGGTTCGGCCGTGCGCAAGAGCGACCGGCTGGTCGCCGATTCCATGTTGGATGTGCTTCTGCCCGAACCCGCCCAGCCACTGGTGCCCCGGGAGGAGATCGTCCCGGGACTGGACATCCTCTACGCCGATGATGATCTCATCGCCGTGAACAAACCGGTAGGTGTGGCCGCGCACCCGACCGTCGGCTGGGAGGGCCCGACCGTGGTCGGGGGTCTGGCCGCCGCGGGATTCCGCATCTCCACCTCCGGTCCCCCGGAGCGCAAGGGCATTGTCCAGCGGCTCGATGTGGGGACCTCGGGCGTGATGGTGGTGGCTGCCTCGGAACGGGGATACACCGTGCTCAAGCGCGCGTTCCGGGATCGCACCGTGCAGAAGACCTACCACGCTTTGGTGCAGGGGCACCCCGACCCGACCGAGGGCACCATCGAGGCACCCATTGGACGTCACCCCTCCTCGGGCTGGCGGTTCGCTGTCACCACCGACGGCAAACACGCGGTGACCCACTATGAAACCATCGAGGCCTTCCAGGAGGCGACGCTGGTGAAGGTGCACCTGGAAACCGGTCGCACCCACCAGATCCGTGTGCATTTCTCCGCGCTGCACCACCCGTGTTGTGGGGATCCCATGTACGGTTCCGACCCGGCGCTGTCGGAACGCCTGGGGCTGATCCGTCAGTGGCTGCACGCCGTGTCCCTCGGTTTCCACCATCCCGCTGACGGCCGGTGGATGGAGATCACCTCCCCCTACCCGGATGATCTCCAACACGCCCTGGATGTGCTGCGCGATCAATGAGTGACCACCAAATCGACCGCACCCGCAAGATCCTGGCGGTGGTGGCACTGCTCCTACTGATCGGGATTATCGCTGCTCTCAGTTTCAGTGACCGCACCGCCAAACCGATGGCCATCAACGGGGATGTGGTGGGACGGGACTCCGGGGAACCCCTGGATGACTACATCGCACGGGCGGAGGTCTCATTGGAGGAAGCCCCCGGGGGGGAGAACGCCTTCGCCCTGGTGACCTTCACCACCGCATTGGGTTCGGCGGATGCCTCGGCAGTGCTGGAAGATATCGGCCGGGTCAATGCGATGATCCTGTTGTCGGCCGCCCCGATCTCCCTTCCTGAGCCTGTCGTGGGGGAGACCCGCGAGGATGTCTTCGACCGTCACCTCGACCGTCTGCAGCGCAGCGTCGAGGGCATCGGCGAGATCAGCACCCCCAGGGAGATCAACAGTGTCCTGGTCTGGGATGACGGTGATGCCCTGCGGGACCTTTCCACCGATCCGGCTGTGCTGGCCGTGGAGGTCCTGCCCCCGGACGCAGGCTGGGGGCATTTCGGTGTCCGCCCGGTGTTCACACTGGCGGATATGGCCAGCGGTGACATGGAGTCAGCCGCCCTGGGGTGACCGGGGTTTTCCCCGGGCGCTGCGCCGCTGGATGAGAATATCCGAGAGGTAGAGCGAGACCGCGACCCAGATGATGATGAACCCGATCCACCGCTCCGGTTCCATGTCCTCGTTGACCACGACCACCGCCCACAACATCTGCATGGTGGGGGTGACGTACTGGAGCATGCCGACGGTGGACAGGGGGATAGCCTTGGCGGCGTAGCCGAACAGCAGCAGGGGTAGTGCGGTGACCAACCCGGAACTGATCAGAAGTGCGGCGTGACCTGCGCCGTTGTCGGTGAAGGTGCCGACACCGGTCATCTCCAACCAGAGAATGTAGCCCAGGGCTACCGGCAGGAGAACCAGGGTCTCCGCAGTGAGGGAGGTGATGGCGCTGAGGTTCACCTTCTTCTTGATGGCCCCGTAGATCCCGAAGCTGAATGCCAGGGCCAGAGCCAGATACGGTGGCTGGCCGGCGAGGAACGCCAGGAACAGGACGGCGGCCACCGCGATACACACCGCCAGGACCTGCAGGCGTCGGAGCTGTTCCCGAAACAGGATGATGCCGAACACCACGCTGACCAGGGGGTTGATGAAATACCCCAGGGCAGCCTCGGTGACATGCCCGGAATTCACCGTGATCACATAGAGCAACCAGTTCAGGGCGATGAACAGGGCCGCGGCCACCACCCTGGCCCAGGTGACACGGTCCACCCCCCGGAATTCCCGCCACCCCCGGCGCACCGACACCACGATGATCATGATGACCGCGGTCCAGATGATGCGGTGCGCGAGGATCTCCAAGGGGCCTGCGGGGAGCAGCAGGGGGAAGAACGCCGGGAACAGTCCCCACAGCAGGTAGGCGAGAAAGCCGTAAATCATAAAGGATCACCTTATACCTCCGCGGTGCCCGGGGAGGCGCGGGCCGGAATATCCAGCTGGTGAGCAGCAGGTTTCTCCCCCCAAAATCCCCGGCTAGACTGTCTCGCATGGCCAAGCAATCCTCTTTTGTTCATCTTCACAACCACACCGAGTACTCGATGCTGGACGGCATGGCCAAGATCGACATGCTCGCCGATGAGGTCAACCGTCAGCAGATGCCCGCCGTCGGCATCACAGACCACGGCAACATGTACGGTTCCAACGCCTTCTACCGGAAGATGACGGAGGCGGGTGTCAAACCGATCATCGGCATCGAGGCCTACCTGGCACCTGAATCCCGTTTCAACAAGGAACGCGTCCGCTGGGGTGAACCCCACCAGAAATCAGATGATGTCTCCGCCTCGGGTGCCTACCTGCACCAGACGATGCTGGCGGAGAACGCCACCGGCCTGCGCAACCTCTTCTACCTGTCCTCCATGGCCTCCTACGAGGGGCAGCTGGGCAAATGGCCCCGCATGGATGCCGAGATCATCGCGGAACGCGCCGAGGGCATCATCGCCACCACCGGGTGCCCGTCCGGGGACGTGCAGACACGTCTGCGTCTGGGGCAGTTCAATGAGGCCCTGGAGGCCGCCGCGATGTGGCAGGACATCTATGGCAGGGACAACTACTTCCTGGAGCTCATGGATCACGGGCTCGACATCGAAAACCGTGTGCGCAGTGAACTCCTGGAGATCGGCCGCAAGCTCAACCTCCCGCCCCTGGTGACCAATGACTGTCACTATGTTTTGGAATCCCAGGCACAGGCGCATGAGGCCATGTTGTGTGTGCAGACCGGCAAGACGCTTCACGACGAGGACCGCTTCAAATTCGACGGCTCCGGGTATTACATCAAGACGGCTGAGCAGATGCGCAGCCTCTGGGATGACACGGTGCCGGATGGCTGCGACAACACCCTCTGGATCGCCGAGCGTGTCCAGGACTACGGGGAGATCTGGGAGGAGCACCCCCACGACCGCATGCCGGTCGCCGATGTCCCCGAGGGCCACACCCCGACCTCGTGGCTGCACCATGAGGTGATGGCCGGTCTGGAGGATCGTTTCCCCGGGCAGCAGGTCCCGCAGGAATACATCGAGCGCGCCGAGTATGAGATCTCCGTCATCGACATGAAGGGGTATCCCTCCTACTTCCTCATCGTCGCGGAGATCATCAAGCATGCCCGCTCCATCGGCATCTGGGTCGGTCCGGGTCGTGGTTCCGCCGCCGGTGCGCTGGTCGCCTACGCCCTGACCATCACCAACATCGACCCCATCGAACACGGTCTGCTCTTCGAGCGCTTCCTCAACCCGGAACGCCCGTCCGCACCCGATATCGATATCGACTTCGATGACCGCCGTCGTGGCGAGATGATCCGCTACGCAGCGGACCGCTGGGGCGAGGACAAGATCGCCCAGGTGATCACCTTCGGCACGGTGAAGACGAAGCAGGCCATCAAGGACTCCGCCCGCGTGCAGTTCGGCCAGCCCGGTTACCAGATCGCCGACCGGATCACCAAGGTTCTGCCACCACCGATCATGGCCAAGGACATCCCACTCAGCGGCATCACCGATCCGGAGCACGAGCGGTACAACGAGGCAGGCGAGGTCCGCGCACTCATCGAGACGGACCCGGATGTACGCAAGATCTACGACACCGCCCGGGGACTGGAGGGCGTGGTGAGGCAGGCAGGCGTGCATGCCTGTGCCGTGATCATGTCCTCCCAGCCACTGCTGGAGTGCATCCCGATGTGGAAACGTCCCGCCGACGGTGCCTACATCACCGGGTGGGACTATCCGGCCTGTGAGGCCATCGGCCTGCTCAAGATGGACTTCCTGGGTCTGCGTAACCTCACCGTCATCGGTGATGCCATCGAGAACATCAAGGCCAACCGCGACGGCAAGGTCGTCGATCTGGAGAACCTGAGCATCGAGGATGAGGAAACCTACAAGCTGCTGAGCCGCGGCGAGACCCTCGGTATCTTCCAGCTCGATGGTGGTGGCATGCAGGAGCTGCTCAAACGCATGCAACCAACGGGCTTCAATGACATTGTCGCCGCGCTCGCCCTGTACCGACCCGGACCGATGGGCGTGAACGCCCACTGGGATTACGCCGACCGTAAGAACGGGCGCAAACCGATCACCCCGATCCACCCCGAGCTGGAGGAACCCCTCGCGGAGATCCTCGGCGAGACCTATGGCCTGATCGTGTATCAGGAGCAGATCATGAAGATCTCCCAGAAGGTGGCCAACTACACCGCCGGTCAGGCCGATGGTTTCCGTAAGGCCATGGGTAAGAAGAAACCCGAGGTGCTGGCCAAGGAGTTCGCGGCCTTCGAGGCCGGCATGAAGGCCAATGGTTTCTCCGCCGATGCCATCAAGACGCTGTGGGACACCATCCTGCCGTTCGCCGGTTACGCGTTCAACAAGTCCCACGCCGCCGGGTACGGACTGGTGTCGTTCTGGACGGCATACCTCAAGGCGCATTACGCGCCGGAGTACATGGCCGCGCTGTTGACCTCGGTGGGTGACAACAAGGACAAGACCGCCATCTACCTGGCGGACTGCCGTCACCTGGGCATCCGGGTGCTCTCGCCGGACATCAACGAATCGGCCCTGAACTTCATGCCCGTGGGAACGGATATCCGTTATGGCCTCGGTGCCATCCGTAACGTGGGTTCGGAGGTGGTGGACTCCATCATCGAGACCCGCCAGAGCAAGGGCATGTTCCGGGATTTCTCCGACTACCTGGACAAGATCGACACCCTGCCGTGTAATAAGCGCATCACCGAGTCCCTCATCAAGGCCGGTGCCTTCGATTCCCTGGGACACACCCGCAAGGGCCTCATGCTGGTCTATGAGGATGCGGTTGATTCCGTCATTGCCACCAAGAAGGCCGCGGACAAGGGGCAGTTCGATCTCTTCGCCTCCTTCGGCGCGGAGGCGGAGGATGAGGTGGGGGGTTTCTTCCAGATCGCCGTTCCCGACGACAAGTGGGACCGCAAGCATGAGCTCGCACTGGAGCGGGAGATGCTCGGCCTGTACGTCTCGGGTCATCCCCTGGACGGGTATGAAGATGCCCTCGCCGCCCAGATCGACACCCCGCTGACCACCATCATCGCCGGTGAGCTCCGGCACGGTGCGGAGGTCACGGTCGGCGGCATCATCTCCGGTGTGGATCGACGTTTCTCCAAGAAGGACGGATCCCCCTGGGCGATTGTCACGATGGAGGATCACAACGGCGCCTCGGTGGAACTGTTGGTGTTCAACAAGGTCTACTCCATCGTGGGGTCCCTGATCGTGGAGGACAACATCATCCTGGCCAAGGCGCATGTGTCGATCAGGGATGACCGCATGAGCCTGTTCTGTGATGATCTGCGGGTGCCCGAACTGGGGCCGGGGAACGGCTCAGGCCTGCCACTGCGGTTGACCATGCGCACCGACCAGTGCACCATGACCAACATCTCCAAGCTCAAGCAGGTCCTGGTTGGTAACCGGGGCGAATCGGATGTCTACCTCAACCTGGTCGACGGCGACAGCTCGACGGTGATGATCCTCGGTGATCATCTCCGGGTCACCAGGTCCGCGAGCCTCATGGGTGACCTCAAGGCCACCATGGGACCGGGAATTCTCGGTTAGCCCATGAGTGGTTAATAGCCATCATGAATAAATATCCACCCACTACGGGTGGATATTATCGTTTCCGGGCTAGGATCGACCCACCAACCCCTCTTAGGTACTTTCAAAAGGAATGGAGTTTTCATGACCGTCGGCCACATCCGGACCACCCACGTGGGTTCGCTCCCACGCACCCCTGAGCTTCTCGACGCCAACCTCAAACGCGCCAGCGGCGACATCGATGACACCGAGTTCTTCCGCATCCTCGAGGATTCAGTGGATTCGGTGGTCCAGCGCCAGGTGGATATGGGCCTTGACATCATCAACGAGGGCGAATATGGCCATGTCACCTCGGGCGCAGTGGATTACGGTGCCTGGTGGAACTACTCCTTCACCCGCCTGGGTGGGCTGACCATGACCGATGAGGACCGCTGGGCCAATGCGGAGAAGATCCGTTCCACCCCGGGGAATATCCGCCTGACCAGTTTCGCGGACCGCCGTGACCGCCAGCTGTTCCGGGAGGCCTACGAGGATCCGGATTCCGGCATCTTCCAGGGGCGCGCCAGCGTGGGCAACCCGGTGTTCACCGGCCCGATCACCTACATCGGTCAGGATGAGACCACCACCGATGTCACCCTGCTGACCAACGCGATGCAGCGTGCAGGTGCCACCTCCGGTTTCGTGGCAGCCCTGTCCCCGGGGTCCGCGGCACGTCTGAAGAATGAGTACTACGCCACTGATGAGGAAGTGGTGGCTGCCTGTGCCGACGCAATGAGCCAGGAATACAAGATCATCACCGATGCGGGACTGACGGTTCAGCTCGACGCCCCTGACCTCGCGGAGGCGTGGGACCAGATCAACCCGGAGCCCTCGGTGGAGGATTACCGCAAGTGGATCCGTGTGCGTATCGACGCGATCAACTCGGCCGTCAAGGGACTGCCCCGGGAGCAGACCCGCCTGCACATCTGCTGGGGTTCCTGGCATGGACCCCACTCCACCGACATCCCCTTCGGTGACATCATTGAGGAGATCCTGCGCGCCGAGGTCGGTGGTTTCTCCTTCGAGGGTGCCTCGCCACGCCATGCACATGAATGGCGTGTGTGGGAGGACCACAAACTGCCGGAAGGCTCCGTCATCTACCCGGGTGTGGTGTCCCACGCCATGAACATGATCGAGCATCCCCGTCTGGTGGCTGACCGCATTGTGCAGTTCGCCAAGCTGGTGGGCCCGGAGAATGTCATCGCCTCCACAGACTGTGGTCTCGGTGGGCGTCTCCATCATCAGATCGCCTGGGCGAAGCTGGAGTCTCTTGTGGAGGGCGCCCGCATCGCCTCCAGGGAGCTGTTCTAGGCTGTAGGACGAGGGTTGCACACAGCAACGCAACAGGGGCGGTTGTCCCGGATCAGATCCGGGACAACCGCCCCTGCTGTGTCCCCGGAGGGAAGGTGTGTTTAGGCGTCGGGGTTGATACCGACGGAGATCAGCCACTCACGCAGGATCTCTGGTCCGTCCGGGACCACGGAGAGCACCATGTACGCGGCCTGGGCCATGAAACTGGTCACCGCGATGGTGACCTGGAGGATCCCGATGGGGATGGCCAGCCAACCGGGGAGACTGATGGAACCGATGACGGGAATCTCACCGTCCTCATTCACCAGGTTTCCGCCCTTGTCCTCTTCTTTTTCCTCCTCCTTCTGGGAGTCGCTTGATCCGAATGCGGAGGAGCCGAATTCCGGTGCCGGGGGGAGTTCACCGTCGAGAAGCATGGAGCTGCCCTCGACGCTGCCGGGCCAGGTGTCCACGGACTCGTCGGTGGTGGTGACGGCTGCCGGGGCGTCCTCCTGGGCGACGGCGGTGGTGGGGATGATGGAGAGGGCAACCGCCGTGGCGGTGACAAGAGCCAGTGAAGCGCGACGCAGTTTCAAAACAGGTACTCCTAGCGGAAAAACCGGGTGGGGGATCGGGGTGGGTGACGCACCTGGGAAACCTTGGAAGATCACAATGCGGTCACAGCTATCGTGTGAGTCTAATACGCCCACCCGTCTCTTGCCCAGAGTCGCGGTGCGACGGCCCTCCGCCGACGGGGCTGATGGCACCTTCCAGCCGGTGCACAACCGTCCCCCGGGCCGTCCCCCAATCGTGCCCGAGACCATGCTGAAGTCGATCGAGTGGAGCCGGGGGATTAAACTGATCCAACATGAGCGCAACACACGTGTCTGAGAAGAGCCCAGGAGTGATCGACAGCGGGATGGAGCCGATTCGTGCCGCCGACATTCAGATGGCGCAGGCACGAATTTCCTCCGTGATCGCGCCCACCCCCCTGGAGTACTGCCCGCGTCTGTCGGAGGAGACCGGCGTGGAGGTCTACCTCAAACGTGAGGACCTCCAGGATGTTCGTTCCTACAAGATCCGCGGTGCCCTCAACTCCGGTTCCCAGCTGAGCCGGGAGCAGCGTGATGCTGGCATTGTGGCGGCCTCCGCGGGAAACCACGCGCAGGGTGTGGCGTTTGTGTGCAAGTCACTGGGTGTTCAAGGGCGCATCTACGTGCCCGTGCAGACCCCGAAGCAGAAGCGCGACCGCATCCTGGTGCACGGTGGGGAATATGTCACCCTCGTAGTGACCGGCAACAACTTCGATGAGGCCTCCGCTGCCGCCCATGAGGATGCCGAACGCACCGGGGCCACCCTGATCGAACCGTTCGATGCCCGGGACACCATCATCGGCCAGGGCACTGTCGCAGCCGAGATCCTCTCCCAGCTGACCACACTGGGTAAATCCCCGGACCATGTCATGGTTCCCGTCGGCGGGGGCGGACTGCTCGCCGGGGTGGTCAGTTACATGGCAGATATGGCACCGCGCACCGCCATCGTCGGGGTGGAACCCGCGGGGGCAGCCTCCATGCAGGCGGCCCTGAAGGCCGGGGGGCCGGTGACCCTGGAGAACGCGGATCCCTTCGTTGATGGTGCCGCCGTCAAGCGCGTCGGGGACCTCAACTACCAGGTGGTGGAGAAGAACCTGGGCCGCGTCCACATGATGGATGTCAGCGAGGGTGCGGTGTGCACCGAGATGCTTGAGCTGTACCAGAACGAGGGCATCATCACCGAGCCTGCCGGCGCACTGTCGGTGGCGGGTCTGCGGGACATGAAATTCGCCAAGGGGTCCGTCGTAGTGTGCATCATCTCCGGTGGTAACAATGATGTGCTGCGCTATAACGAGATCGTGGAGCGGTCCCTGGTCCACCGTGGCCTCAAGCACTACTTCCTGGTGAACTTCCCGCAGAAACCGGGACAGCTGCGCAGCTTCCTGGAGGACATCCTCGGCCCCGAGGATGACATCACCCTCTTCGAGTACCTCAAGCGCAACAACCGTGAGACCGGCACCGCCCTGGTGGGTCTCCAGCTGGGTGAGGCCAGCGGCCTGGATTCCCTCCTGGCACGCATGGATGCCTCCGCGATCGACTGTCGCCGCCTCGAACCGGGCACCCCCGAGTACGACTTCCTGACCTAGGGTGCCCGACGGGGGTGCTTACCGACGTGCCTATCGACGTGCCTATCGACGCAGAACAGCGAACCCATAGGCATCCAGCACCGTCGAGTCCTCCCGCACCTCCGGTGAGGTGAAGCTGTAGATCAGCTCACCACCGAAGGGCACCTCGACGTCGGAGTCACTGAAGTTGGCCACGAGGATGCCGTCACCATTGGCCATCGAGATCCACCCGGGGCCGTTGGAGATCTCCATGGACAGCAGATCCGGCTGGGACATCCCCAGCTCACGGCGCAGACGCAGCAGGGTGCGGTAACCCTCCAGGATGTTCTCCTGCTCCGGGGTGAATGACCAGTCCAGCTTGGAGTCCGTGAACGTGGATTCCTCGGACGGGGTGGGGATGGTCTCCGGGTCCCACCCCAGACGGGCGAACTCCCGCTTACGGCCCTCCGAGGTCAGGCGGTTGAGTTCGTCGTCGGTATGCGAGCAGAAGAAGGCGAACGGGGTGGTGGCACCGTACTCCTCACCCATGAACAGCATCGGGGTGTACGGGCTGCAGTAGATCACCGCGGCCTTGAGCATCTGCTGGGCGGGGGTGAGGTTCATCGACGGGCGATCGCCCACCGCACGGTTGCCGGTCTGGTCGTGGGTGGTGGTGTAGGTGACGAACCGGGATGCCGGTGTCACATCACGCCGGATCTCGCGGCCGTGGCGGCGCCCGCGGAACGTGGAGACCTGTCCGGTGTGGTGGAAGACCTTCTCCAGGGTGGAGGCCAGGGTCGCGGTGTCCCCGAAGTCTGAGTAGTAGCCGTTGCGTTCACCGGAGACCAGGGTGTGCAGGGCGTGGTGGATGTCATCGACCCACTGGGCGTGCAGTCCGTAGCCGCCCGCCTCCCGTGAGGTGACCAGGCGGGGATCATTGAGGTCGGACTCGGCGATGAGGGAGCGTGGGATACCCGTGGCTGCCGCGATGGCCTCGGAGGCCACCGTCATCTGCTCCAGCAGGGGGAACGCCCCGTTGTCATCGAGGGAGTGGACGGCGTCCAAGCGCAGGCCGTCGATGTGGAACTCCTCAAACCACCGGGTCACAGCATCGAGGATATAGCGGCGCACCTCATCGGACTCGGGGCCGTTGATGTTGACCACCTCGCCCCAGCCGGTGGAGCCACCCGCGGTGTAGGGGGCGAACATACCGTTGTAGTTGCCGTCGGGGCCAAAGTGGTTGTAGACCACATCGAGGTAGACGGCGATGCCGGCGTTGTGGCAGGCGTCGACAAGCTTCTTCAGGCCCACGGGCCCACCGTAACCCGAGTGGACTGCGTGCCAGAGCACCCCGTCATAACCCCAGTTGCGGTTCCCGCCGAAGGGCTGGACCGGCATCAGTTCGACCGCGGTGACGCCGAGGTCCTTCAGGTAGTCCAGGCGCTCGATCACCCCGTCGAAGTCACCGGAGGGGCTGAAGGTGCCCACGTGGAGTTCGTAGATCACCGAACCGGGCAGGATCCGGCCGGTCCAGGCATCATCGGACCATGCGAAATCCGGCGAGATCACCTCACTGAGGCCGTGCACACCGTCGGGCTGGTACTGCGAGCGGGGATCGGGGACGGTTTTGGACCACTCGGTGCCGTCGAAAAGCTCAAAACCGTACCGGTCACCCACCGCAGGTTCGCGGTCGGCGACCCACCAGTCGCCGTCGGTTCTGGTCATCGGGAGGGTCTCACCGTTGAGGTGGAGTCGGACGTCTTCCGGGCGTGGAGCCCACACGCGGTATTTCAATGAGGTCAACATGGACACCAGGCTAACCAAAATGCGGTTTCCCGGTCGGGGTAGACTACACAGTCACCATGTCTGTCTGCCCTGCCGCCCCGAATCCGGGAAACACCCCGCCCTCCGTCCGCGTTCCGCTGGGCGGACTGGCCTATGAACTGCCGGTGGCTGACCGGGTTTTCGAGTCCGAGATGGAGATCAAACGCTCCCGCTTCCTCACCTACATCACTCGTGTGCAGTCGGAGGAGCAGGCCCGTGATTTCATCTCCCTGGTGCGCGAGATGTACCCGGATGCCCGTCACCACTGCAGCGCCTACATCTACCACGTGGATGATTCCAACGATGTGGAACGGTCCTCCGATGACGGGGAGCCGTCCGGAACCGCGGGAAAACCCATGCTCGAGGTGTTGCGCGGATCGGGGATGAAGGACATCGCGGCGGTGGTGGTCCGTTACTTCGGTGGTATCAAACTGGGCACCGGTGGTCTGGTCAACGCCTACACCAATGCCGTCTCCAGCACGCTTGTCGACGTTCCCCGCACCACCAGGTCACTGCGCGATCTGTTCACCGTCCACTTCTCCCACAACGACGCCGGCCGCATCGAGGCGAATCTGCGCGGACTGGGCGTGGTGATCACCGACACCGAGTACGGCTCGGATGTACGGTTCACCCTGGCGCTGCGGCCGGGGGAGAAGACAGCAACCGAATCCCAGCTGAGTTCCCTGGCGGGTGCGGAGGTCGAACTGGAGGAGTCCGGGACAATGTGGGTGGAATCCCCGAGTGACTGAGCACCGGGCGGGGCACTAGACTGGTTGACCATGAGCATGCAACAGTACCCACGCAACCCCATCGAGAAGCGCAAACAGGAAGTGCGCAAAAACTCCCGCAACGCCGCGGTCAGCGTCATCGGCGGTGTCGGTGGCGGTCTCCTCCTGTGGGTTCTCACCAGCTCCGCAACGTTCATGGTGCTGGGACTGATCCTGGCCGTGGTCGGTGGTTTCTACTTCTACAACCAGGTGAAGAAGACCATCAACCACCGGGACAACTTCTGACGGTTTCTCCAAAGATATGAGTGACCAGGACGGAAAACCGGTCCGCATCGATGCCTGGGTGTGGGCAGTGCGTCTGTACAAGACCCGCTCCGATGCGGCCACCGCATGCCGCGCCGGGCATGTGAAGCTCAACGGCCAGGCGGTCAAACCTGCCCAGCAGGTGGTGCCGGGTGACCGGGTGCGTGTGTGGGTCAACCACCGGGAATACGACGTCGAGGTGCTGCGCACCATTGCCAAGCGGGTGGGTGCACCCATCGCGCGGACCTGCTATATCGACCACACCCCACCGCCCCCGCCGATGGAGGTGTTCGCCTCCGTGCCCCGGCGGGACCGCGGTGCCGGGCGCCCCACCAAGAAGGAGCGCCGCGAGATGGACCGTTTCCGCGGGGGTGGCGCAGGGTAAGACTAGCGTTCCGCGAGGATCTCCCGAACCCGCGGGATCACCCGGGTGCCGTAGAGCTCGATGCAGCGCATCAGGTGTTCGTGTGGGGTCGGGCCGCTGACATATTTGAGCGTGAAACGGTCCAGGTCGAGTGTGGTGATAGTGTCCGCGATACGTTGTGCGACAGTCTCGGGGGAGCCGACGTACATGGATCCGTGGCTGACCTCGTGGTCGAACTGGCGGGCACTGGCCGGTGCCCAACCGCGTTCCTGTCCCAGGGTGTTCTGCAGCTGCAGCCAGTTGTCCACGGAGAGGTCATAGGCCTCCTGATCGGTCTCGGCGATGAAACCGGGGGAGTGGACACCGATGGGCAGCTGTGGCAGTCCCATCTGCTCGTTGGCCCGTTTGTACAGCTCCACATAGGGACGGAACCGGGAGGGTGCGCCACCGATGATGGCCAGCATCAGCGGGAAGCGGTACTTGGCAGCCCGGATGACTGATTCCGGGCTGCCACCGACGGCGACCCAGGCCTGGATGCCCTTTTCCGTGGCGGGGTAGAGGTGCTGATCCTGCAGGGCGGAGCGGGTCTTACCGGACCAGGTGACCCCCTTGCCCGCCCGGTCCGCATCCAGGATGGTGCGGAAGAGATCGAGGCGTTCGTTGAACAGCAGTTCATAGTCCTGGAGATCGAAACCGAACAGCGGGAAGGATTCGATGAAGGAGCCGCGACCCAGGGTGATCTCCGCGCGGTTGTTGGAGATCGCATTCATGGTGGACCAACGTTCGAAGATGCGCACCGGATCATCGGAGGACAGCACGGTCACCGCGGAGGTCACCTTCAGCCGTTCGGTCTTGGCCAGGACCGCGGTCATCATGATGTCCGGCGCGGAGATGGAGTAGTCGGCGCGGTGGTGTTCACCGAGACCGATGAAATCAACACCGACCTGCTCCGCGAGTACGGCCTGGTCGATGATGTCACGCAGGGTCTGGGCATGGGGGACCGGATTGCCCTGAAGATCCACGGCAGTGTCACCGAAGGTGTCGATGCCGAAGGTGATCTTCCTGGCGGTGGGGGCTTGTTGCGTCATGTGTCAGGGGGCCTTTCCTGGGCGTGCTCGGGATACTCTTGTGGATATATCAACAATATTAGGGGAAAGATGTTCCCCGGGCCATTTTCACCGCTCAGGGGGTGGGGGGGCAACAGGTCTCCATCATTCCGGGATGCGGGAAGACCGGAACAGAAAACGGGAACACCGGAGGACGGTGTTCCCGCTTTCAGGATGTGGGCATGGGGTGCGCCTAGATGGACCCGAGGCTCCAGTCAGCCGGTGGGAAATCGATGCCCATCGGGCGCAGGAAATTGGCCACACTCAGTCCCCACACGTGCAGGAAATCGGCGAGCATCGGAAAGTCCAGAATGGATGACCCCATTGTCAGTAGCTCCTTGGTTCAAGCGGTTTGTATTTGGTGTCCAGCGTACTCTGAGCAGTATCGCATGCCGCCCATCGACGCACGCGGGGTGGTGGGTTTCATAGCTGCTGTTCCCTCTCCGTATTCCTCTCGGCGGAAAGAGGGGAGGGTTGCTCTGCGATATGGGCCTGCTGCATCATCTCCAGTTTCCGCTTCATCTGGCGTCGACGTTTGGTCTGGGGTGGCTGCGCATCCTTCGGGGCGGTGGCGTCGATATGCGCCTGCCCGAACTTCTTCAGCAGCAGATCATCAATGATGCGGGTCTGGCCGGGGTGGAAACGATAGCGCATGACCTTCAACAACAACTCGATGTCGGTGACATCCAGCAGCTCCCGCAACGCACCCACCGAGGTGACACCGTGGACGGTGAGGATCTCCTCCAGGAACCGGTAGGTCTCGGATCTGGGCCGTGGGAACCGGTTGCCGATGAGCATCGCCAGGACCCCCGGCAGGGTCTCCGCGGTGATCTCCACCGTCTCATCGGTGGTTTGTCTGGTCTCCTTCAGCGCGGCGATCTGGTCGAACTGCTGATCCGCCAGTTCGATCAGCCCCGCAGCCAGGGTGAACATGCGGTCCACCTCCGGGTTGAGCTGGCCGTTGGTGCCATCCGCGGCACCGGTGGCGATCCCGCTGCGCTTGTAGCGGATATCATGCTCGAACTCCGCCCAGGCGTGCTGGAGCACGGTTCTCACCTGAACCTCGAACACCAGGCCCACGTAGTCCTGGAGATCCTCGTTGGTTTCATCCACCTCAAGGATGAGATGGTGGGACCCGTAGCCGAATCCGCCGGAGATACGGGTCTCCTTGGCCTTGTCCACCGACTTGTGCACGATGAAGGAATCCCGCAGTACCTTCAGCGCCACGGGGATCTCGGTGGAGTGGTAGGTGGTGATGCGCACCCCGATCATGTCGTGGATATCACGCCGTGGGTCGGGGTAGAGCAGGGCACCGTCCGGGCCCCTCTTCCGGGCCTTGGCCTTGAGACTCGACCACTCCTTCAGCCGGGTGCTCACCCGGTCGTAGGTGACACCACCATCGGTGAGTAACTCCTCGATGGCGGCGTGGAAATCCTCGGCCACCCCGGGGTGGGAGCGGCGGAACTCGTGGTAATAACTTCCGAACCTGGCCAGTGTCTTGTCGTGCGTCACGCCCACCCAGCGTAGTCGGACACCACCGGTGGGCGTCACTGGTCTGACCTCCCACAGATGGCGCAGGTACAGGAAGCCCCGCAGGGGATTCCCTGCTAGATCTCGGTTTCCGGCTGCAGCACCAGCAGAGCGGTCGGCAGATCCGCGAAAATCTCCTCGGCGGGGACCATGCCGCTGTAGGTACGGTCGGTGAGACGATCGCGCCAGCGTCCGGCCGGCAGGGTGACGGTGGTGTCGAACCAGCCACCGGTCTTCTCGAGGATCAACGGCCTGCGCACCGCCAGGCCGATGATGCTCAGGTGCTGGCGGTCCGTGCCACGGGCGATACCGACGATGTGTGCCTCCCCACGACCCTGGGCGAATACCGCCTGGTGGTCACCGCCGACGAAACAGGCGGGGTATTCCTGGCGTACCGCGTGGGCATGCTTGACCACGGCGATCTTGGCCAGGTTGAAATGCTCCTCCAGGTGGGCATAACCAGGCTGTGACACCTCGGACCAGTTCCAGTCCTCCAACTGGTCGAGGGCCTGGGAACGGGCGGTGTAATCGACGAACCGGCGGTTGTCGGGATCCACGAGGGAATCCTCGAAGAACTCGGCACCCTGATAGGTGTCCGGGATGCCCGCCCCGACCAGTTGCAGCATCTTCCTACCCAGGGATATCTGGACGGCACCGCGGTGCAGACGGGCGACGAACTCGGTGATCATGGAGGTGGCCGGGCCGTCGAACAAGGCATCAATCCAGTCCGCGAGGGCGGATTCGAACCCCTCATTCGGATCCACCCAGGTGGTCTTCACCGAGGCTTCACGCACGGCCTTCTGAGCGTAGTCGTGGAACCGGGTGCGCAACGATTCGGTGATCACCCCGTCCGTCGGCCAGACCCCCAGCAGGTTCTGGAAGAGGAAGAACCCGGTGGAACCATCCGGTGCCGGCAGGATGGCGCTGACCCGGTTGACCAGCTCGGAGAACTCCGAGGGGTCCTCGGTGAGCTCGATGATGCGGGCTCGGACATCCTCACCACGCTTGGTGTCATGGGTGGACAGCGTGGTCATGGCACGGGGCCACAGCATGCTGCGCTCCTCCTGCAGCAGATGGAACTCGGCCGCGGAGACACCGAAACGCCCCGGCGCTCCCCCCACCTCCTGCAGCGCCACCAGACGGGATGCCCGGTAGAAGGTGGTGTCCTCCACACCCTTGGCCATGACGGCACCACAGACCTGGGCGAACCGGATCTTCGCCTCACCGTTGCCCAGTAGGGCCGCGGCGATGAGGTCCAGGGCATCCCGACGGGAGGGGAAGCGCCGGGACATGTCCGCGATGATTGTCGCGGTGGTGCGTGACAGTGAGATGTAGTCCGCACGGTAGACGGGCATCTCGGCGATGAGTTCCTCGATGGTCTCGTGGAGTTTCTCCTCGGTCACATTGGTGCCCGCGGTGGAGAAGTTGTCGCGTCGCATGGCACGGGCCAGGCGGCGGATCTCGGCGTGCAGCTCGGTCTGGGCGATCTCCCTCTTCAGGGCGACCTCGGTGGAGTGCAGGGCCACCTCATCCCAGGTGGATCCGGTCTTCTGCAGGGCGAGCATGGAGAAGTTGTCCTCTGCCTCCCGGGAGATGAACACCCCGTCGAGTTCGCGTAGGGCGTCATATCCGGTGGTGCCGTCCACCGACAGGCGGGGGTCGAGGGGTTCCTCCACACCCAGGATCTTCTCGATGATCAGCCAGCGGTCCGGCCCCACCACCTCCCGCAGGCGGTGGAGATAACCGAAGGGGTCGGACAGGCCGTCAGGGTGGTCCACGCGGACACCGTCGATGAGATCCTCGGCGACCAGCTCACGCAGGACACGGTGGGTGTGCTCAAACACCATCGCATCCTCCTGGCGAACACCTGCGAGGGTGTTCACGGAGAAGAAGCGACGGTAGTTGATCACCCCGTCACGCCAGTAGTTCAGGCGGTAGTGCTGCCGTTCGTAGACCTCCTCGACGGTGCCGTCCCCGGTGCCGGGTGCGATGGGGAAGATGTGCTCGTAGTAACGCAGCACCTTCTCATCATTGACCTCATCCAGTTCCAGCTTGTCGGTGTCGCCCTCCGCACCCAGGATCGGGATGCCGAGCTTGCCCCCGGAACCGTTGTCCTCATGCCAGTCGATGTCGAAATAATATTCGAACTCGGACTCCTGCCCGTGTTTGAGCACATCCCACCACCATTTGTTACGGTAGGGCTCCGCGATACCCAGGTGGTTGGGCACGATGTCGATGATGATGCCCATGCCGTATTCGTGGGTGGCCTCCGCCAGTGCCCGGAACCCCTCCATTCCGCCGAGTTCCCCATTAATGGTGGTCGGGTCGATGACATCATAACCGTGATTGGAATCCGGCATGGAGGTCAGGATCGGGGAGAGGTACAGGTGGCTGACCCCGAGTTTCTTCAGATACGGCAGAATCGCCTTCGCCTCGGCGAAACCGAAGGACCGTCCTGATTCATCTGCCTGTGGTCCGCGGAGTTGAAGTCGGTAGGTGGCGCTGATCGGACGTGCCATGGGGTTCCTCCTGTAAACACACTGCTGGCTGTAAACACACTGCTGGTCGAATATCGTTACCCGATACTAATGACAACCCGGTCCCGGTGTCGGTTTGTCTGCGCCGGGGGACGGAATCAGCTCCCGGGCTCGGGACCGGAACCGCTGCCACCGACCACGGCAGGGAAACCGAGGCGGTAGATCAGGGCAGTTGCGCAGATATAGTGCTCCCCCGGGATCCGGGCCTCCGGTAACCTGCCGGCGATCAGCCTGGCGATCTCCTGCCCGGTGCCGGTGGGATCAGGGGTCACGCAGGCGATGAGCAGGTCGGGCAATGGGGCGAGATAGATGAGATCACGTCCCAGCCGGCTCTGCAGGTGCCGGTGGAGGATGGTGAAGGTCCGGGGATGCGCCAACCAGGAGGTCACCGGCGCGCCGGGCACCTTCACCTGCACAGCGGTCATCCCGGCACCACCGTCGGGGGTGGTCGGTGGGGCGTCGATAAGCCCGGTGTGGACCGCATCACGCAGGTAGAAGCGCGTGCCCTCGGGGCGGCGGGCGGCCCTCACGAGGTTGTCCGCGGCCAGATCCCATGCCTGGCGGATGCCCAGGCCGAGTTCGGCGAGCCCCCGGTAGCTGAGCGTGGTGTCCCCGGCCACCAGCCCCAGGGTCAGGGAACGGGAGAGGCTGATGCTGGCGGGGCTGTCGCAGAACCCGTCATTGCTGAACCTCACCCGTTCCCGCCACGCCCGGTGGTGGAGCCGCGGTTGGATGGTGGCGGCCATGGGCAGTGTGTGGGTCACCGGGTGCACCGGTGTCGTAGCGGTGGCGAGCATCTATCCCCCTGGGTGTCCTCGGGCCTTCAACCCGTGTGTGAACGTCTGTGTCAGGGTTTGACTGCTCTTGGACCCGGTTTGGTTCCCGAGGGGCGGGGTAGGGATTAGAAGGGGGGTTGTTCATCCAGCCCGAGGGCTGCGAAGAGCTGTTTGTCATCCCAGATCTGGATGTCCTGGCCCTTCTCCTTCAACTCCTCGGCGCGTTTCTGCTTACTGGTGATGGTGGCCCACGGGCCAGCGACCAGGATGGTGGTCTTCCTGGTCACATTCTTGCCCACCTGTCCGCCCTGGTCGGCGATGCGCTGCCACAGCGCACCCTTTTCATAGGGCTCAAAATCGCCGGTGAGGGTGACATTCTGACCGAACAGCAGGCCGTTCGGGTCGGCATCCGGATTGGGATCGGGAATGACCTCCGGTGTGGACACCTTGTCCCACGGCGCACGACCCCGCGGTTTCTCCCTGGCTGCCGGTTGCTGGGGGATGCTTTGCGACGCCTGACCGCCTTCCCTCCCGCCGGTGGCAACAGGGCCCGGGCTGGCCGGGCTGGCCGGGCTGGTTGGTGCGCCCGCCACCCGGGTGTCCAGGCCCAGTCGACGTCGCTGGACCGCCACGTTGGCGCCGGACCGGTCACGGAGGACGGGGTAGACGCGCTCGGTGTCCAGGGAACCGAGGGTGAAGCCCTGACTATGGATGAAGTCGATGAACCCGCCCTGGTGATTCTGACGGCGGGCCAGCTCGATGGTGATGCCGGCGCAGGCACGGGCATCCTCGGTGGCATCGTGGTGTTTGCGCAGCTCCACCCCGAGGGCCTGGGCGACGGTGGGCAGACGGTGGTTGTGGAACTTCAACCGGGAGGACCGTGACAACGCCAGCGAGCAGCCGAAATTGAACACGGGAGCCTCGATGCCGGCTGCGGCACAGGCCCGGGAGATCGCGGTGAAATCGAACTGGGCATTGTGGGCGACCAGGGGGAGGTCACCGACGAAGTCCACCATCTTCGGGAGCACCTCGGCGAAGGCGGGTTCGCCCGCCACCTGTTCGGCGGTGATGCCGTGGATGGCGATATTGGCCGGCTCGAAGAAGTTCAGTGGTTCGGGAGGGGTGCAGAACCAGGAGGTCGAATCCACCTCCACCCCGTTTTCATAGCGCACCAGGCCGATCTGGCAGATCGATCCCCAGTCATCGTTGGCGGTCTCCACATCAAAGGCGACGAAATCAAACCCGTCAACAGTGGCTGGTTCCGGGGTTGCTGGCCCACCACCGGCGAGAGCGGTGGGGGTCCCGCCGCGGAGAATGGTGGTGACATCGGTGGCCAGAGCCTGCGCCTGTTGTGTCTGATTGGGGGAGAAGGTGATCACGGTGGGGGTGTCACCGGTGAGTTCCACCGCACCGCAGGACAGGGCATCGGGTGGGGTGACCTCCACCCCGGTGACCGAGGTGAGATCAATGATCCGGGTGTGATCCCCGGACTGCGACAGGGCCGTCAACAGGGGCGAATAGGTGATGGTGAGGGTGGAGCCATCCAGGGCGATGGTTGCGCCGTGTGCCGCGATCACAGTGGTGTCCTTTCGGTGTGAATCAATGGTCACCACCCTACTAGGTGGGGTGGACACGATAGTTGACCACCGCTCGCCCAGGCCCGACAGACCTCCCCGTTGACCTCCTCTCCATGCACTCCCGGGGTGCCTGCCCCACAACCCGGCAGCAAGCACACAGCGAATTCTGCGAACTTTCCTAGCGGGGAGGCCGTAACGGTTCCGACCCATCCCACGACGCAGTAAGTAGAACATTGAGTCAGCCAACAGTCTGGTCACAGTGGCAGCACCCAGTGGTGCCCACGGGATCCCCTCGGGGTATCTCGGTACTCTGTGGTTAATTCGGACTGAACTTGAAGGTAAGGAAGAGTAAAGGGATGAGGAGTAAGACAATGCGGTTGCTCCACGAGGCACCGCAGTCGGCTGCCCCCACGCACGGCTCCGACCAGGTTCCGGCCGCCGCGCCGGTGAAGCTGGTTGTCACACCTGCCACAGATCCGGCCGTCACCAGGAAGTCGGCAGGGGCCGGGGACCTCGAACGGGTTGATGCCAACAACCGGATTCCCTCCTGGAATCCCTTCGACAGGTCCTGTCTCAGCCGGGATCTCTTCGACACCATCGGTGACAAATGGGCGATGCTCATCCTCCTCAGCATCCAGGACGGGCCCCTGCGCAACGGGGAGATCAAGGAGAAGGTGCAGGGCATCTCCCCCAAGGTGCTCACCCAGCGACTCGGTGTCCTCGTGGAGGATGGCCTGGTCACTCGCACCTCCCATCATCAGATCCCGCCCCGGGTGGACTATGAGCTCACAGAACTGGGGGAGTCGGTCATCGAACCGCTGCAGAGCGTTTACGAGTGGACAGTTTCCCACATGGATGAGGTCATGGATTTCCGCAGGAAAACGAGAAAAAGCCAGACCAGGGCCTCCTGAGAGTGCTTCCCGTGGGGTCTGTGGACAATGCCCCCGGATACACCGGGAGTGGCAGGGTTTAGAGTGGAGGTGATCTTCACCCGCCCATCCCAGGCCCCGGAGGTTGAGGTCACCGCCGTGTACACCCCGGTGTGTACGGCGGTGACCCGTTCCCCAGTGCCGGGAGGCGGACCGTCTCCACACGAGTATCCATAGGGAGTTTCAGCTCATGGCACCACACACCATCCCCGGCACCCGAATCCCACGATCCCGCAGACGTCGTTCCCTCCCGGCCCTGGTGGCCTCGGCGCTTCTGGCCGCCACCGCGCTGGTGGGATGTGGCAGTGAGCAGGAGACGGGGGAGTCCGCCGACGGCACCGATGCAACGACCACCACCGCCGAGGGGTTCCCGGTGACGATCACCGCCATCCCGAATGGGCCGGTGGTCATCGGGGACCAACCCGAACGCATCGTCAGCCTGTCACCCACCAGCACGGAGATGCTGTTCGCCATCGGTTCCGGCGACCAGGTCATCGCCGCCGACGAGTACTCCAACTACCCGGAGGAGGCACCCCGCGTGGATGGACTCTCGGGGTACACCCCGAACGTGGAGGCGGTCCTGGAGTATGACCCCGACCTTGTTGTGCTCACCCCCACCGGGGAGGGCATCATCGACGGACTCACCGCCGCGGGTGTTCCCACCCTCATGTTGGACGCCTCCGAGGTACTGGAGGACACCTATGAGCAGATTGAGCTCCTGGGTGAGGCCACCGGCAACCGGGAGAACGCCACCGAGCTTGTCGACGACATGCAGACCACCATCGACGAGGCCATCGCCACCGTCCCACAGGATCTCAAGGACGCGGGTCTGACCTATTATCATGAGCTGTCCAGCAGCTACCATTCCATCTCCGACCGGACCTACCTCGGGCAGATCTACGCCGCCTTCGGCCTCAGCTCGATTGCACCGGATACCGATGACTACCCCCAGCTGACCAGCGAAGCTGTGGTGGCAGCCAACCCGGACATCATCTTCCTGGCCAACACCAAGGCCGAGGGGATGGACCCGGAGACCGTCGCCTCCCGCCCCGGTTGGGAGACCATCGACGCCGTGCGCGAAGACCAGGTGATCAGCCTCGATGATGACCTGGCCTCACGCTGGGGACCCCGGGTGTCCGAGCTCGTGGAGGAGATCGCCCGCCAGCTCAATGAGCGGGTCGTTCCAGCCATGGGGAATGCCGCCGCACCGGCGGCGGCCTAACCCTCTTCAACCATCAGGAACAATCAGGAATAACCGGGTCCAGACACCATAGTGAACAAGATCAGAACAGCCGCCACCAATCCCTTCATCGCCACCGCGGCATCCCTCGTCGTCCTGATGGTGGTGGCCATCTACTCGGGATTCTCCGGCATCATCGACCTCAGCCCGGGTCAGGTCCTCGCGCACCTCACCGGAACCGAGACACTCAGCGACCGTGAGCAGGCGGTGTTCTTCAACATCCGCCTGCCCCGCATCGTCACCGCCATGGTGGTGGGGGCGACGTTGGCGCTCTCCGGTGCGGCCTATCAGGCGGTGTTCCGCAACCCGCTGGCCGATCCCTATCTCCTGGGGGTCTCCGCGGGCGCGGGACTCGGTGTCACACTGGTCATCGTCGGTGGCGTATCCCTGGGGTTGACGGCCGGCGGGTTCGGGATCATCGGGGCTGCTTTCATCGGTGGTATCACCGCCGTGGCCGCCACGGTACTGGTCAGCAGGGGAGTGGGATTCGGGTCCTCTGCCACCGTGGTGATCCTGGCGGGCGTGGCGGTCGCCGCGTTTGCCAGCTCCATCCAGACCTATATCCAACAGCGCAACATCGACACCGTGTCACGGATCTATGTGTGGATGCTCGGCAGCCTGAACGTCAGCCGGTGGGAATCAGTGGTCAGTGTCGCCATCCCCGCCGCGCTGTGTGCCGTGCTGATTCTCTCCTCGGCGCGGTTACTCGATGTGATGACCGTCGGTGATATTGAGGCCCGTACCCTCGGGATTGATCCCACGGTGGTCCGGATGTCCCTGGTGGCGGTGGCCACCCTGGGGACCGCCTCGGTGGTGGCCATTTCCGGTCTCATCGGTTTCGTGGGCATCATCGTCCCCCACGCCATCCGCCTGTTGTGCGGCCCGGGCCACCGCCTGCTGCTGCCCCTGACCCTGGTGTGGGGTGCGATCTTCCTGGTCACCGCGGACACCATCGGCCGTACCATCCTGGCCCCACAGGAACTTCCCGTCGGTGTGGTCACCGCCGCGGTGGGGTCCCCGTTCTTCCTGTTCATCCTGAGACGATCCAGCAGGCCCCGCCGGGAAGGCAGGACGGCATGAACATTGTTGACTGTGAGAATGTATCCGTGCGCTACCCGGGGGCGGGACGCACCGCGGTGGCTGGGATGACCACCCATGTCCAGCGTGGCCAGTGGGTCAACATCGTCGGTCCCAACGGGTGTGGCAAGACCTCCCTGTTGCATGCGCTCGCCCGGGTGCTCCCGGTGGAAGCCGGGAGGATCACGGTGGCCGACATCGACATCACCGCCTCGTCGACACGCAATCTCCTCAGCCCGGCTGCGGCGCGACACCGTCGGCACCTCGCGTGCACCGTTGCGCTGATGCCCCAGACCCCCACCATCCCGGAGGGTATGGACGTCTATGACTATGTTCTCCTCGGGCGCCATCCCCACAGCCGGGTTCCGGGAAAACACGACGCACGGGTGGTGCAGCGGTGCCTTGATGAGCTCAACCTGCATGACTACTCCGGCCGGTTTGTCTCGTCCCTGTCCGGGGGCGAACGCCAGCGCGTCAGTCTGGCCCGGGCACTCGCGCAGGAACCCGAGGTGCTGCTCCTGGATGAACCCACCTCCGCGCTGGATATCGGCCATGCGCAGGAGACACTGGAACTCATTGACTCCGTCCGCGCCCGCCGTGGTCTCACAGTTATTGCAGCCATGCATGATCTCACCCTCACCGCCCAGTACGGTGACCGGGTGCTCATGATGGCGGGTGGACGGAAGGTCGCCGAGGGGGCTGCTGAGGAGGTGCTCACCGTGTCGCGTATCCGTGAGATCTACGGGGCGAGTGTGGCAGTGACAACGCATGAGGGGCGCCCGGTGGTGATACCCAGGCGCCCCTCAGGGAACTGACGTCAGCGGATTCTAGTACTCATCCTCGGCTGAGTCGTAGTCATCCTCCTGTGCAGCAGCCTGACGTTTGCGCATCAGCTCCTCGTCCTCATCCAGAGTCTCCGTCTCCTCGGCAGGCTTGTCCGCGCGGGAGGCGTGGACGACCTTGTCATCGGCCCCGAGGTCCGTCGAGGTGTCAGACTCCGCGTCATCCTCGCTGTCGTCCTCGGCGTCTGCTTCCACAGCAACCTCCGGGGAAACCTTGTCCGCGTCGCCGGACTCTTCAGCGGTGTCTTCCCCGGTGTTCTCCTCCGGAAGTTCCCCAGGGATGGTATCCGCAGCCTCGGATTCCTCTCCCTCGGTACCGACACTGGCCTTGGTGCGCTCGGTGAAGTGCTGGACAGCCTCCTCCTCGGCTTTCAGGGCGGCACCTACGGAGGCACGCAGCGCAGCCTCGGCATCGGTGGATTCACGCTTGCGCGCCTCTTCCACTTCCCGGGCCTCACGTGCGATGCGCTCATCCAGCTTGGTGTAATCCGGTGCCTCGATCTGGCGCAGCAGCATGCTGGAGCGGGCGGGCACCGTGAGGGTTCCGCCAGCCTCGATGGTGAGCTCCTCCAGCGGATAACCGATCGCCTCGGTGGTGTCCACCAGCAGCTTCCATTTCATACCGAAATGCTCCGGGGGGAGGGTGAAGTCGATGGCCTCATGGTGGGCGTTGAACATGAGGATGAAGGAATCATCCTCGATCTTCTGACCCCGGTAATCCGGTTCGACGATGGCATCACCGTTGAGGAAGACCATGAGGGATTTACCGAAGGCGAAGTCCCAGTCGTCCTGGGTCATCAGCTGTCCGTCCGGCACCAACCAGGCGATGTCACGTTTGCGGACGTCGGAGCCCAGCGGGCCACCGGCGAGGAACCGGCGGCGACGGAACACCGGGTGCTCGGCCCGGATCCGCAGCAGACGTCGGGTGAAGCTCAGCAGGTCCTTGTGCTCAATGGCTTGATCCCAGTTGATCCACGCCAATTCGTTGTCCTGGCAGTAGACATTGTTGTTGCCGTTCTGGGTCCTGGCCATCTCATCACCGTGGGAGATCATCGGTGTGCCCTGGGAGAGTAACAGGGTGGTCAGGAAGTTGCGACGCTGCTGGGCGCGCAGCTGCAGGATCTCCGGATCATCGGTGGGGCCCTCGACACCACAGTTCCAGGAACGGTTGTGGGATTCACCGTCACGGTTGTCCTCACCGTTGGCCATGTTGTGCTTCTCGTTGTAGCTGACCAGGTCGTTGAGGGTGAAACCGTCGTGGGCGGTGACGAAGTTGATCGAGGCGGTGGGGCGGCGACCATTGTGGGCGTACAGGTCCGAGGAGCCGGTCAGGCGGGAGGCGAACTCACCGAGGGTGGCCGGCTCACCACGCCAGAAGTCACGGACGGTGTCGCGGTACTTGCCGTTCCACTCGGTCCACAGTGGTGGGAAGTTACCGACCTGGTAGCCGCCTTCGCCGATGTCCCATGGTTCGGCGATGAGTTTGACCTGGGAGACCACCGGGTCCTGTTGGACCAGGTCGAAGAAGGTCGCCAGGCGGTCCACATCGTGCAGCTCGCGGGCCAGGGTGGAGGCGAGATCGAAGCGGAAACCGTCGACATGCATCTCGGTGACCCAGTACCGCAGGGAGTCCATGATCAGCTGCAGGGAGTGCGGGTCGCGCACGTTGAGGGAGTTGCCGGTACCGGTGTAGTCCATGTAGTGACGTTCATCGCCGTCCACGAGGCGGTAGTAGGCCTCGTTGTCAATACCGCGGAAGGAGATGGTCGGGCCCATGTGGTTGCCCTCGGCGGTGTGGTTGTACACCACATCGAGGATGACCTCGATGCCCGCCTCGTGGAAGGATCGCACCATGGCCTTGAACTCGGCGACGGCCGCACCCGGGGTGCTCGCCGAGGAGTAGTCATTCTGGGGGGCGAAGAACCCGAAGGTGTTGTATCCCCAGTAGTTGCGCAGGCCGAGTTCACGCAGGCGGTCGTCCTGCATGAACTGGTGCACGGGCATGAGCTCGATGGCGGTGATGCCCAGATCCACCAGGTACTCGATGATCTTGGGGTGTGCCAGACCGGCATAGGTGCCCCGGAGGTTCTCGGGGATGTCCGGGTGGGTCATGGTCATACCCTTGACATGCGCCTCGTAGATCACGGTCTCGTGGTACGGGGTGCGCGGTGGCTGGTCATTGCCCCAGTCGAAGAACGGGCTGACAACCACGGACTTCATGGAGTGGGGGAGGCTGTCCTCGGTGTTGCGGCCGTGGGGGTTCTCCGGGTCCATGATGTCGTAGCTGAACAATGAGGGGTGGCCGTCATATTCGCCGACGAAGGCGCGGGCGTAGGGATCCACCAGGAACTTGCTGGCATCGCAGCGCTTGCCGTTGTCCGGGTCCCAGGGGCCGTGCACGCGGTAACCGTACCGCTGGCCGGGCAGGATGCCCGGAAGGTAGCAGTGCCAGACGTTGTTGTCTTTTTCCTCCAGCTTGATCCTGGTCTCATTGTCATTCTCATCGACGAGGCAGAGCTCGACGCTTTCGGCAACGTCTGAAAACAGTGCAAAGTTGGTGCCTGCACCGTCGTATTTCGAGCCGAGCGGGTAGGCATCACCCGGCCATACGGAGTAGCTGTGTTCACTGCTTGATGTCATGGAAAGCTATCTTATCCTGCCGAGCGCATCTAGTCCGGTAATGATGATTCTTATGCCGGTCAGGAACCGTTCTTCAAACGCCGGGTCTTCCCCGGCGGGCGTGGGGGTGTCGTCACCGGTCAATTCCCGGAGCTGGCGTTGCGTCTGTTCCGCCAGGACGGCACCGATGACGAAATGCAGCAGGGTGAAAGCACCGACACCCTCCTGGGTGGGCAGGGTGACAGCGATGAGGGCCTCCAGTTCATCGTGCAGGGTGGCGTCGCTGAGCGCCGCGCTGACCACCTCCGCGCCGTCCCGGTGGTTGATCATCAGCTCACGTAACTGCGCGCACGTGGTCACCGCGTCACGCTTTTCGACGTCCTCTTCATCCCGCTGTATCAACAACGGTTCCAGGATTCTCCGGGCGGTCGCGCCGATCAGTTCCTGTTTGTTCTTGAAATGCCAGTACAGGGCACCGGGGGCGACATCCAGCTGTTTGGCCACCCGGCGCATCGTCATGTCGGCCAGCCCGTAGGAGTTGAGGATGGAAAGGGCGGCATCGATGATGGTTCCACGGTTCAATTGCACAATTGCCAGCATAATGACAGCCGTTAAAACAGCGCCGACCCCCTCTGGCTTGATAGGGTGAGCGGAGCCAACTCGTGTCTCACCCGAGGGGCGCGTACGCGTTGATGAATTACAGGAGAAGAACTTGTCCATTCGTATTTCTGCGAAGAAGGCCGCCGTTGCCGCCATCATGGTGGCTCCGCTTGTGCTGGCAGCCTGCGGCAGTGATGATGAGGACACCACCGCATCATCGACCACCAAGCAGACCTCGTCCTCCACCACAACCACCACGAAGGTGACCGAGGAGGACATATCCGGGGAGGACACCCAGGGGGAAACCACCGAGGATGAGGCGACCGAGCAGGCACCGGAGCAGGACGCTCAGGAGCCGGCACCGACCTCCGAGCCGGTTGTGCAGCAACCCGCCCCGCAGCAGAATGTCCCGGTTGAGCCGGTCATCACCTACCAGAGCCTCGCGCCGGTCGAGGGTGGCCGTGCAGCCAGCCCGGAGGATGCGGCAGCCATTGAATCCCTCGTGCGGGGTTCACTGCAGCAGACCACCCTGCGGTCGATGTTGGAGTACGTCCCCCGCAACACCTGTAGCCGTGTGATCGAAGCCAATGGTGGTGCCGCAGCCCTGGACTTCAGCACCATCCCGGACGTGCCACTGAACCAGATCCCCGGTGCTGACCCGGGCACCGTGGACTCCATCACTGACATCCAGGTTGATGGCAACAGCGCCTCCGCCTGGGTGGTGGCCTCCGCCAATGGTCAGACCGATTCCGCAACCCAGCGCTTCCTCCGCGAGGGTGGCCAGTGGAAGTTCTGCGACTAGTTCCCCCATCGGTGATCAAACCCTGAAGTGGACGACAGCCCTTCAGGGTTTTTTCCTGCCTTTTTCGCCCATGGCCTTGACCTTGACGTCGCGTCATGGCGGAGACTGTAACCATGACCGACTACCAGATCGGCGAGGCAGCCGAGATTCTCCGCGTCAGCACGCGCACCCTGCGCTACTGGGACTCCATCGGACTGCTCGTGCCGAGCCACCGGACCCGGTCCGGTCACCGGATGTACACCGGGGAGGACCTTGAGATCGCACTACAGATACTGGTCTACCGCGAGGTCGGCCTCCCCCTGGATGAGATCGCAGGGTTGCTCGACGCCCCGGGGGATGCCTCCCGCGCGCTCAGGCGGCAACGGGAAATTCTGGTTGAACGTATCGGTCAGCTGCACCGGATGGTCCGGGCGGTTGATGACATCCTCAGGGAGGACACCATGAATGACAGGGACATGAGCATCGAGGAGAAGATTGAGCTCTTCGGTGGCACCTGGAAACCCGAATACCAGGACGAAGCTGAACTACGGTGGGGTGAGACCCCCGAATGGGAACAGTCCCGCAGAGCCCAGGAGCAGATGACCCGGGCGGACTGGCACCGGGTCAAGGAGGAGCAGGACACCTTCGTGGCGGACCTGGTGGATGCCGCGGAACGGGAGGTGACACCCGGGTCCGACGAGGCCGCTGAGCTGGTCGAACGCCACCGCGCCTCCATCGGTCAGTGGTATGAGGTCAGCAGATCCAAGCAGGTCCTCCTCGCCCGGATGTATGTCCAGGACGAACGGTTCAACGCCACCTACCAGGGCCGGGCTGAATATCTGCTCTCGCTGGTGGAGACCCAAGCGCAGCAGGAGGGGGTGGATCTGACCGACGTCCAGTGGGAGTGATCGTGGGGGAGGCGTCGACAAGCTCCTTTATGGCCGGGTACCCCGGTGACGGTAACCTGACACTCCATGAGCAACCCGTACCAGGGCTACACCGCCACACCCGAACCCCCGACACCCGCCGCGCGGCGGTCACGCCGGCCCAGTCCCAACACCGGCGTGTATGCGGGGGTCCTGGCGCTGTCCCTGGTGGTCTATGCGCTGTGCGGGATGGTGTGGGGGGTGCTGCGCCCCACCTACACCGCCTACGTCGAGGACGCGGAGACCGCCTCCATCGCGGTGGAGGCGAATGTGGCCTTCACCGGGTACATCTGGTTTGCGATCAGCACCGGGGTCATCGGGGCGGCCCTGGCCCTGGTGGTGTTCCTCCGGTCGGAATCCACCCGGGGCCTGCCCATGCTGATCTGGATCGGTCTGGTCAGCCTGCTAGGGGCGGCCACCTTCCTCGCCTTCGGTGACACCGTGGCCACCTGGCTGCACGGGGATCCGTCCGCGCATGCAGCCGGGGCGGGGGAGACCTTCCAGGTGGTTCCACCCATCGAGCCCGGCAGCGCCCTGTTCATGGCCCCGTTTCTGGCGGTGCTGATGTACTGGTGCGCCATCTTCGTCACACCGCTGGATACCCCGGATGATGAGGCCGCGGGCACCGGCCTAATTCTGGTCGGGCCAGTCGACGATCGATGAACCGGTGGCCTCGATACTGAGGGAATCAACCGCCTGCAGGATGTGATGGATCGACAGCGCGATATTGTGCCGCAGCTGACCGTCGGTCAGTCCCTCCGCGGTAGGCACCGCGAACTCCACCCGCACCTGCAACCCCTGGGTGTCCTTGTGACAGAACGCCTTGGTGGTCAATGAGCGTTCATTCCACTGGTTGCACATCATGAACAGTTTGATGAAGTCCCGGTCGGGATCCATGTCGGGATCCCAGTGCCCCTTGACCAGGAAGGTGGGTCCGTTATCGATGAAGAAGCCGATGAACACCTCATTGATCCAGGCGACCAGGAAGTCATCCTCGCCGCTGGTCTTGACCACCCCGATGTCTGCGAGGTGATCCCGGATCCGGTCGAGGGTGACCTCCCGGGGATATTCCGGGTGGGTGTCCTCCGGGTCATAGAGGTCCCTGTCCGCGATGTCATCCAGGTCGTCGGCATCGTCATCATCACCGTTGACAGGCAGCGTGACCGAGGAGTCCCCGATGGCGGGAATCCCCCCATCGGGGCCGGTGGTCTGCCCGTCGTGATCCCGCATCGAGGCGAGCAGGTCGAGCAGATCTCCGTCCTCATCACCCCGGTGCCGGCCGGTGGTGGGACCGGGGGAGTCAGCCGGACCCTCTGTCCCGTCGGTCAGGTCCGTCCCCGCGAACTCCGAGAAGATCGGCAGGAACGGCTCATCGGGAGTCTCCCGGACCGGCTCGGATCCCGTTTCACCGTCGGGGGAGCCGGGATCGTCCCCATCGGGGTGGTCATCATGGTGATCATCACCGTGGTGGTCGTTGTGGTCATGATGAGAGGAAGGGTGACGGGGCGTATCCATGTTCCTGCTTTCGGAACCGCGCTCGAAACCGTGGCGGTTGACTGACGGTGGGACCCACAGACCGACGATATCCGCGATGAGATCCTCCTCGTCCTGTTCGGCACGCAGTTCCTCACTGCCCGCGCCGGTGATGTCCAGCTCGGAGAACAACTCCAGGACAGTATCCACCGCCATCTCGACGGTGTTGATGGTCAGCTGGATGAACTGGAGGAGCTGATCGGTGGAGACACCCTCGTCGACGCTCAGCGAGGAACGGAACCGGATCTCGATCTCCCCGAGGTCACCCACATGCAGCATGGCGGCCGGGGCGATGCGCTCGGTGTTCCACCTGTTCAACGCATGGGCGACATCGTTGATCATGGACAGATCCAGGGACATCCGCATGCGGGCCACCATGGTCAGATGCACACCGGATTCATGACCGAAGTACATGGAGATGCGATGATTGGGCCACGGCAGGAGCAACCGGTCATCCGCAGCCAGGAACTGGTAACCCAGTGCATCCACAGCATCCTCCACCCGGTCCAGGTCAACCGGCCGGGGGAGGAGTGTGTCTGGCATGTTGAAATTACGATCAGTCAAAGTGTGAAGCCCGGTCCTTGTCTCTTATCTCGGTTGGTGCGGTCACGGTGTCGGTCAGGGCGTTGGTCAGGGTGTCGGTCGGGGGGAGGAACACCGCGCCGGGTATCGTCCTCCCCTCGGGTGCTGATTCTCACATGGCGGTTTGCCTGTTCCCCGCGGGCCGGGAGGGGGTCCCGCGGCCAGTGTCCGGTTACGGGGTCTGACTCATCAGTCTAAAGGAAACACCCGGTTCTGTACCCAAATCCGCTTTCCAACCGGTGGGGAATACAATAGATCACCGTGTGGTGTGAAGCAGCCCGACACAGGATCATCCGGAGGTATCGCAACCGGTGCATCCGGGGTCTTCTTGACACCACCGGCCTTTTGCAGAAGCCCCCACACTCTTTAGGGAGAAATTCTCGCCATGCTGAATGTCACTGACCTCCGTGGTCACACACCATCCAAGAGCGACATCCGACGTGCCCTGCCACGCGGTGGAACCGACGTTGTGTCCGTTCTGCCCATCGTTGAGCCGGTCGTCGATGACGTGCAGAACCGCGGTGCAGAGGCCGCGCTGGACTACGGCGAGAAATTCGACCATATCCGTCCCGCATCCGTGCGGGTTCCGGCTGAGGTGCTCAAGGCCGCCGAGGACACCCTCGACCCCAGGGTCCGCGAGGCCATCGAGGAATCCATCCGTCGTGTCCGGAAGGTCCACGCCGATCAGAAACCACGCGAACACACCACAGAGCTGGCACCGGGTGGCACCGTCACCGAGCGGTTCCTGCCGATTGACCGCGTGGGCCTGTACGTCCCCGGTGGTAACGCTGTCTATCCCTCCAGCGTGATCATGAATGCGGTCCCCGCACAGGAGGCCGGGGTGGGCACCCTCGTGGTGGCATCCCCACCGCAGGCCGACCATGGTGGCTGGCCACACCCGACGATCCTCGCCGCCTGCTCCATCCTCGGGGTGGACGAGGTGTGGGCCGTCGGTGGCGCCCAGGCCGTGGCCCTGCTGGCCTTCGGTGATGACAGCGCAGATCTGGAGCCGGTGGACATCATCACCGGCCCGGGCAACATCTTCGTCACCGCAGCCAAGCGGCTGGTCCGTGGTGTCGTGGGCACCGACTCCGAGGCCGGCCCCACCGAGATCGCCATCCTCGCCGACGACACCGCCAACCCGGTCAACGTCGCCTATGACCTCATCAGCCAGGCTGAACACGATGTCATGGCAGCCTCCGTCCTGATCACCGACTCCGAGCAGCTGGCCCGGGATGTCAACCGTGAAATCGAGGCACGCTATGCCATCACCCGCAACGCCGATCGCGTCGCGGAGGCCCTGCGCGGCAAGCAGAGCGGCATCGTGCTTGTCGACGACATCGAGGTCGGCATCGCCGTGGCCGACCAGTACGCGGCCGAGCACCTGGAGGTGCACACCGCCAACGCCCGTGAAGTCTCCGAACGGATCTCCAACGCCGGCGCGATCTTCGTCGGTGACTTCTCCCCGGTGCCGCTGGGTGACTATTCCGCCGGTTCCAACCACGTGCTGCCGACCTCCGGCACCGCACGGTTCTCCGCCGGGCTGTCCACCCACACCTTCCTGCGCCCGGTCAACCTCATCGAATACGATGAGGCCGCGCTGAAGGACATCTCCGAGGTGGTCATCAACTTCGCTGACGCCGAGGATCTGCCCGCCCACGGGGAGGCGATCCGCGCCCGGTTCGAGACCCTGCCCACCACCACCGCCGATACCACCGACACCCCTGACGCAACCGCGTAGAGCACGAGGCCCACACACCATGACTGACACGACCCTCGCCCCCGAGGTCACCCTGTCCGACCTGCCACTGCGCGAGGAACTGCGCGGTGAAAGCGCCTACGGAGCACCACAGCTCAACGTTTCCGTACGCCTGAACACCAACGAGAACCCCTACCCACCCTCCGAGGCCCTCATCGCGGACCTCGTCGAGACGGTCCGGGCCACCGCCACCGAGCTCAACCGGTACCCGGAGCGGGACTCCGTGGAGCTTCGCGACGCACTGGCCGACTACATCACCCACCAGACCGGGGTGCAGGTCACCCGGGAGAACCTGTGGGCCGCCAACGGCTCCAACGAGGTCCTCCAGCAGCTGCTCCAGGCCTTCGGCGGACCCGGACGCAAGGCCCTGGGGTTCCAGCCGAGCTACTCCATGCACCCGATCCTGTCCAAGGGCACCCAGACGGAGTTCATCGCCATCCCCCGCGGTGCCGATTTCCGCATCGACATGGACGCAGCCCTCGCCGCCATCGAGGAGCACGTCCCCGACATCATCTTCGTGACCACCCCGAACAACCCCACCGGTGATATCACCAGCCTGGCGGACATCGAGAAGATCATCAACGCCGCACCGGGCATCGTCATCGTTGATGAGGCCTATGCGGAGTTCTCACCGTCACCGTCGGCGACCACCCTGATCACCCGGTACCCGGCCAAGCTGGTGGTCTCACGCACCATGTCCAAGGCCTTCGACTTCGCCGGAGGGCGTCTCGGGTACTTCGTGGCAGCTCCGGCCTTCATCGAGGCGGTCATGCTGGTGCGGCTGCCGTACCACCTGTCCGCCCTGAGCCAGGCGGCCGCGACCGTGGCGCTGCGTCACCGAGATGACACGCTGGCCACCGTGGCCAAGCTCTCCTCCGAGCGCATCCGGGTGGCCGCCCGCCTGGAGGAACTGGGTTACACCCAGGTGCCCAGCGAATCCAACTTCATCTTCTTCGGGAAGTTCACCGACCAGCACACCGCATGGGAGGCCTTCCTGGATCGGGGAGTGCTCATCCGCGACGTCGGTGTGTCGGGCCACCTGCGCGTCACCATCGGGCTGCCGGAGGAGAACGACTCCTTCCTGGCCGCCGCCGCCGAGATCTCCGGCCTCAACCTCTAAGCGATCCGTCTCCACGCGATCCGACGACCACCACCCACCGAGGGAGAATCACCACATGACCACCGCACCACGTATCGGTCGTGCCACCCGCACCACCAGCGAATCCGACATCACCGTCGAGATCAACCTCGACGGCACCGGCACGGTCGACATCGACACCGGCCTGCCGTTCTTCGATCACATGCTCACCGCCTTCGGTGTCCACGGCAGCTTCGACCTCACGGTCCACGCCAAGGGTGACATCGAGATCGATGCCCACCACACCGTCGAGGACACCGCCATCGTCCTCGGTCAGGCACTGCTGGATGCCATCGGCGACAAGAAGGGCATCCGCCGTTTCGCCTCCTGCCAGCTGCCCATGGATGAGGCTCTGGTGGAGGCCGTGGTGGATATCTCCGGCCGCCCGTACTTCGTCATCAACGGTGAACCAGACCACATGATCAGCGCCGTCATCGGCGGGCACTACGCCACCGTGATCAATGAGCACTTCTTCGAGACCCTCGCGCTGAATTCACGGATCACCCTGCACGTGATCTGCCACTACGGGCGCGATCCCCACCACATCACCGAGGCCGAGTACAAGGCCGTTGCCCGCGCTCTGCGCGCCGCCGTGGAGATGGACCCGCGTCAGACCGGGATCCCCTCCACCAAGGGTGCGTTGTAGAAGATGAGCCTTATGGATTTTTCTGATACTGTCCTTGCGTCAACGACCACCCAGCCGGATGCCGGCAACCGGTGGATGATCTACGGTCTGTTCATCATCGCGGGTCTGTTCATCGGGGGTGCGTGGTCCGCATATAAGGCTGAGAACAAGATAGGCATGTTCGTCGCCGGGGCGATCGGTATCATCGCCGCGGTGGCCGGCATCCTGTGGACGATTGGAGAGATGACTTAATTTGGAGACCAGGACACTGACACGCGCTGAGATCGAACAGCTACCCAGCATGTGGAAGAGCCCTGGTTTTCTGGCGGTGCTCGTGGCGGTCGCCGCCGCCTTCGGCAGTTTCTCCCTCCTGCTGCCGGTTGTTCCCCTGGCGGTGATCAACGACGGTGGATCCAGTGCACTCGCCGGCGCCACCACGGGTGTGTTCATGGCCGCCACGGTGCTCACCCAGATCTTCACACCGATGGCCCTGCGCAGGATCGGGTACAACCCGGTGATGGTGTTCTCCGCCTTCATGCTGGGTGTTCCCGCCATCGGTTACATCATCGGCATGGAGCCCCTGCCGGTCCTGGTGGTCTCCGCGTTACGCGGCATCGGTTTCGGTGCGCTCACCGTGGCTGAATCCGCGCTCGTGGCGGAGCTGGTACCCGTGCGCTTCCTGGGTAAGGCCTCCGGCATGCTGGGGGTGTTCATCGGCCTGTCCCAGATGATCTTCCTGCCGGTGGGCCTGGCCATCGGGGACCGGTGGGGTTTCGACTATGTCTATATCCTCGGCGCGGTCATCGCCCTGGTGGCGGCCGTGATGTGTCTACGTATCCCGGCGATCAAGGCGGCACCGAAACAACAACCCAGTAAATATGACTACCCCGAGGAGACCAAGGCTCCGCCGGTGCCCGCCTGGAAGCTCGTGCTCATCCCGGCTCTGGCGGTGGCCACCATCTCGATGAGTTTCGGTGCCGTGTCCTCCTTCCTCCCCGCCGCGGTGATCCAGGTAGATCCGGTCCTCGGGGCGGTCTTCAGTGGTCTGATCCTCTCCCTGACCGGTGGTGCCGCGATGGTGTTCCGCTACCTCGCCGGTGTCATCGCCGATCGCCGGGGTGTACCGGGTGCCACCATGATCCCCGCGCAGGCGCTCGCGCTGCTCGGGGTCGGCGTCATCGCCCTGACCATCCACCAGGGGTGGTCGGTGTGGCTGCTGGTGCTGGGCGCGGCGCTGTTCGGTGGTGGTTTCGGCATGGTGCAGAACGAGGCCCTGCTGTCGATGTTCTTCCGGCTGCCCCGGTCCCGTGTCTCCGAGGCCTCCGCCGTGTGGAATATCTCCTATGACGCGGGCACCGGGCTGGGCAGTTTCTTCCTCGGCCTGGTTGCTGCGGCGTTCGCCTACCAGGGTGCCTTCGCCGCGGGGGCCGCGGTGATCGCGGTCGGTATCCTGCTCACCGGCGCCGACCGTCTCGTGGGCAGACACCGTCTCACCGAATACAACAACACCCGCGCCCGACTGCGCCAGATCCCCGTCGCCCGCCGTGCCGTGCAGACCGTCCGCTCGGTCCGGGGCCGGGTGGCCACCCGGCCGGTGCCTGTCGACGACCTGCTGACCCGCCCCACGGAGAAACCCGGTTGGAAGGATCCGGAGCAGGACACCCCCGGGACGTAGTCGGGAGTGGGGCGTTGGGGCGTCGACAAGCTCCCGTTGTCAGGTACGCGGTGATGTACGCAGCGCCGCTGCGCTGATGACCACGAGGAGACCCACCGCGATGAGCAGCCCGAGGGCCCACCGCAGGCCCGTGGCCGAGGAGATCAGCCCGATGACCGGGCTGGTGGCCAGGAACCCCAGCCGCATCAGCCAGCTGACCACCGTCACCCCGGCCCCCTCGCTGAGACCCGGCAGTCGGGCGGCGGCCGCGAAGGCACTGGGCACCAGGGTGGCGCACCCCAGGCCCAACAACGCCAGGCCGGTGTAGAGCGGCAGCGGGGTGGAGGAGGACACCACCACGACACCACCGAGGGCGATGAGCACACCCCCGGCGCGGGCTGTGGCGACCCGCCCGAAACGCTGGATGAACCAGTCGCCGGTGAACCGGCCGAGGGTCTGTGCCGCCAGCACCACCGTGAAGGCCACCCCGGCGGTCCCCACCGCCACCCCCGCCAGTTCCACCGAGGCCAACCCGGCCCAGTTGTTGGCCACATCCTCGACCACCGTGCCGGAGGTGGCCACGATGGCCACCGGCAGGGCCACCACCAGCACCCGCCCCAGCCCCGGGCCACGAGACCCGGCGGGGTTGGTGCCGGAGCCCGGATCAGGCGCGGGATCCGCCCCCCGCCCCACGGGACCGGTCAACCACGTGGCAAGTACCACCAGCAGGGCGACCCCGGTCATGACCGTCGCCAGGTGGACACGT
This sequence comes from Corynebacterium efficiens YS-314, assembly GCF_000011305.1. Lineage (NCBI taxonomy): Bacteria > Bacillati > Actinomycetota > Actinomycetes > Mycobacteriales > Corynebacteriaceae > Corynebacterium > Corynebacterium efficiens. The sequence goes on along the minus strand of NC_004369.1, from coordinate 2,111,522 downwards.
ACATCGACCCCGGCGGAGGCGGCGGCGGTGCCCACCACCCCGCCGAATACGGCACCCAGGCTCCAGCAGGCATGGACCGAGGACATGATCGAGATCCCGAGACTGTCCTGCACGCGGACAGCCGCGACGTTCTGGGAGACATCGATGATGGCATCGGTGACACCGATGAGCAGGAGCAGCGCCGCCAGCACAAGACCTGAGGGGGACCACCCCACGGCGGCGACCAACAGACACAGCAGGAGGGTGCCCCACACCACGACCCTACGGGGGCCGAAACGCGTGACCGCCAGGCTGGGTAACACCGTGGACAGCAGTGACCCCGCGGCAAAACACGCGACAATGATCCCGAATGCGGCATCGGAGAGCCCCCACTGCACCTTGAAGGTCGGATACCAGGGCAGGATCGAGGCGAAGGCCGCCCCGTTGGTGGCGAACATCAGTGCAACACCGGTGGGTCTGCGGAGAGGGAAGGCGGGCATGCGGCCAGGCTACCGCCAGCGGGTGGGCCTCGGACCCCCATCCCGGTTGCCTCCACCACCCACAGAAATAAAGTAGGTTGCGGTTATAGTCTGCGAAAGTGCATGTCCTAGACTATTCGCATGACCAAAACCGTCGCTCTACTCGACTATGGATCAGGCAACCTCCGCTCCGCCCAGCGTGCGCTCGAGCACGTCGGTGCGGAGGTCATCGTGACCAGTGACCCCGATATCTGCACCAACGCCGATGGGCTCCTCGTCCCCGGTGTCGGGGCCTTCGATGCCTGCATGAAGGGGCTGCGGGGGGTCTTCGGCCATCGCATCATCGGCACCCGCCTGGCGGGTGGGCGTCCGGTCATGGGTATCTGCGTGGGCATGCAGATCCTCTTCGACGAGGGCATCGAACACGGTATCCAGACACGGGGTTGCGGTGAGTGGTCCGGCCGGGTGGAACGCCTGCAGGCCCGTATCCTCCCGCACATGGGGTGGAACACCGTGGAGAAACAACCCGGTAGTGAGATGTTCGCCGGGTTGAGTGAGGATGAACGGTACTACTTCGTCCACACCTACGGTGTCCGTGACTGGACCCTGGTCACCGATGACCTGACCACCCCGCCGCTGGTCACCTGGGCCGTGCACGAAAATGACCGGTTCGTCGCCGCCGTGGAAAACGGTGCGCTGTGGGCCACCCAGTTCCACCCGGAGAAATCCGGGGACGCGGGCGCGCAGCTGCTGCGCAACTGGATCAACCACATCTAACAGTTAGGATCTACAGACCATGACCTTCACGATTCTTCCCGCTGTTGATGTTGTCAACGGCCAGGCTGTCCGACTTGACCAGGGTGAGGCCGGGACTGAGAAGTCCTACGGCACCCCGCTGGAATCCGCGCTGCGGTGGCAGGAACAGGGGGCGGAGTGGCTGCACTTCGTGGATCTGGATGCCGCCTTCAACCGTGGCTCCAACCACGAGCTCATGGCGGAGATCACGCGCCAGCTGGATATCAAGGTGGAATTAACCGGTGGAATCCGTGATGATGCCTCCCTGGAGCGTGCACTGGCCACCGGTGCCACCCGCGTCAACATCGGCACCGCCGCCCTGGAGAAGCCCGAGTGGATCGCCGATGTGATCAGGCGCCACGGGGAGAAGATCGCCGTGGATATCGCGGTCCGCCTCGAAAATGGTGAATGGCGCACCAAGGGCAACGGCTGGGTCTCCGACGGGGGTGACCTGTGGGAGGTGCTCGAGCGCCTGGACTCCCAGGGTTGTTCACGGTTCGTGGTCACCGATGTGTCCAAGGACGGCACCCTGACGGGCCCGAATGTGGATCTGCTGCGCGATGTCGCCGCGGCCACCGACGCACCGATCGTCGCCTCCGGTGGTATCTCCACGCTGGAGGATGTCCTGGGGCTGGCGAAGTACCAGGATGAGGGCATTGATTCCGTCATCATCGGCAAGGCACTCTACGAGCACCGGTTCACGCTGGCGGAGGCGTTGGAAGCCGTCGAAAAGCTCGGCTGATCCCGTGGACACCCGAGAGCTGCTCGCCATCGCCGAGGCCGTGGTGGATGATGCCGAGAACATCTTCATCGACGGTTTCGGTTCCGCACCCTCGACGATGAAATCCGCCGGGGATTTCGCCACTGAGGTGGACTTCGCCATCGAATCCCATATCCGTTCGATGCTGGGCACCCTCACCGGCATCCCGGTGGTGGGTGAGGAGGAGGGTGGCGTGGAATCCGGCACCAGGTGGGTGATCGACCCCATCGACGGCACCGCCAACTACGCCGCCAGCAACCCGATGTCCGCGATCCTGGTGTCCCTGCTCGATGATGATCAGCCCGTCCTGGGGATCACCTCCCTGCCGATGCTGGGCAAGCGACTGACCGCCTACGCCGGTTCCCCGCTCATGATCAACGGTCAGCCGGTACCGCCCCTGGAGGAGAAATCCCCCCTGGTCGCCCACGTCGGGTTCAGTTCCATGGCCACCCCGAAAAACACCCGGTTCCCCATGGAGATGCGCCGTGATCTGCTCTCGGAACTCGCGGAGTCCTACCTGCGACCCAGGATCACCGGCTCCATCGGGGTGGATCTCGCGTTCACCGCTGAGGGGATCTTCGGCACCTGCGTCTCCTTCAGCCCGCATGTGTGGGACAACGCCGCCGGTGTGATGCTGGTGCGTGCCGCCGGGGGAGTGGTCACCGACACCGAGGGCAATGAGTGGGCACCCGGCAAGGGGGTCATCGCGGGAACAGCGAAGGCCCATGCGGTGTTGATAGATAAGATTGACAAGGTTCGCACCGAACACGGATGGTGAGCCCGGTTCGCGGAGATCATCCCGGATCGACCGGGGGCACCCCTCGGTGGGGAACCCAAGGACAAACCTGGCGAGAAAAACTAATGAGAAAAGAGCAATGACATGGGTGTGGCAATCAGGGTGATCCCCTGCCTGGACGTGGACAACGGCCGGGTGGTCAAGGGCGTCAACTTTGAGAACCTCCGCGATGCCGGTGATCCGGTGGAACTGGCCAAGCGGTACGGCGAGGAGGGCGCGGATGAACTGACCTTCCTGGATGTCTCCGCCTCGAAGGATGGGCGTGGAACCATGCTCGATGTAGTGCGTCGCACCGCCGAGCAGATCTTCATCCCACTCACCGTCGGTGGTGGTGTGCGCAGCGTGGAGGATGTGGACCAGCTGCTGCGCGCCGGTGCGGACAAGGTCAGTGTGAACACCTCCGCGATCGCCCGCCCGGAGCTGCTGTCGGAGCTGTCCCAGCGTTTCGGTGCACAGTGCATCGTCCTGTCCGTCGACGCCCGTCGTGTACCCGCCGGGGAGGCACCGCAGCCCTCCGGCTTCGAGGTCACCACCCACGGTGGCACCCGCTCCGCGGGCCTGGATGCCGTGGAATGGGCGATCACGGGGGAGAAGCTCGGCGTCGGCGAGATCCTCCTGAACTCCATGGATGGTGACGGCACCAAGAACGGATTCGACCTGGAGCTGCTGGAGAAGGTCCGCGCCGCGGTGTCGATCCCGGTGATCGCCTCCGGTGGTGCCGGCACCGCCGAGCATTTCCCACCCGCGGTCCGCGCCGGTGCCAATGCCGTCCTGGCCGCCACCATCTTCCACTTCGGTGAGGTCACCATCACCGAGGTCAAGGACGCCATCGAGAAGGCCGGTTTCGAGGTCCGCCGGTGAGCCACGATCCCACACCGATCAGCGACAACCCGGCGGAGTTCACCCTCGACCCGGTCATCGCCGCCCGTCTGAAGCTCAATGATGCCGGTCTCATCCCGGCGGTGGTCCAGGCGGTGGACACCCGTGAGGTGCTCATGATGGCCTGGATGGACACCCATGCCCTGGCCTACACCCTGGCCACCCGCCGCGGTACCTACTATTCCCGCTCCAGGGATGAATACTGGATCAAGGGACTGACCTCCGGCAATGTCCAGGAGGTCACCGATGTCGCCCTCGACTGCGACGGCGACACCGTCCTGGTCACCGTCCACCAGACCGGTGGAGCCTGCCACACCGGCGCCCGCACCTGCTTTGATGCGGATCCGCTGCTGGGGCCGGGACAGTAGTGCGTCGATAAGCATCCCGGCCGACGACCCCGACGGACGACCCCGGCCAGTGACCCCGGCCGGCGAACCAGCCCCCGATTAGCCACAACCAGAAGGAAACACGATGAAACGCCACGTGCTGTCAGCCCTGTTGATCGGTGCGGGGGCTCTGGTGGTCTGGATCAGCTCACGCATGACCTGGATCACTGTTGAGGCCTTCGACGACAAATCCGGTGCCACCACCCAGTCGCTGGTGGGTGCCACCTGGTCGACGGAGATCATGGCGCTGGCCCTGGCGCTGGCCGCCGCCTGTGTCGCCGGGCTCGTGCTGCGCCGGACGGGGCGCAGGATCGTCGGTGGGCTTGCCGCAGTACTCGCCGTGGGTGCGAGCCTCTCCCCGCTGTCCCTGCTCACGGGGGAGGCCACCGCGGAGGATGCGGAACGGGCACGGTCCCTGCTCACCTCAGGTGTGGCCAGCCAGCGGGCCAGCGAGGGCACCCTGCTGTCGGAATGGGCGGAGATCACCGACCTCTCCACGCACCCGGCGGCGGCGGTTGTGGCGCTCCTCGGCTGCGCGCTAGCCCTGTTCGGGGGTGTGCTGCTGGCCATGCGGCCCGGTGCCGACGGTGTTCAGGCGAGCAGGTTCGAACGGCGCCAGGCACGGGCGGATAAGATCCACACCGACCTTGAGCAGGCACCGGATTCCGGTCGTGTGATGTGGGACGCACTCGATGAGGATATTGACCCAACCGACACCGGCGGGGGTAGGGGCAAAATCACAGGTCAATGATAGTGGTCGGGGGTTGACAAGCTGGTCTGATTTTTCTACTCCACCGTGTGCGGACTAACGTTGTTTCTGCACAGCACGGAGGAGGGCAAGCATGGTAACGGTGGAAAACCGTATTCTCCAGGATGTTGCAGCCGAGGTCGCGACACGGGAAGCACGGGTGACGTTCCAGGACGTCAAGGATCAGTCACGTTCACCCGGTCTGCCGGCGGCGCTTGATGTCCGTTCGGTATTCCTGGGTTCCGGTTGCAACCTGGTGGCCGGATTCGATCGTTTCGCATCAGACTGGTCGGATCACAAGGACCCCGTTGATTTCGCCACCCGCCTGGAGGAGTGTGGGGCCGCCGCGCTCAGCTATATGGTCCGCAGGGGACGGTTCGAGATCGCGGCGCAGGACATCAGGGATATCAAGGCTGCTGTCAATCTCCCGCTGCTTCTCGATGATCTCATCGTCGACCCCTATCAGATCCATGAGGCCCGCGTCCTCGGTGCGGATGCCCTGGCGCTGGCGGTCTGGACCATGGATCCGCACAAACTGGCCGCCCTGCTCGACCGCACGGAATCCCTGGGTATGACCGCGCTGGTGGAGGTGCGCAACCCGGCGGAGGCCGCCCGCGCCGCTGAGGTGGGGGCTTCCGTGGTGGCCATCGATATCACCGGTTACCAGGGGCCGAAAACACTCCCGGAGGCCTTCGCCGGGGTCTGTTCCCAGCTCCCGCAGGAAACCGCCCGCATCGTCCTCGGCGGGTGTTGGACACCGAAGGAACTCATGGCCTTCGCCCGGCAGTCCGCCGATGCTATCTACGTGCCCCACACCCCCCTCGCCTCAACCCGGTCGCTGATCTCGGCAGGCATGCATCCGGCCTGCCCATCGCGGTAGGCGGTATCGACCGGTGCCGGGTGGGGTCGCCGTCCACGCTTGTCGACGCTCGCCGCCGCGTGTCCACGCTTGTCGACGCAACCCGGACCCCGGGGTGGGGTTGTTGCTACATTAAGTGTCATTCCCCGTTGACACTTCTGCGCTTTCCAAGCGGTTAGGTTCTGAATAATCCTGTGGACGTCATGACACTGGCAGCAATCCCATCCCCTCCCCAGGGAGTGTGGTACCTCGGACCCCTCCCGATCCGCGCCTATGCGATGTGCATCATCGCCGGCATCATCGTGGCCATCTGGCTGACCAGGAAACGTTACGCCGCCCGGGGCGGCAACCCGGAGGTGGTCCTGGATGCCGCGATCGTGGCTGTTCCCGCCGGTATCATCGGCGGACGTATCTATCACGTGATCACCGACAACCAGAAGTACTTCTGCGAGACCTGTGACCCGGTGGATGCCTTGAAGATTACCAACGGGGGCCTGGGTATCTGGGGGGCGGTGATCCTCGGTGGCCTGGCGGTGTGGGCCTATTTCCGCTACAAGAAGATTCCCCTTGCTCCGTTTGCGGATGCCGTCGCCCCGGGCGTGATCCTCGCCCAGGCGATCGGACGTCTCGGCAACTGGTTCAACCAGGAGCTCTACGGGGCCGAGACCGATGTGCCCTGGGCGCTGGAGATCTACTACCGCGTGGATGAGAATGGCCGTTTCGCGCCGGTGACCGGTGTCTCCACGGGTGAGGTCATCGCCACCGTCCATCCCACCTTCCTCTATGAGATGCTGTGGAACCTGCTCATCTTCGGGCTGTTGATCTGGGCGGATCGACGTTTCCGTCTCGGCCATGGCAGGGTGTTCGCCCTGTACGTCGCCGGCTATACCCTCGGCAGGTTCTGGATCGAGCAGATGCGTACCGACGAGGCCACCATGGTGTTCGGCATGCGCATCAACACCCTCGTCTCCGCCGTGGTGTTCATCCTGGCGGTCATCGTATTCCTCCGGCTGGGGAAGGGGCGGGAGGCCCCTGCTGAGGTGGACCCGGCCTATCATGCGGCGCAGGCTGAACGCGATGACACGGAGACAGCCGGGCTTGATGCCACCACCGGAACGGTGCCCGGGGACAGCCCTGAAACGACCGGGAAGAAACGGAAATAGGCCAGACCCGCTAGGTGTGATGATTATCGCGCCGAGCGGGTCGTGTTGGATGAAAGGCAATCAGCTAATTCTGCTAATGTCCGTTTCTTCTGAAAATGTGGCCATATCACGCTATGTTCGGGCAGGATCGGTGAATCCTGTCATGGTCCGGGGGTGTTGGAACCGGGTGTGGGACAGGTGAACGGGGTCTTACTTTCCCGCAGCCATTGTCGCCGCCTCACCCTCAAAGGGTTAGGCTGGTCGATGTGGAAAGACGAACTAAGATTGTATGCACCCTCGGTCCGGCGGTCGCCAGCGCGGATGGGATCCTCCGACTGGTTCAGGACGGCATGGATGTGGCCCGCCTGAACTTCTCGCACGGCGATCACCCCGACCATGAACAGAACTACAAGTGGGTCCGTGAAGCCACTGACAAGACCGGTCGCGCGGTCGGCATCCTCGCCGACCTGCAGGGCCCCAAGATCCGTCTCGGACGGTTCAAGGAGGGCTCAACCGTATGGGAGACCGGTGAGACGGTCCGCATCACGGTGGATGATGTCGAAGGCACCCATGACCGTGTCTCCACCACCTACAAGAACCTGGCCAAGGATGCCCGTCCGGGGGACCGTCTGCTGGTCGATGACGGCAAGGTCGGCCTCGTCTGCGTCTCCGTCGAGGGCAACGATGTCATCTGTGAGGTCACCGAAGGTGGCCCCGTCTCCAACAACAAGGGTGTCTCCCTGCCCGGCATGGACATCTCCGTGCCAGCCCTATCCGAGAAAGACATCAAGGATCTTCGTTTCGCCCTGAAGCTCGGCGTTGACTTCATCGCCCTGTCCTTCGTCCGCTCCCCAGCGGACGTCGAACTCGTCCATGCCATCATGGATGAGGAGGGACGTCGCGTCCCGGTGATCGCCAAGCTGGAGAAGCCGGAGGCGGTCGCAGCACTCGAGTCCATCGTGCTGGCGTTCGACGCGATCATGGTCGCCCGTGGAGACCTCGGCGTGGAGGTCCCGCTCGAGGAGGTCCCGCTCGTGCAGAAGCGGGCGATCCAGATCGCCCGGGAGAACGCCAAGCCGGTCATCGTGGCCACCCAGATGCTCGATTCGATGATTGAGAATTCCCGTCCGACCCGTGCGGAGGCCTCCGATGTGGCCAACGCCGTTCTCGATGGTGCCGATGCCGTCATGCTCTCCGGTGAGACCTCCGTGGGTAAGGATCCCCACAATGTGGTCCGCACGATGTCCCGTATCGTCCGCTTCGCCGAGACCGACGGCCGGGTTCCGGATCTCACGCACATTCCGCGCACCAAGCGTGGCGTGATCTCCTATTCCGCCCGCGACATCGCCGAGCGACTCAATGCCCGCGCCCTGGTCGCCTTCACCACCTCGGGGGACACCGCCAAGCGTCTGGCCCGTCTGCACTCCCATCTGCCGCTGCTGGTCTTCACCCCTGATCCGAGCGTCCGCTCCCAGCTGGCGCTCACCTGGGGTGCCCAGACCTTCCTGTGCCCGAAGGTGGATGACACCGATGGCATGATGCGTGAGGTTGACCGTGCGCTGCTGGCCATGGACGAGTATCAGAAGGATGACATGATGGTGGTCGTCGCCGGTTCCCCTCCGGGGGTCACGGGAAACACCAACATGATCCACGTTCACCTGCTGGGTGAGGATACCCGGATTCCCAAGTAGGCGGGAAACCCGGATGGAGGGGCGCTGACGGTCACCGTCGGCGCCCTTTTTGTATCGGTGGGGAGGACGATTGGGGACAATGACAACAAAATGCTTGACACATCAACTAAATATGGCGTATAACTGAACACAACAGCACAACCACCCCGATCGACCCCCATCTGAAGTGAGGAACCCCATGGCCACCCCTGAGAAGACCATCAACACCGCCACCCACATGGACGCCGTCACCCTCCGCGTCGGTGACCTGGAGAACATGACCTCCTACTACGCCACCATCCTGGACATGGACCCCATTGAGGAGAAGTCCCGGGGCAGGGACGTCCACCGCGTGCTGGGGCGCAACGGCCTGCCCCTGATGCGACTGGTGTCCACCCCGGGCCTGCCGGGTGTGGATCCAGGGCAGGCGGGTCTCTACCACACGGCCTTCCTGTTCGAGGCCCCCGCTGCTCTCGCCGCCACCGTCTACCGCGCCGCCCGGGATCCCCGATCCAGTTTCGTCGGGTCCTCCGATCACCTGGTCTCCGAGGCGTTCTACTTCACCGACCCCGAGGGCAACGGCATCGAACTGTACGTGGACCGGCCACGCGAGGCCTGGACCTACACCGGTGGGGATGTGGACATGGACACCGTCTACCTGGATCCCAACGCCTACCTGCAGAAACACCTCAACCAGAAGGTGCTGGAATCCAACAGGTCCCAGCCTGCCACCATCGGACATGTCCACCTCCAGGTAGGTGACCTCAACCAGGCAGCCGCCTTCTACATCGACCGCATCGGTTTCGAACGCACCACCTCCATCCCCGGTGCCCTGTTCACCTCGGCCGGTGGATACCACCACCATGTGGCCATGAACACCTGGCATTCCGGTGGGGCCGGGCCCCGGGCCGCCACCCTCGGACTCGCAGAGGTGTCCATCCTCGTCCCCGAGCGGGAGGATCTGGACATGTTGGTCAGCCGTCTCGGTGATTGGGAGCATTCCGACAATGGAACCTCGGTGACCATGACCGACCCGTGGGGCACCCCGGTCACCGTGTCCCTCCCGGGGGTCACCACCGAGGAACTGCTCGAGCGTCGATAGGCATCACCACACCGGTGGTCGCAGCTTTGCTGACCCCGTGCTGAGCTCGGCACCGAACCCGATTCCCATTCCGGTGGCAGGGTCACCTGGTTCAGGCTAGGTTGGAGAGCGTGAAATCAGTAGGCACAGTCAAATTCAGCAATCAGCTCCCCACCCAGCTCGAACCGCTGGTTCAGCTCGCGCACAATCTGCGCTGGTCGTGGCGTGAGGAAACCAAGCAGCTGTTCCGGGACATCGATCCGGAACTGTGGTCGAAGCTGGGGGAGGACCCCAAGCAGATGTTGCATCAGGCACCCGCTTCCCGCCTGCGTGAGCTCGCCGGTGATGACGGGTACCTCGGCCGCATCAACAATGAATCCCAGAACCTCAGCGAGTACCTGACCGCCCCGCTGTGGTACCAGAAGACCTGCGCCACATCTGATCGCAGCAACAATCTCATCACCGCCTACTTCTCCATGGAGTTCGGCATCCACCCCAGCCTTCCGATCTACTCGGGTGGTCTCGGAGTCCTCGCCGGCGATCACATGAAATCCGCCTCCGATCTCGGTGTCCCCCTGATCGGTGTCGGTCTGCTCTACACTCATGGCTACTTCACCCAGTCACTGACCGCCGACGGTTGGCAGCAGGAGAAGTACGAGTACCACGACCCCGCCAACCTGCCCATTGTCGCCGTCACCGATGACAAGGGTGAGCAGCTCAAGGTCACCGTCGCCTTCCCCGAGGGCCGTCAGATCACCATCGCCCTGTGGGTCGCCAACGTCGGGCGTGTCCCGCTGCTGCTGCTCGACACCAATATCGATGAAAACCCGGAGGACATGCGTTCTGTCACCGACCGTCTCTACGGTGGTGACTCCGAGCACCGCATCAAGCAGGAGATCGTCCTCGGCGTCGGCGGTATCCGCGCCGTCGACGCCTACTGCGAGCAGAAGGGCATCCCACGTCCGGACGTCGCCCACCTCAACGAGGGACATGCCGGCTTCCTCACCCTCGAGCGCATCCGCCAGCGCATGGCGCAGGGCATGGACTACGCCGCCGCCTTCGAGCAGGTCCGCGCCTCCAACATCTTCACCACGCACACCCCGGTCCCGGCGGGCATCGACCGTTTCGACATGTCCATGGTGCGCCGTTACCTCGGTGACGGGCTGCCCGAGGACCAGCAGCTCTGCCCCGGTATCCCCCTGGACAAGGCCATCGAACTCGGTCGGGAGGATGACCCCTCCCTCTTCAACATGGCACACATGGGTCTGCGTGCCTCCCAGCGCGCCAACGGTGTGGCCAAGCTCCACGGTGAGGTCTCCCGTGAGATGTTCGCCGGTCTCTACCCGGGCTATGAGCCCGCAGAGGTTCCGATCGGCCATGTCACCAACGGTGTCCACCTCCCAACCTGGGTCAAGCCCGAGATGCTGGAACTGATCGAGCGTGTCTCCGGTGGGGCGGATCTCGCCGTCGCCGACACCTGGAGCAACCCGGATGCGGTGCCCAATGAGAAGATCTGGGAGGTCCGCAACAAGCTGCGCGCCGATCTCGTCGAGGTCGCCCGCGCGGCCACCTTCGAGTCCTGGGCCACCCGTGGACACGCCGAGGCCCAGCTCGGCTGGACCCGTCGCGTCCTGGACCCGGAGGTGCTGACCATCGGTTTCGCCCGTCGCGTGTCCACCTACAAGCGACTGACGCTGATGCTGCGCAATCCGGAGCGTCTGCGTTCCATCCTCCTCAACGAGGAGCGTCCGGTGCAGTTCGTCATCGCCGGCAAGGCCCACCCGCATGACATGGGTGGCAAGAAGCTCATGCAGGAGATCGTCCAGTTCGCAGACCAGGCCGGTGTGCGTGACCGCTTCCTGTTCCTGCCTGACTATGACATCAACCTGGCCAGCTACCTTGTCGCCGGCACAGATGTCTGGCTGAACAACCCGGTGCGCCCGCAGGAGGCCTCCGGCACCTCCGGTATGAAGGCCGTCATGAACGGTGGGCTCACCCTGTCGATCTCCGACGGCTGGTGGGATGAGATGCCCCAGGAGGAGACCGGTTGGACCATCCCGACCGTGGAGACCCCTGATTTCGAGTACCGTGACCACCTCGAGTCCCAGGCCCTCTACGACCTGCTGGAAAATGATGTCGCCCCACTGTTCTACGACCGTGATGACAACGGCATCCCGCAGGGTTGGCTGGAGATGATCCGCAGGTCCTGGACCACCCTGTCACCGATGGTGACCTCCACCCGCATGGTCCGGGACTACACGACCGACTACTACCGTCCGACCCAGCACCAGGCGATGCTCATCGCCAAGCCGGAGGACGCCAGTTCCTACGCCGCCTGGTTGGAGACCGTCAAGTCCGAATGGTCCACGGTGGCACTGTCCAACCTCCGCGTGGCTGACACCGCCCCCGGCGCAGAGGCCCACGCGGAGACCGAGACGGAGACCCTGATCACCGTGGATGTCGATCCCGGTTCACTGGAGCACGGGGACATCCGTGTCCAGGCCATCATCGGTGACCAGGATGACCACGGGCAGATCGTGGATCCGGTTGTCTACGACATGGACAAGACCGGCAAGTCCACCTACACCGTGGCGATCCACCGCGACCTCCCCGGCACCGTCGGATACACCGCCCGCGTGGTGCCCTGCCACGACATGCTGGTCAACGCCGCTGAAACCGGACTGATCACCTACTACCCGGCCTGATAACGGGCCTGCCACCAGGCGCGCCAGACAAGCACACGGCCTGCATCCCCCTGAACTGCTTCCCGGGGATGCGGGCCGTGTGGCGTACTGGGAGGTTAGGACTTCTGGTGGGAGGGGACACCCAGGTAGGTCAACACCGCAGCGGCGGCCGCGGTAGTTGCCGACGCCACCGTGGGTACAAAATCGGGCAGGAAATCACCCATGTGGTTGGCGGGGATGTCCTGGGCCACCCGGTCGGCGGCCACGGCACGCGCCCAGTCACCGGCGGGGGTGGCACCGATGGTCCAGTACAGATACGGGCTGTTGAGTGCCAGTGGGATATTGGGGAAGTCCTCCGATGCGGTCCACCTGTCGGAGGTCACCGACTGGGGTCCGAAGACCTCATCGAAGACCGGGCGGACCTTCGCGAAGACCTCCACGTCATTGTCGGTGAGTTCACCGTGGGCGAAGTACTCGATGACCGGTTCATGCTCGATTCCGGACGCCATGCACTCACCCTTCACCACCCGTTCAATGGCCCGGTAGACCCGTTTCTTCACCTTGTCGTTGTAGAACCGGCAGTTGAGCACCAGTCGGGCCTCACTGGGGATGGTGTTGTTGGAATTACCGGAGCTCAGGGTACCGACGGAGATCACCGCGAATTCCTCGGGGGAGACCTCGCGGCCGACGATGCCCTGCAGGCGCACCACGATCATCGCCGCCACATAGGTCGGATCGATGGAATTGTGGGGCATCGATCCGTGGGCGCTGCGCCCCCGGATGCGGATGTTGATGGAGTCGCAGGCCGCCAGGGCCGCACCGGGTCGGCTCATCACCGCGCCGGCCGGTCCCGGCACCACATGCTGGGAGAAACAGACATCGGGGCGGGGGATCTTCTGCGCCAGGCCGTCGGACACCATCGCGTTGGCCCCGCGGGCGTTTTCCTCCGAGGGTTGGAACAGGGCGATGAAGGTACCCTGCCAGGCGTCACGTCGTTCGTCGAGAAGCGCACAGGCCCCCAGCAGCGCGGTGGTGTGCATGTCGTGGCCACAGGCGTGCATGACCGGAACATTCGTGCCGTCGAGGGGACGCATCCGCGTCGAGGCCCACGGCACCCCGGTGGTCTCCTTGACGGGCAGGCCGTCGAAATCGGCGCGCATCAGTGCGACCGGGTACTTCTCATGGTCACCATTGCGGAAGATCGCGATGACACCGTACCCCCCGACCGGTGAGATGACCTCGCAGTCGAAGCGTTCCAGCTGGCTGAGGATGGTGCGCGAGGTCTCGGATTCGAAACCGGACAGCTCCGGGTGCTCGTGGAGATCCTGGTAGAGGCCCTCCTGCCAGGACAGGTCGACACCATGGTTGCGCAGCAGATCGGAGATATGGCTCATGGATACGATACTAGGGCAGGTCGCGCGCCAGACGCGGTCGGCCAGTGCTTATCGACGCATCCCTGTCACCGCTGCAGCAACGGGTTGTACCTCAGACTGTTGCGCTGCACGGAACACTCCGTGGCGATCCTCATCTCCTCGTCGATCCACCCCTCGTCCCGCAGACGGTACAGTTCCCGGACCACCCGGTCGCGGACATTCTGGGGTGAGAGGGTGTTGAGGTAGATCTTGGTGCCGCCCTCGAAACCGGCCAGGGTGGACACCCGCCACTTGATCGTGACCCGCCACGGCATCGGCATGTCCACATCCACCGGTTTGTGGTGCCACTCCTCATTGCAGGGCACATCGGGGCCGGTGGCGGCGTGACAGGCGTGGATGAGATCGCTCATGGCACGGACCTCCTCCCCGGACTGTAGCCACGGCTCCGACACCGGGGACCTGGAGTAGATCTCCAGGGTGGGGTAGCGGTGGCCAAAACCGGCGAAGGCCACGGCGTGATCATTCTCCGCGATGATGAGGTTGTGGTACCCGGCGTAATCCACACCCCACTCGTTGTACATGTTGGGGTTGTGCCGCAGCTGCGCCAGTTCCACATCATTCTGGTATCCGCGCTCGTCGATGGCCACGAGCTGTTTGTGCAGATGGTCGAAGGACGCACCGGCGGGTTTGAGCCAGTTCTGGAACGCCACCACATAGGGGGCATACCGGTTGCGGGCATACAGATCACGCATGCCGTCGAGGGTGAACCGGATGAAGGCGGCGTGCTCATCACTGGTCAGGGTGCCGGAGGAGGCCAGCTGGGAGTCGTCGGTGGCGTCGTCGGTGAAATGGCGCCGGGCGATGATGACATCGTGGCCCCCGGAGAAATAACTCGGGGCGCGTTCCAGCAGTTCCGCCTCCGTCAGGCTGGAACCATCCTCACCGGCGGCCTTCATCCTCGTGCGCACGATCGACAGAACATGTCGACGTCCCTCGGGGTCGGCGAGGTAGGTGGCCATGCGCATGGCGGTCTCGGGATCCATCTCGAAACCGAAGTTCTTGTTCCAGTACTCATAGGTGACGATCTCAAACAGGTTGGGCACCCGCCGGAATTCCGCGACCGTCTTGTCCAGGTCCCTGGGCAGCCCACCGGCCAGGACCTCGAAATCCCCCTTTCCGGTACGCACCATCCGGGACTTCTCCGGGGGAGTGGACAGCTGGTTGTCCGGGCAGAAGGCGCAGTAGGAGGTGTGATCCTCCGGGCTCAGAGGCACCGGGTCCGGGGCGGGACGTGACAGCGGCCGGTTCCCCCGTCCGGGCACCGTCCACACCTCCGTGCCGGTGAAGGGATGAACCTGCTTGATGGTGCCATCGGCCATGGTGCGGATGGGGGTGGGTTGGATACGGAAGGGACTGTTCATGCCATTCAGGTTATTGGCTACTGTGTTGTCATGCCGAAGATCCAGTTTGATGTACTTGTCCCGGACTCCGATTCCATCGACCTCGCGGGACGTTTCACCGCCGTATCCGACCTGCTGCGGGACAAGGGGCTGCTCAGCTCCGCCCTCGTGGTCCACGATCCGGAACCGGCCGTGGCCGACGGGGTGGAGGAGCAGCTGCGCCAGACCTACCGTGATGAACACGAGGACAACGACCTGGAGGATGCCTCCGTCAACCGCTACCTCATCGAGGTGGACGGGGTGAAGGGATCCGTCAACCAGATCACCATGATCCTCGCCCGCCTGCTCACCCCACCGGCTGAACTGCCCAAGGATGCCTTCCTGCTCGAGCAGGAACTGGCCTATGAGGTTCCTGCCACCTACCCGTGGAGCGTGGAGATCATCCGCTAGTGGTCCGTGGCGGATCCCGCAGCGAACCTCTCGGCGATCCGCCTGCCGGCGGCACGCAGCTGGGCCGCCACATCGTTACTCTTCTCCAATTCGACGGGGATGATCCCCTCCGGGACCTCCCCGTCGATTTCACCTGCGGCCACCGCGAGGGGGACACCGGCCGCCGAGGTCAGGGCATGGAGGGTGCCCACCACCTTGCCGGTGTGGGACTGGGCATCGAGACGCCCCTCACCGGTGATGACCAGATCCGCCCGGGGGATCAGCTCCTCCACACCGGTGGCTCGGGCGATCAGGGGCGCGCCGGGCAGGATGTGGATGTGGTCGGTGGTGCCGTGCATGAGGGTGGACAACCAGGTCAGCCCGATCCCGATGCCGCCGGCCGCACCCATGCCGGGGATGGTGCCGTCAACGTCGAGGACGTCGCACAGGTGGGACAGTCCAGCGTCGAGAAGCTCCACCTCCTCAGGTGTGGCACCCTTCTGGGGCCCGAAGACATGGGCCGCACCGTCCGGACCGGTGGCCGGTGCGGTGACATCCGTGAGCAGCACCCATTCCGCCACGGCCGCGGGGATGTTGAGCAGCGCGGTGTCGATGTTGTCCAGGTTGACCAGGTCCGCACCACCCTTGCGCAGGGCGTAGCCCTCCTTGTTGCGGGGTACCGCCCCGAGTGCGACGAGGATGCCGGTGCCGCCGTCGGTGGTGGCCGAACCGCCCAGGCCCAGCGTGATGCGGGTGGCTCCCCGGGTCACCGCGTCCGCGATGAGCACACCGGTGCCGTAGGTGTCACCGGTGGTGGGCACCGGGTTGTCCGCCACCGCGGGCAGGCCCGAGGCGGCGGCGACATCGATGTAGGCGGTGGCCGCGGCCTCATCGAAGATGTAGCTGGCCTCGGTGAGTCGCCCCGCCGCGTTGGTGGTGGGCAGGGTGATGACCTCCCCGCCGAAGATCTCCGCGGTGCCCTCACCGCCATCGGCCATGGGGGCCAGGGTGATCTCCGCGTCGGCCAGGATCTCCCGAACGCCCTCGGCCAGCCAGGTTGCCGCCTGGGTGGCGGTGGCGGTGCCCTTGTAGGAATCCGGCGCGATGATGATGGTGGGGGTGGAGGGCATGGGGGACCTTTCGCTTGCATGGGGTGCCGGAGGACACCCCGGGGGAGAAGGGTGGCACCGGGGTGCTCGTGGCGCTGGGCGCGCTGATGGCTCAGCGCAGAGGGGCGTTGTCCTAGAAACTCTATCGTCCGAGGGTGTGCGTTCGGCAACCGGCGGGCCCAGCGACGTTCGCGGGACAGTGGTATTAATACCAGTGGGGGCACCGGTTTTATCTCGATGAGCGGGATCTGTCAGCTCGGGAGTCGTTTCACAAGGAGGAGGGTTCGGGGTGTGAACCCGCTGGCTGGAAGTGTGAAATTTTCCACATTGTGGTCATATCGTCATGGGACTGACATAATCGGACGTGAGCATTGGCCTGCCGCTCTGGCCCTTGTGAGTCAACTCTCATGGTCGAGAGTTGCTCTTTAGGGCCCGCGTGGTTTAAAACTATTAACCGTTAGGTATAACAAGCCGCGCCCCTCGGTGTAGTTGAAATTTCATTGCAAATTCACCTGCCCGCGGTGCCGAGATGGGAACGTTGAATTCATGACTGTAGATGAGCAGGTCTCCAACTACTACGACATGCTGCTGAAGCGCAACGCCGGGGAACCTGAGTTCCACCAGGCTGTCGCGGAGGTTCTCGAATCTCTGAAGATCGTCCTGGAGAAGGACCCGCACTACGCCGACTACGGTCTGATCCAGCGTCTCTGCGAACCGGAACGCCAGCTGATCTTCCGTGTGCCCTGGGTGGATGACAACGGTCAGGTGCACGTCAACCGTGGTTTCCGTGTCCAGTTCAACTCCGCACTCGGCCCGTACAAGGGTGGTCTGCGTTTCCACCCCTCCGTCAACCTCGGCATCGTCAAGTTCCTCGGCTTCGAGCAGATCTTCAAGAACTCCCTCACCGGTCTGCCGATCGGTGGCGGCAAGGGTGGTTCCGACTTCGACCCGAAGGGCAAGTCCGAGCTGGAGATCATGCGCTTCTGCCAGTCCTTCATGACCGAGCTGCACCGCCACATCGGCGAGTACCGGGATGTCCCGGCCGGTGACATCGGAGTCGGTGGCCGCGAGATCGGTTACCTCTTCGGCCACTACCGCCGTCTGGCCAACCAGCACGAGTCCGGTGTGCTCACCGGCAAGGGCCTGACCTGGGGTGGTTCCCTGGTCCGCACCGAGGCCACCGGCTTCGGCACCGTCTACTTCGTCCAGGAGATGATCAAGGCGGAAGGGGAGACCCTCGAGGGCAAGAAGGTCATCGTCTCCGGTTCCGGCAACGTGGCCACCTACGCCATCCAGAAGGTGCAGGAACTGGGTGCGGTTGTGGTCGGCTTCTCCGACTCCAGCGGCTGGGTCTCCACCCCGAACGGTGTTGACGTGGCCAAGCTGCGTGAGATCAAGGAGGTCCGTCGTGCACGCGTGTCCTCCTACGCCGACGAGGTGGAGGGTGCGGAGTACCACACCGACGGCTCCATCTGGGATCTGACCGCCGACATCGCGCTGCCCTGCGCCACCCAGAACGAACTGGACGGCGACAACGCCCGCACCCTCGCGGACAACGGCTGCCGCTTCGTGGCGGAGGGCGCCAACATGCCCTCCACCCCCGAGGCCATCGACGTCTTCCGTGAGCGTGGTGTTCTCTTCGGGCCGGGCAAGGCTGCCAACGCCGGTGGCGTGGCCACCTCCGCCCTGGAGATGCAGCAGAACGCCTCCCGTGATTCCTGGAGCTTCGAGTACACCGATGAGCGTCTCCACCGCATCATGAAGAACATCTTCAAGTCCTGCGCCGATACCGCCAAGGAGTACGGCCACGAGAAGAACTACGTGGTCGGTGCGAACATCGCCGGATTCAAGAAGGTCGCTGACGCCATGCTCGCCCAGGGTGTCATCTAAACCCACGGTAGAAAACCCGCTGTAGCCGCAGCCATCGGCCCGACAACCGCCTGACCCCGGAAGATCACAGGAAGATCATCCCCGGGGGCAGGCGGTTTGCACGTTCCTGCGGGGTTCATACAGGCCGGTTCAGGCCAGTTCAACCACCCGGTCCACCCCGGACAGCGCCGCCCGGCGGTGGGCGATGATGATCACGGTGGTGTCCCGCAGGCCGGACAGGGTGCGGGACAACTCCGCCTGGTTGAGGGCATCCTGGTGGCTGGTCGCCTCATCCAACACCAGCACCCGTGGTCGACGTGCGAGTGCGCGGGCGAGGCAGACACGCTGTTTCTGCCCGCCGGACAGGGCGAGGGCGCTGGTGCCCAGGTCAATGTCGCCGATGGAGGCCGCCCGCATCGCCGCCATGGCCTCCTCCTCGCTGAGATCCGGGTTACCCACCCGGAGGTTGTCCAGGACGGAACCCCGGAAGAGGGTGGAGGTCTGTTCGACGAAGGCGACGGAGTCGCGCAGTTCCCCGAGGGGGATCTCGCGGACATCCACGCCGCCGAGGGTGACCCGGCCGGCCTGCACATCCTGGAGGCGCACCAGTGTGCTGGCCAGGGTGGATTTCCCCTTACCGCTGGGGCCGACCAGACCGATGTGCTCACCGGCATCGACGGTGATGGACACCCCGCTCAGGATCGGGCGCCCCTGGCCGATGGTGACATCCTCCCAGCGGATATCCAGGGGGCCGTCGGGCAGGCGGGCTGGCTCGGTGGTTTCCGGGATGGTCACGGGCGCGTCGATGAGCTGGTAGTAGCGTCGTGCGCTCTCCAGGGCGGTGGGCAGGGTACGGGCGAAGCCCTCGACCGCATCGAGGGCGGGTGCCACACCCAGCACGATGACAGCTGCCACCACGTCAGAGGTGGCCCAGATGATGAGGGCCGCCGCGATCCACGGCCAGGCCAGTGCCAGGCCCTGACGGAATCCGACACGCAGGCCCTGGGCGGTCACCGCGCGGTTCAGCCGGTCCTCGAGACCCGCCAGCTGCCGCAGACGGTTGGCTTCGGCGTGGTGGGACTGGAGCTCCAGGCGCCCTGCGGCATCCTCCGCCAGATGCTGGGAGATCAGGCTGCGGATCCCGGCCTCTCCCGGACCGGCGGTGGCGTGGCCGAACAGCGGGATCAGCCACCCGAGGATGATGCCCGCTACACCTATGATCCCGGCGACCGGGTCGAGGACGAACAGGGCAGCACCCGCGGTGAGACTGAGCAGCACCGCCGTGACGGTGGGGGCGATGGTGTGGGCGAAGAACACCTCGATGGAGTTGATGTCACGTGTGGCCACGGCGAGCACCGCACCGCTGCCGGCCCGGACACGGGGTGTGCCCTGGCGGACGAGGGCGTCGTAAAGCTCCACGCGCATCCGGGCGAGCAGGGTGAACGCGGCGCGGTGGCCACACACCTGCTCACCCCACCGGCTGATCGCCGCGGTCAGCGCGAGCAGCGCCATGACCACCCCGAGCATCCAGGGGGACAGGTCCGGGCCGGTGGTGAACACCCAGGCGGGGACGATGATGAGCCCCGCGGCCGTGAGCTGGCTGAGCAGACGCAGCAGGGTGGAGGCGATGAGTGTGCCCCGCACGGGGGCGGCGGTACGCAGCAGACGGTTGATCACTGTTCCTCCTGAAGAACACGGGTGAAGAATCCGCCGTGGGTGGCGATCTCCCCCGGGGGACCGAAGGCCTGGATACGACCATCGGCGAGGACCAGCACCAGGTCCGCATCCAGGGCCTCAGCGGGCCGGTGTGTGATCTCGATGAGTGTGGCGCCGGTGGCACGTGCCGTCTCACGCAACAGGGTCGCGTTGTCGGTGTCCAGGTTGGCGGTCGCCTCATCCAGCACGATCACCCCGGCACCCTTGACCAGGCCGCGGGCCGCGGAGATGCGGGCGGCCTGACCCCCGGAGACACCACGCCCGGTCTCCCCGATACGCAGATCCAGGGGCAACCTCGCCCGTTCCAGGATGTCCGCGGTGGTGGAGCTGTCCACACCCCGGCCGGCCAGATCGAGATTATCGGCCAGCGTTCCCGAGAACAGCGTCGCCGACTGCGGCACATACGCCACCGACCGCCGCAGATCCGGCGCCGTACAGTCCTCACCGCCGATGCGCACCGAACCGGTGAACCCCTGCAGACCCGCCAGGGCGAGCGCCAGGGTGGACTTGCCGGCACCACTGGGTCCGACGATGGCCAGGTGCGCCCCGTGGGGCAGGCGGAAGGAGACGTCGGTGACCACCGTGCGTGCCCCACGGGCGACCGTGAGCTTGTCGACGTCCACCGCCCCCGCACCCAACCGACCCTCCGGCAGCTCCCCGGGATCCGGGGCATCGCCCCGGCCGCCCAGGGCACGGCGGATGGTGCCCAGCGAGGCCTTGCCGGCGATACCGGTGTAGAAGGTCCGGCCCATGCGGTTGACCGGGTCTATGAGCAGGCGGGCCAGCAGCACCACCGCCACCGCCTCACCCACCCCCAGCTCCCCACGGGTGAAGCCGATCAGCGCCGCGACCGCCGCCACCGTCGTGGTGGCCAGGCCGAAGGCACCATCGGTGACCAGGATCATCAGCTGGTTGCGGTAGAGCAGCCTCATCACCTCGGTGCGCATCTTCTCCGCCATGCCACGGATCCGGGCGCGCCGGGAACCGGTGGCATTGAGGATCATGGTGGTGCCCAGGGTGCGCACCGATTCCAGGAACACCCCGGCCAGCTGTCCGGAGGCACGTCCGTACCCGGCACCGGCGCCCTTGAGGGAACGGGATGCCCAGCCCAGGATCACCGGGATCACCAGCATGCCCACGAGCAGGAGACCCGCGATCGGCCAGGACACCGCCGCACCGAGGATGATGAGCACCACCACCGGTGCGATCATCGCGGCGAGGTAGGGCCCGAGGAAGAGGATGGTGTAGGTTGATGCCTTCTCCGTGGCATCCGTGGCCTCGGTGATCACCTGGGCGTCATCGCGCGGTGTATCCGGCCCGAGCGACAGGCTGGTGCGCGAGAGCTGCTCACGCCACCGGGCCTCCTGACGGGCCCGCAACCGCCCCGGGAGGATATTCTCGACCACCAGCAGGACACCGGCCACCACCGCCGCCAGGATGGTCGCCACCAGGGCTGGTGTGGCAGCACCGGTTGTGCCACCCAGCTGGGTGTTGATCAGGTCCGCCAGGCCCAGGATCAGCACCGCCATCACCGCGGTACGAACGGTGATCAACAGGGTGATCAACCAGCCGACCCGGGGGACATCCTGAAGAAGCGAACGCACGATGTGTACTTCCTTTCACGAAAACACCGCCATCAGCAGTTCACATTAGCCGGTGGGGTGGACACCACCCAGCTGACAGCGGACATCCAGAAAACACCTCTGCATTCCCACTCGTATTCCCAGCCACAGTTTCGTGTGGTTGCCCTATCCCGCCTGTGAATCTGGGTACGCTTAGGGGCATGTACAAAGTCTTCGAGTCACTTGATGCACTGGTTCACAACGTCGAGCGTGCCTATGGCGTTCCCATGACCTCCAACTGTGTGGTTCCCCGTCAGGAGATGCTCGCGCTGCTGGATGACCTGCGTGATGCCCTGCCCGCCGAACTCGATGATGCCCAGGATGTGCTCGATCATCGTGATGACGTGCTTCGGGAGGCGGAGGAGCGGGCGCGGGTGCTCGTCGAGGATGCCGAGATCGAGGCCCGGGACATCCTGGAGCGTGCGACCCGGGAGGCCGACGCCATGATCGAGGATGCCACCAACCACGCCAACACCGTGGTGGCCAACGCCAATGACACCGCCGACCGCACCGTCACCGATGCCCGCCGGGAGGCCGACAGCCTCACCGAGCGCGCCCAGGCTGAGGCGGATCGTCTCATCGCCTCGGGCAATGACTCCTACCGTCGCGCCGTGGCGGAGGGCCAGGCCGAGCAGGAACGTCTGGTCAATGAGGCCGAGGTGGTCCGTCGCGCCAATGAGGAGGCGCACCGCATCGTCGATGCCGCCCATGCTGATTCCAACAAGCTGCGCAATGAGTGTGATGAGTTCGTGGACTCCAAACTCGCGGAGTTCGAGACGATGCTGTCGACCACCCTGCGCAGTGTCTCCTCCGACCGCACCGCGCTGCGTCGTGGTGCCGGTGTCACCGGCCGTGATTCCAGGGAACCGGTGGGCCTCGATTATGACCGGGACTATGACCGGGACATCGAACGCGAGCCACGCGGTTACGACCGCGACTACTGATACCGGCTGGTATCGGCTGGTATCGGCGCCTTCCGGTGTCTCCGGTGCTGATGCCGCGGGCGCCAGCGTCACCCATTCACACAACGAGCGCATCGTGTCTCCCACCGGTTCAGTCGGTGCCCACAGGGCTTATGTCCCCATGTTCACCGCACCGGGATGCAACAGGTGGGGCGGGATGCGGGTAGGATCTGGTAGGTCATGAAATCTCCATTTGTATTTGATGTCGCAGCACTGCTGCGCGGTAGCGGTCTCCCGGAAAATGTCCAGCAGTCAGGGCCCAGCCCGACCCGCATCGGTCCTGAGATGATCGCCATTCCCGAGGGTGGCCACGTCGACATCGACGCCCACCTCATTCCGCTCGGCGGGGGTATTTCCGTCCAGGCAACCATCCAGGCTCAGCTGCAGGGACAGTGTTCACGCTGCCTGCGCGAGCTGTCCTCCCAGACCACCCTGAACGTGTCCGAGGTGTTCGCCGTCGATGATGATTTCATCACCGGTGAGGCCGGGGACGATGAGGATGAACTGCCCCAGGTCCATCAGGACGCGGTGGATCTGTTGCAGTCCGTCATCGACGCAGCCGGCCTGAACCTGCCGTTCAACCCGCTGTGCACGGAACTCGGTTTCGACTCCTGTGATGACAGTGAGGTCCCCGCACCGGACGGCACCGTCGACGATGAGGACGATGACGGTGAAGGTCGCGTCGACCCGCGATGGGCGGGACTGGAGAAGTTCCTGTGAGCAGGAAGAAGACCCGGGTCACCGGGGTGGATGCCCTCGCTGAGGCATTCGATGCCGTGAACCATGCTGATCTCCTGGAACGCCTCGGGGTGGACATCGACCGGGACCTGCTGGTCCTGGCGCTGACCCACCGTTCCTTCGCCAATGAGAACGGGATGCTGCCGAACAATGAGCGACTGGAGTTCCTCGGTGATGCCGTGTTGGGCCTGGCTGTGGCCAACCGCTTGTACGAGCTCTATCCCAGCAGCCCGGAATCCGACATCTCCAAGATGAGGGCATCCATCGTCAGCCGGTACGGTCTGGCCGATATCGCCCGGGAGATCAACCTGGGTGAGTTCATTCTCCTGGGCAAGGGGGAGTTGCTCACCGAGGGCCGCAGCAAGGATTCCATCCTCGCCGACACCACGGAGGCATTGCTGGGCGCGATCTTCCGCCAGCACGGTTATGAGGTGGCACGGGATGTCGTGCTCACCTTGTTCCACCACAAGATCAACCACGCCTCGGCCAAGGGGATCCATCAGGACTGGAAGACCACCCTGCAGGAGGAACTCGCCCAGCGTAAAAAGCCGATGGTCGAGTACCAGACCACCTCCGTGGGGCCGGATCATGACCTGTTGTTCACCGCCGTGGTGTATCTCGGGGATGTGGAGATGGGTAGGGGTGAAGGCCCGAACAAGAAACTCGCCGAACAGGAGGCAGCCCGCCAGGCCTTCCTGAAACTCAGGGAGAAGCGTGCCTGAACTACCGGAAGTTGAGGTGGTCCGCCGCGGTCTGGAGGAGCACATGGTGGGACGCACCATCGTCTCCGCCGCGGTGGTGCATCCGCGTACAGCCCGCAACCAGGCCGGCGGGGGCGCCGAGATCGAGGCCAATCTCACCGGCCTGAGGGTCGGTGCCACCAACCGGCGCGGGAAATTCCTGTGGCTGGAACTCGATGATGTTGCGCAGCAGGCACCCTCCGGTCTGGGGCTGCTCGTCCATCTGGGTATGAGTGGGCAGATGCTGGTCAAGTCCCCCGACGCAACCCTCAACCCGCATCTGCGGGCACGGGCGGAGCTTGACGACGGCAACGAGGTCTGGTTCGTCGACCAGCGCACCTTCGGGTACTGGTGGCTGGGGGAGCTTGTCGACGGGGTCCCCGGACGTGTCTCTCACATCGCCCGTGATCTCCTCGATGACGCCCTTGACATCCCGGCGCTCGCCGCGGTGCTCAAGACGAAGAACACCGAGATCAAACGTCTCCTGCTCAATCAGGAGATCGTCTCCGGCATCGGCAACATCTACGCCGATGAGATGTTGTGGGAGGCGGGTATCCACCCCCGGCAGAAGGCCAGCAGGATCTCCCTCACCCGTCTGGTGGCGCTGCTGGAGGCCGGGCGTGAGGTCATGACCCGCGCCCTGGACCAGGGCGGGACCAGCTTCGATGCGCTCTACGTCAATGTGAATGGCGCGTCCGGGTACTTCTCACTCTCGCTCAATGCCTATGGGCAGGCGGGTAAACCGTGTGCGCGGTGTGGGACCCCGATCGCCCGGGAGACCTTCATGAACCGGGGCAGCCACTTCTGCAATCGTTGTCAGAAAGTGCGCTGACTCACTTTCATGCGGTAGGTTTCCCGTATGGAATCCATACTCAACGCTGTTGCCGCAGTTAACGATAAACTCTGGCTGCTGGTCATTGTCGTCCTGATCGGATCGGGTATCTGGTTCTGCATCACCACATTCCTGGTGCAGATCAGATACATCCCGGACATGTTCAGGGCCATCGTCGAAAAGCCCTCGGATATCTCAGAGGGGCAGAAAGGTATCTCGGCCTTCAAGGCCTTCACCATCTCAGCGGCCTCGAGGGTGGGCACCGGTAACGTCGCCGGCGTGGCCATCGCCGTGGCCGTCGGTGGTCCGGGTGCTGTGTTCTGGATGTGGACGATTGCCATCATCGGCGGTGCCACCAGCTTCGTCGAATCAACTCTCGCGCAGGTGTACAAGGTTCGGGATAAGGATTCCTACCGTGGTGGCCCCGCCTACTATATGACCAAGGCCCTCAACTGGAAGTGGCTGGCTGCCATTTTCGCCGTGTTGATCTCTGTGACCTACGGTTTCGTGTTCAACGCCGTGCAGGCCAACTCCATCTCCGCAGCTGTAACAAACTCCTTCAACGCTGACGGTATGGCGGGCAAGTGGATCGTCGGTGTGATTCTCGCCGTTCTCACTGCGGTGGTCGTCTTCGGTGGTGTGCAGCGCATCGCCAGTGTCACCCAGGTCATTGTCCCGGTCATGGCGGTTTCCTACATCGTCATCGGCCTCATCGTGGTGATCATCAACATTGCCGAGGTGCCGGCGATGGTTACCTCAATTGTGTCCCACGCCTTCGGCCTGCGTGAATTCGCCGGTGCCACCCTCGGTGCGGTGATCATGCAGGGTGTCCGTCGTGGCCTGTTCTCCAATGAAGCGGGTATGGGCTCTGTCCCCAACGCCGCTGCCACGGCTTCTGTGTCCCACCCCGCCAAGCAGGGCCTGATCCAGTCCCTGGGTGTGTATTTCGATACCCTGGTGGTCTGTAGCATCACCGCCTTCATCATCCTGCTGGCAGAACCTGATCTGTATGCCTCCGAGGGGGGTATGGAACTGACCCAGAATGCCCTGGCCAACTCGGTGGGTGAGTGGGGCATCCACTTCCTCACCGTGGTGATCATCTTCCTGGCCTTCTCCTCGGTCATCGGTAACTACTACTACGGCGAGTCCAATATCGAATTCCTCACCAACAACCGCTCCTACCTGCAGGCCTTCCGTGTCCTGGTGACCCTCTGTGTCCTGGGTGGGGCCATCGGTTCGGTACCGCTGGTCTGGGCACTGGCCGATGTGTTCTCCGGTCTCATGGCCATCACCAACCTCATCGCGGTGGTGCCGCTGACGGGTGTGGCCCTGGCAGTGCTGCGCAACTACGGTCGCCAGCGCCGGGCCGGCCTGGATCCCGTGTTCAGCCGCGACGATGAGGAGATCAGGGGCCTGCGTGGCTGGGATGGTATGGAATGCTGGGATGGGTCCGATCCGCTGACCGTCAGGAAGACCACCGATGAGCATGCAGCCAACTGATCACATCCGTCTCACCGCCTTTGTCCACGGCCATGTCCAGGGAGTGGGGTTCCGGTGGTGGACCAGATCCCAGGCCCTGGAACTGGGCCTCGCAGGATCCGCCACCAACCTCGATGACGGCCGGGTGTGTGTTGTCGCGGAGGGGCCGGAGGACCGCTGCCGGGAGCTGCTGACCCGACTCGGGGAACAGCCCAGCCGCCATCGGCGGGTGGGGACAGTGAGCACCGTAATCGAACAGTGGAGCGAGCCGCGGGGGGTGGAGGGCTTCACCGAACGCTAGACTCTGAAGCCGATATGTATCTGAAATCGTTGACGCTCAAGGGGTTCAAGTCCTTCGCCTCCGCGACGACCCTGAAATTCGAACCCGGTATCTGCGCCGTGGTGGGTCCGAACGGTTCCGGCAAGTCCAATGTCGTGGATGCCCTGGCCTGGGTCATGGGGGAGGGGTCGGCCAAGACCCTGCGCGGCGGCAAGATGGAGGATGTCATCTTCGCCGGTGCGGGTGACCGGAAACCGCTGGGTCGCGCAGAGGTCACCCTCACCATCGACAATTCCGATGGTGCCCTGCCCATCGATTACACCGAGGTTTCCGTCACCCGGCGGATGTTCCGGGACGGTGCCAGTGAATATGAGATCAACGGTGCCCGTGCCCGGCTCATGGACATCCAGGAACTGTTGTCGGATTCCGGTATCGGCCGGGAGATGCACATCATGGTCGGGCAGGGGAAACTGGCCGAGATCCTGGAATCCCGCCCGGAGGAACGACGGGCCTATATCGAGGAGGCCGCCGGTGTGCTCAAGCACCGGCGCCGCAAGGAGAAGGCCCAGCGCAAACTCCAGGGCATGCAGGTCAACCTCGACCGTCTCATGGATCTCACGGAGGAGCTGCGCAGACAGCTCAAACCCCTGGCACGTCAGGCTGAGGCCGCGCGCCGGGCAGCCACCGTCCAGGCGGATCTGCGTGATGCGCGGTTCCAGATTGCCGGGTTTGAGATCGTCAGGCTCTCGGAGAAACTCGAGACCTCCACCGACCGCGAGAAGATGATCCGCGACCAGGTGGAGACCGCCCGGGAGGCACTCGAGGAGGCCGCCGGCACCCAGGCGGAGCTGGAGCTGCAGCTCGCCGGGATCACCCCGCGGGCGGAACAGGCCCAGCAGCTGTGGTTCGACCTGTCCTCCCTGGCGGAGCGGGTCTCGGCGACCATGCGTATCGCTGCGGACCGGGCCAATTCCGGGGTGTTGGACACCGCCTACACCGGCCCTGACCCCGATGACCTGCTGCGCCGAGCGGAACAGGCAGACCAGGATCTGGAGGAATTGGAGATGCAGGTGGAGATGGCCGCCGAGCGGCTGGACTCCATCCGCCAGGAGGTTGAGGACCGGGCGGAGGCGGCCCGGGAGGCCGAGCGTGAACACCTCGCCCAGGTCCGTGCGATCGCCGACCGTCGGGAAGGTGTTGTCCGTCTGCTGGCCGCCGAGGAGTCCCTGCGCACCCGGCTGCAGGCCGCCGATGATGAGGTGGAGCGTCTCGGTGAGCAGCTCGCGGAGCTTGCCGGGCGTGTCCTCGAGGTGGAGGGGGAACGCCGACGCGCGGAGCAGCGACACGCGGAAATCCTCGCCGGGCGTGATCCGCTGGACACCGCGCACACCCGGGCCCGCACGGAGGCCGACATGGCCGAGGCCCGTCTCGAGGAACTGCGCGGCCGGCGTGGTGAGCTGGAGCGGGAGGTGTCCCGCCTGGAGTCACGCATCGACACCCTCGATCACAACCGCCCCCGCTCATCAGCGGAGCAGGTGCTTGATTATCCGCTTCTGGCCCAGCTTGTGCGTCCACAGGATGGCGTCGACAAGGCTCTGGCTGCCTCGCTCGGGGCGCACGCCGAGGCGCTCGCCGGTGTGGTGACCGGGGAGGTCGTCGACAAGCTTCTCGACGCACGCGTGTCCCGCACCGTTCTTGTCGCCGCCACCGATGAACAGGGTGCGTGGCGTCTCGACGCGGTCCTGCCGGCCGGGGCCACCTGGCTGCTCGACCATGTGTCCCTGGACGCCACCGTCACCGGCCCGGTCACCCGTCTGCTCGCCGACGTGGTGCTTGTCGACGACCTACCCACCGCCCACACCGTCATCCAGGATGATCCACGCCTGCGTGCGGTGACCCGGGAGGGCGTGATCGCCGGCTCCGGGTGGATCCAGCTCGGCACCGGCACCTCGACGGTGGAGATCACCGCCCAGATCGATGACGCCCGCCGGCAGCTGGCTGAGGTGTCCCGTGCCCTGGGTGATCTCGCCGGCACCGTCGAGGGGGCGCGGGTCGCCGCGGAGGACACCCGCATCGAGGCTGCCGCGCGGGCCGCCGCCCTCCGGGAATCCGACATGGCGCTGGAGACCATCACCCGTGACCTCGACCGCCTGGACCGGCAGCACCGGGCGGCCGGGGACGAGCGTGACCGCCACGCGGGCAGACTCACCGACGCGGAGCACCGCCGGGACCAGCTGCGCGCGGAGTTGGAGGAGATCGTCGACCGGCTGGCCCGCATCGAGGATGACACCGACACGACAGAACCCTCCACCCGGGACCGCGATGCGGCCAGCACAGCACTGGCCCAGGTCAGAGCCATGGAGATGGAGGCACGCCTGGCCCTGCGCACCGCGGAGGAACGTGCCGGGCAGGTCCGGGGCAGAGGGGATGGTCTGCGTCGGCAGGCCCAGCAGGAACGCCAGGCGAAGATGCGACATGAGCAGGCCGTGGCCCAACACCGACGACGCATCGACCTGGCGACCACCGTCCAGCGCGGTGCCCGCGATGTCGCTGAACGTGTCTCCGTGGCCCTGGCCCGGGCCACGGAGGACCGGGATGCCTGCAACCAGGAGAAGGCGGCGGTGACCGCGCAGCTGGCCCGGGCCCGTGATGCAGTAAGCGCCGCGCGGCACCAGCTGGACCGCCTGCATGACAACGCCCATGCCCTGGAACTGGCCCGCTCCCAGGCCCAGGTGCGCATGGAGGAGGCCGTTGCCAAGATCACCGAACAACTGGGTGTGCCGGTGGCGGAGCTGCTGCGGGACTACACCCCCGATGAGCACTTTGATGAAAACGCCCAGCGGGCACGACTGAAACAGGCGGAGAAGGACCTCGCATCCCTGGGCAAGGTCAATCCCCTGGCGCTGGAGGAGTTCAAGGCACTGGAGGAACGTTATGAGTTCCTGGCCACCCAGGTGCGTGACGTGGAACAGGCCCGGGCCGACCTGCGAGGGGTCATCGAGGAGGTGGACGCCAGGATCCTCCAGTTGTTCACCGATGCCTGGCACGATGTCGAACGCGAATTCCCGAAGGTGTTCGCCACCCTCTTCCCGGGTGGTGAGGGCCGACTGCTGCTCACCGACCCCGATGATCTGCTGACCACCGGCATCGAGGTGGAGGCCCGGCCACCGGGGAAGAAGGTCAAACGGCTGTCGCTGCTCTCCGGTGGTGAGAAGTCCCTGACCGCCCTGGCCATGCTCGTGGCCATCTTCCGTGCCCGCCCCAGCCCGTTCTATGTCATGGACGAGGTGGAGGCCGCACTCGATGATGTGAACCTGCGGCGACTGATCGCCCTGTTCGAGGAACTGCGCCATGATTCACAACTCATTGTGATCACCCACCAGAAACCCACCATGGATGTGGCCAATGTCCTCTACGGCGTGACCATGCGTGGCGACGGTGTGACCCGGGTGATCAGTCAGCGCATGGAACGCGCGGAGACCACCCCACCCCACACCACGGAGGTGGCCACCGGCCCGGACCCCGTTGCCGCCGTACCCGGGTAGCACCTGTGGGGCAGGGATGTATCCCCCGACCTGCCCAATCATGATTGTGGGCTTGGTTACTGCACCGGGTGTGTGACCGGCTGGAAAGGCATTCCCGGCGCGGGCGGGACGCCGGAGGTGGGGTAGGGTGAGAGGGCATTTCAATGACGCCTAACAGCTGTCATGCCGGTTTCAATGTGGAACGCGTTCACGCGGGGAGAGTGTATACATGCCTGGTGGCATCGCCGATTTCAATGATTCTTTACTCGGATGGGCATCCCAGACCGAGCTGGAACTTACCCAGCGACTGGCCGGGATGGAGTACTTCGCCCAGGCCCAGCTGCGCAGTGACGAACTGGAGCGCATCGACCGCTTCTACGGCACCTTCCTGTCCCGCCAGCTCGCTGCAGGCGCAGATATCACCGAACTGCTGGACATGACCCCCGGTCTCACCGTCGCGAGCCTGGTCTCCCGTGCCGCGCGCGTGGTGGACCCGCAGGACTTCTTCACCGAGTACTTCGGTGGTCTCGGCCTGGAACCCGACCACGGGGCGGTGCTGGCCAATGAGGTGGAGCGGCTGCTGGTGAAGGTCGGTCTGTCCGTCCCCGCCGGGGAGGCCGACCCAATTGAGATCCTCTCCCCGCACTGTGGTGTCACCGGCAGGGAGGTGGCGGCGGTGCTCACCGCGGTGGAAACCGGTTCGGAGGAGTTCCCCGCCATGTTCGACACCGTCCGCCGGCTCGCCCCACAGTGGGCGGATGCCCTGCTCGGCGGGGTGCGGGACCTGTGCGATTTCGCCCAGACCCATCCGACGTCCTGGCCCGACCGCGAGCGGGAGGTCACCCTGCCCGCCATGGTGGATGAACTCTTCGTGGCGGAACTGCGTGAACGCCCCGTGGGCACCCAGGACCGGGAGAACTCCGTGGGTGTTGCCCTGCGTGAGCTGCGTCCCCGCCTGGTCCTTGATGCCGAGCGGCGGAAGGTCTGCCTGCGTCTACCGGAGCAGCGTGTCAATGACGGTGAGGTCACCTGGCGGGTCAGCCTGGAGGGCACGACCCGTATCTACAGCACCGGCCGTGCCTGGGGGGACACCTCCGGGTACTCTGAGGCCCTGGATGTCACGCTGGAGCGTCAGGTCCGGGAAACCACCGTCACCGACACCACCAACCAGATCACCTGGGTGGTGCCGGTGGTTGACTTCAACGATCCGGTGCTGGTGTTCTCCGCCCGTGGGGAGAACCTCACCGACAAGTTCTCGCTGCACCACCAGGAGATCTATGTGCTCGCACCGACCGAATCCACTCTGGAGGATGTGGTCACCGGGGAAGCGATCCCGGTGCTCGACTCCTTCGAGGTGGAGGGGTGGACTTCCTGGACGTGTTCGCGTGTGGATGCCCGCGGACTGGCCTCACTGAAGGTGAACAAGGAGATCCGCTGTATCGATCCGCGTCGTCGCGTGGCCTTCCACCACCCACACCAGGCGCTGGTTCCGCATGTGCGCTCCACCACCGGGTTGGCTGTGCACGCTGAATCGCTCATCGCGGAATTCCCACCGACGCTGAGCGGGCGGGATGAGACCTGGATGCTGTCCATCTCCGCCTATGCCGGCGTGGGCAGCGCCGGTGATGAGATCGCGGACCCCGAACCGCTGGAGGTCCCGGCTGAGGGTGGCGTGTTCTACATCTTTGACCCGGAGGCCTATGACGCCCCCTGGGTGGGGGAGTACCTGGTCCGCCTGCGTGGGCCACGCAATGAGTCCTTCCGTCACGAGTACGCCATCGTCGAGGGCATGAACACCGAGCTGGAGATGGTTGGTGCGGAGAGTTCCTTCCGCATCCCCACCACCGCGGGTCTGTCCGAGGCCACCCTGCGGGTGCGCTCCGGTGAGAAGCACTTCACAGCGGAGCCCCGGCTGGTGGACGTCGGCGCAACCGACCCGAATGCCGGTTTTGTGGTCACCACCGACGAGGGTGACCAGATGCCGCTGCGGTTCGTCCCACCGCAGATCGCCATCGAGCTGCCGGTGACCACCGAACCACCGATGTGGCGTGTCACCCGCACGGTGTGCCGTCCCCGGGATCTGGACGGTTCCGGTGAGCTGCGCATCCGCACCGGGGTCCAGGTCGGTGATCCCCGCATCAGTGTGCGCAACCACCACGGTTCCCCCCTGCGCACCATCCGGATGACCACCCCGGACAACGGACGCACCCTGGTCGCCCCGATGAAGGAGATCGCGGCCAGCACACTGGTGGTGCCACGTGGTTCCATCGAATTCGAATGGACGGAACTGCGCGCCGACCGTCGACTCAGCGTGACCATCGCCGTCCTGGACAAGGTGGAGCACTGCACCGGGATCACCATCGACGGCACCGACCTGGTCTTCGAGGACCTGGCGGCCGGACGCAAGCTCGGTGCCTGGATCTGGCCGACCACCGCCCCCTGGGTCCGTGCGGTGGAGATCCCGGTGACCGGTGAACGCGTCGCCCTGCCGGAGGGTCTGGTGGGGGCCGGCCCCCTGCTGGTCCAGCTGCACACCGCAGATCCGTTCACCACCCTGCTGACCCCACTGTCCCCCGGTTCCACCGCGGTGACCGTGGATCAGGAGGGCTACTACGCCAGCCAGTCCGAGGACTTCGCACAGCTCTCCGCCTTCTTCGGTGGGGCGGTGGAGGAGCCACCGGTCTCCGAGGCTGTGGTGCCTGCGCTGTGGGATGTCTCGCATATCTGGTCGGAGCAGGGCAACACCGAGCACCTGCCGGTTGTGCACTCCGCGCTGCGTGCCCACCCGGCGGCGGCGCTGAAGGGTCTGTCCGCCTCGCTGGTGCCGGCGCATGCCCTGCCCGGCAAGGTGATCTCCTCCGGTCTGGCGGCCTCCCCGTTCACCACCGACACCCCGGCCACCGAGATCCACCGCACCGCGTGGATCGGCACCCTCCAGCTGCTGGGTGCCCTGCCCGGCGCGTTCCGCGAGGCCGAGGAACTGGGCAACCGCACCCCGCTGCTGCCGATCCTGAGCCAGTTGGAGGAGGTCGCGGGACGCAATATCCTGTCCACCCTGGCCACCGGACGTGATTCCACCCTGGATACCGCCTGCGTGGATCAGTCCACCGTCGCGATCGCCAGCATGAACGCCGCCCAGCAGGCGGCCCTGTTGGAGATGTTCTTCAGCAACGCCGACATCGTCCCCGGCCCGCTCATGGCGGACAACACCCGGCTCATGGCGGTGTTCGAGACCTTCAAGAAGCGCGAGGAGCTCAATGAGGTCCTCCAGTCCGAGGGGCTGATGAAGACGGCGGTGGATCTGCTGCGCGCCATGCGCGGTACCCAGCGTCAGCTGTACTCCTCGGCGCGCATCCGCTTCGACAAGCTCGATGGTGTGGACACCAACAAGGCCGAGAACATGTGGGCGCTGACCCCGGTGGTCTCCCTGGTGTTCGCCCTGTCCTCGCGTCTGCACGCCCATGACCTCATCGGCAAGACCCGTACCCTCGACCGCGCCGCCGGTGGGTGGAGCCGGATCGCCGATCTGGTTCCGGACCTGGTCACAGGTGACCTCATCTCCGCGGAGGCCATGGTGCTGGGCGTGACCAACCCCGGGTTGGTGGACTGACCTCACCTGAACCCCCGCCCCCACAACCTCCCCGGCCATGGCTGATGAAGCCACAGACGGGGAGGTTCTGTGTTCCGGCTGGGGTTCCGCCCGGGTGTTGTTGGTACTGACTGCGGTGAAAAAATACCGAAAAGACCGGCCTGCCGGTGTGCGCGACAAGGAAACCTGTCACTATAGAGGGCATGGATGCGACTTTTTGGATTGTAGGATTAGTACTCCTCGTCATACTGGCGATCATCATCGTGTTGATCGTGGGTAAGAAGCGGGGGGAATCAAAGACCGTTAGTTTTGAAAAACCGGCTGAGGAGGAGAAGAAACAGCTCACCCAGCAGGAGAAATCCGGTAACTACCAGGCGCAGGGCGGGTTCAACTTCGCCCCGGCGAAACCCGCTGAGCAGAAGGAGCCGGTGCTCCGCGATGATCAGAATCTGAACCAGCCCCAGGCCCAGCCAGCACCGAAGCCTGAACCGGAGACCCGGGACAAGCAGCTGTGGGAACCGGAGTCCACCGACCGGGCCCGGGAGAAGGATCCCACCGGTGTCACCCCGATCCTCCCGGAGCCTGTCCCCACGGCGGAGCCTGTCCGGGAAACCGACCCGGTGGACATTCCGGAAGCTCCGCAGGCACCTGAAGAGATCAGGGAAGAGGAGGTTCCCTCCGAGCCGGTGATCCACGGTGAGCCTGTCGCAGAACCCATTACGGAACCCGCCGCGGAGACCACCCCGGTGGCGGTACCTGAGCCGAGCGAACCTGAGCCGACCGAACCTGCAGCACCCGCGGAACCCACCCCGGCTGCCCCCACCGGAAAGTCGGTCAAGTGGGACGGGGGCGACGTCGACAAGCACGAGGTTGAGCCTGCCGCGCCAGCCGAACCGGAGGCGGTCCCCGAGGAGCTCTCCGTGGATGCCGCGGCTGCGCTGGCGGAGGCGCCCGAGGTGCCGGTGGAGGAACCGGTCGTGGAGGAGCCCGCTGCGCCGGAGGAGGAGACCCCGGCGGAGTCGAATCTGGTGCAGGATGAGGCCGTGGAGGCCGCCGAGGCTGCACAGGTCACCGCCGAGTTCGCCGAGGCTGCGCGTGAGCAGACCCCGGTCCCGGAGGTTGCCCCCGAGCCCGCGCCGGAACCACTGGATGAAATCGCACCGGCGGCCGGACGTATCGGCAAGCTGCGTGGCCGTCTGGCCCGCTCCCAGAATGTCTTCGGCAAGTCCGTGCTGGGTATTCTCACCGCCGGTGACCTGGATGAGGACGCGTGGGAGGACATCGAGGCCATGCTGATCAAGGCGGACCTCGGTGCCACTGTGACCATGCGGGTGGTTGAGGAACTGCGCGACAAGATCGCCACGCACGGTGTCTCCAGCGAGGCCGAGGCGCGTGCCATGCTGCGGGCCACGCTTATCGACGCCTGCCGCCCCGACCTCGACCGCTCCATCCGGGCCATGCCGTACGAGGGCAAGCCCGCGGTGGTCCTGGTCGTCGGCGTCAACGGCACCGGCAAGACCACCACCACCGGCAAGCTCGCCCGCGTCCTGGTGTCCATGGGACACAGGGTGCTGCTCGGTGCAGCCGATACCTTCCGTGCGGCCGCCGCCGACCAGCTCGAGACCTGGGGTCGCCGCGTCGGTGCCACCACCGTCCGTGGTGCCGAGGGTGCCGATCCGGCCTCCGTGGCCTTCGATGCCGTGGCCAAGGGTGTGGAACAGCAGGCCGATGTCGTGCTCATCGATACCGCCGGCCGTCTGCACACCTCCACCGGCCTCATGGACCAGCTGGGCAAGGTCAAGCGCGTTGTGGAGAAGAAGGCACCGGTGGATGAGGTGCTGCTGGTCCTCGATGCCACCGTCGGCCAGAACGGCATGCAGCAGGCCCGTATCTTCCGCGATGTCGTTGATATCACCGGCGTGGTGCTGACCAAGCTCGATGGCACCGCCAAGGGTGGCATCGTATTCCAGGTCCAGGAAGAGCTCGGTGTGCCGGTCAAGCTGGTCGGCCTCGGCGAGGGCGCGGATGATCTCGCCCCCTTCGAGGTGGAGGGTTTCGTGGACGCCCTGCTGGGATAACCCCCCGGCCACAGCCACCACACCCGGTGGGATTGTTCTCAGGAGTATGTGTACCCCTGAGAGCGCTTCCACCGGGTTTTCCCATGTCCGGGGGAGGGGTCGGGGAGGGGCTCTGGGAGGGATCGGGGATAACCCCGTATCACCCCGGTGTGCCGGAGATTACATCCCGAACAAATTACCTGTTGAGCTATTGGTTTTCGGGCGGGTGGGCCTGGGTGGTGCCGGCCCAGAATTCTATCGACCTATCGAAAGTGTTTCTGTAGGCTTATAGTTAGTGCGGGAGATGAGCTGCTGGCCAGCACAGGGCCATCCCGGCGGCATCACCGTCGCGATGGACAGGCGCATCCCCACCTGCAGGGTTTCCACCACAACCCACCGGCACCACAACCCAAGGAGGTTGCCCAGCATGACCGCTGATCAGATCGTGGCCACATCAGGCCACGCCGCCTGGATGCTCATATCCGCATCCCTCGTCCTGCTCATGACCCCGGCGCTCGCCCTGTTCTACGGAGGCATGTCCCGACAGAAATCCGTCCTCAACATGATGATGATGTCGTTCGGCACCCTCGGTGTCGTCTCCGTCATCTACGTGCTGTGGGGATGGTCGATGTCCTATGGCACCCAGTCCTGGGGTGGCATCGTGGCCAACCCACTGGAGTTCTTCGGCCTGCGCAACTCTATCACTGACGCCGGGGGAAACTACCTCGAGGGGGCCTCCGGATATGCGAACATCATCGACATCGGGTTCCAGCTCACCTTCGCGGTCATCTCCACCGCACTGATCTCGGGTGCGCTGGCAGAGCGCGTGAAGTTCTCCACCTGGCTCACCTTCACCGCCCTGTGGTCCACCTTCGTCTACTTCCCCCTGGCGCACATGGTCTGGGGTGGGGGACTGCTCGCCCACGGTGAGACAGGATTCGCCGCCTGGCTCTTCGGTGTCACCGACGGGGAGGCCACCATCGCGCCCATCGACTTCGCCGGTGGCACCGTGGTGCACATCTCCGCGGGTACCGCCGCACTGGTGCTGGCACTGATCATCGGTGCCCGCCGTACCTTCCCCATGGTGGCGGCACGTCCCCACAATCTCCCGCTGGTCATGCTCGGTGCCGCACTGCTGTGGTTCGGATGGTTCGGATTCAACGGCGGTTCCGCCTTCGCCGCCGATGGACTGGCCGGTCTGGCCTGGCTGAACACCACCGCCGCCACCGCGGCCGCGATACTCGGCTGGCTGGCCACCGAACGGCTGCGCGACGGACATGCCACCTCCCTCGGTGCCGCCTCCGGTGTGGTGGCAGGACTGGTCACCGTCACCCCGGCCGCAGGGGCCCTCACCCCGCTGACCGCGCTCATCCTCGGCGTGATCGGTGGCATCCTGGCCTGCCTGGGGGTGGGGCTGAAATACCGCTTCGGTTTCGATGACTCCCTCGATGTGGTCGGCGTGCACCTGGTCGCCGGCCTGTGGGGCACCGTCGGTGTGGGCCTGCTGGCCACAGATGCGGGCTGGTTCACCGGCGGGGGCATGGATGGTTTTAGACTCTTTATCATCCAGATCGTCATCGCGGTGGTGGCCATGATCTTCGCCGCCGTGATCACCGCGGTCATCGCCTACCTCCTCAAGGCGACCATGGGTTGGAGGATCGACGAGGACAAGGAGCAGCACGGGATCGACACCGCCGAACACGGTGAATCCGCCTACGACACCGCAGGGCCCGAGATTCGTTAGATTCGATAGCACACACAGCAATAAGCACACCGTCGGTGAACCGTCCCACATGAGCCGGTACACACCCACCTAGGAGCACTGAAATGAAACTCATCACCGCCATTGTCAAGCCTTTCACCCTGACCGATGTCAAGGAAGCCCTCGAGCAGGTGGGCGTGCAGGGCATGACCGTCACCGAGACCCAGGGCTTCGGCCAGCAGAAGGGACACACCGAGGTCTACCGCGGAGCGGAATACGCCGTTGATTTCGTCCCGAAGATCAAGATCGAGGTCGTGGTCTCCGACGCGCAGTTGGATGAGGTGGTCGAGGCGATCGTCACCACCGCCCGCACCGGCAAGATGGGCGACGGCAAGGTCTGGGTCACCCACGTCGAGGAGCTCATCCGCGTGCGCACCGGCGAGCGTGGCGACGAAGCCCTGTAACCCACCAGCCATCACGCCACCGAGGAACCCCACCCACCCATGAATGACCCCGCCCGGCTTCGTCGGGAAGCAGAAGAATCAGCCCTGGCTCTGCTGGGCGCGCTCGACCTCCCGGACGGAACCACCCTGGCCGCCACCGGTTCGCTGGCGCGGGGGGAGATGACACCGTACTCGGATATCGATCTCCTCCTCATCCACCCGCCCGGTGCCGTGCCGGCCGGGGTGGAGGATCTGTGGTACCCGATCTGGGACGCGAAGAAACGCCTGGACTACTCGGTGCGCACCCCGCAGGAATGTGCGGATATGATCTCCGCGGACTCCACGGCGGCACTGGCCATGCTGGACCTGCGGTTCATCAGCGGCGATGAACAACTCTTCGATGACACCCGCCACCGCATCCTGACCAAATGGCGCCGGGAACTCAACCGCAACTTCAATGCGGTGGTGGATACCGCCATCAGCAGGTGGCGCCGTTCCGGGCCGGTGGTGGCCATGACCCGACCGGATCTCAAACACGGCAGGGGAGGGCTGCGTGACTATGAACTGATCAAGGCCCTCGCTCTGGGCAACCTGTGTGATCTGCCCCGGCTGGACGACCACCACCGCCTGCTGTTGGATGTGCGCACCCTGCTGCACGTCCATGCCCGCCGGGCACGTGATGTCCTCGACCCGGAATTCGCCGTGGATGTCTCCCTCGATCTCGGTTTTGTCGACCGTTACCATCTGGGCCGTGAGATCGCCGATGCTGCCCGGGCCATCGATGACGCACTCACCGATGCCCTGGCCACCGCCCGTGGTGTCCTGCCCCGGCGTACCGGCCTGGGATTCCGTACCGCCCAGCGCCGCCCCCTCGATGTGGATGTGGTGGACATCTCCGGCACCATCGGCCTGGCCCGCAACGCCGACCTCACCGACCCGGCACTGCCCCTGCGTGTCGCGGCGGCCGCCGCCAAGACCGGTCTGCCCGTGTCGGCCTCCACCTGGAAACGCCTCACCGACTGCCCCGATCTACCTGATCCGTGGCCGGCGTCGCTGGCGGGGGACTTCTTCCGCGTGCTGTCCAGCCCGGTGCACTCGCGCCGGGTGATCAAGCAGATGGACAGGCATGGTCTCTGGGTGCGGTATGTGCCCGAATGGGACCGGATCCGGGGGCTGATGCCCCGTGAACCCAGTCATGTCTCCACCATTGATGAACACAGCCTCAACACGGTGGCCAACTGCGCGCTGGAAACCGTTACCGTGGCACGGCCCGACCTGCTGCTGCTGGGCGCGCTGTACCACGACATGGGCAAGGGCACCGACCGACCGCACGAGCAGGTCGGCGCGGAGATGGTCGC
This sequence comes from Corynebacterium efficiens YS-314, assembly GCF_000011305.1. Taxonomy (NCBI): domain Bacteria; kingdom Bacillati; phylum Actinomycetota; class Actinomycetes; order Mycobacteriales; family Corynebacteriaceae; genus Corynebacterium; species Corynebacterium efficiens. The sequence goes on along the minus strand of NC_004369.1, from coordinate 2,072,042 downwards.
ACGCACCGCCCGCCGCATGGGCCTGAACCTGCGTGACCGTGCCTGCGTACAGACCCTCGTCGCTGAGCACACCACCATCGCCCGTCTCGCCCGCCGCATGGACCCAGATTCCGAGGAGGCCGTGGACACCCTCCTGGACGCTGTGCGCTATGACATGGTAACCCTCAACCTGCTCGAGGTGCTCACCGAGGCCGACGCCAAGGCCACCGGCCCCGGCGTGTGGACCCCGACGCTCCAGCGTGCGCTCAGCGTGGTCTGCTCCCGGGCGCGCGCCCGGCTTGTCGACGTCCGACCCACCGCCCCCATGGTCGCCCGCAACAGGGACATCAGCCTGCAGATCCGCAACGAGATCCCCACCATCTTCTGGCACGGGGAGGACCTGCGTGAGGTCCTGGGGGTCATCGCCGCCAAGGGCTGGATGATCGATGCCGCCCGGATGATCCACAACGGGGTCTGGCACTGTGAATTCGATGTCCGCGCCAATGGGCCCCAGGATTTCGATCCCCAGTCCTTCCTGCAGGCCTATAAATCCGGTCTCTACTCGGAGGTGCCCACCCCGGCCCCCGGCATCACCGCCACCTTCTGGCATGGCGATACCGTCGAGGTACGCACCGAACTGCGTCGCGGGGCGATCTTCGCGCTCCTGCGCGTGCTCCCGGACTGCTCCTGGATCGCCACGGGAACACCCGGTGCCACGCTCGTCATGCAGGCAGCGCTCAAGCCGGGTTTTGACCGGTCGAGGGTGGAACGGGATATCAACCGGGTGCTCGCCGGGAGCTGAGACCGCTAAACCACCAGCTGACGTGACCTGACCGGGGGCGACCGGCTACCATTGGGGGATTAGAAACCCCGCACTCTAGAACCACTGGGAGTTCATTCGTGTTTGAGTCACTGTCCGATCGGTTGAACAATGCCCTCAAGGGCCTGCGTGGCAAAGGCAAGCTCACCGAGGCTGACATCAATGCAACAGCACGTGAGATCCGCCTCGCGCTGCTCGAGGCCGACGTGTCGCTCACCGTCGTGCGCTCCTTCATCAGCCGCATCAAGGAACGTGCCGCCGGTGCCGAGGTCTCCCAGGCACTGAACCCTGCGCAGCAGGTCATCAAGATCGTCAATGAGGAGCTCGTGCAGATCCTCGGTGGTGAGACCCGCCGCCTCCAGCTGGCGAAGACCCCGCCGACGGTGATCATGCTCGCCGGTCTGCAGGGTGCCGGTAAGACCACCCTCGCCGGTAAGCTGTCCAAGCACCTGGCCGCCCAGGGGCACACCCCGATGCTGGTCGCCTGTGACCTCCAGCGCCCGGGCGCGGTCCAGCAGCTGCAGATCGTCGGTGAGCGCGCCGGGGTCACCACCTTCGCCCCGGACCCCGGTACCAGCATCGATTCCTATGAGCATGAGATGGGCACCAGCCACGGTGATCCCGTCGCCGTGGCGCAGGCCGGTATCGAGGAGGCCAAACGCACCCAGCATGACATCGTCATCGTGGATACCGCCGGCCGCCTGGGTATCGATGAAACCCTGATGACCCAGGCCCGCAACATCCGTGACGCCATCAACCCCGATGAGGTCCTCTTCGTCATCGACTCGATGATCGGTCAGGATGCGGTCGATACCGCGGAGGCTTTCCGCGACGGTGTCGATTTCACCGGTGTCGTGCTCACCAAGCTCGATGGTGATGCCCGTGGCGGTGCCGCCCTGTCCATCCGTGAGGTCACCGGCAAGCCGATCATGTTCGCCTCCACCGGTGAGAAGCTCGAGGACTTCGATGTCTTCCACCCGGAGCGCATGGCCAGCCGTATCCTCGGCATGGGTGACGTGCTCTCGCTCATCGAGCAGGCCGAATCCGTCATGGACCAGGACAAGGCGGAGGCCGCGGCGAAGAAGCTGGGCTCCGGGGAGCTGACACTCGAGGACTTCCTCGACCAGATGCTCATGATCCGTCGCATGGGTCCGATCGGCAACATTCTCAAGATGCTGCCCGGTGGCAAGCAGATGTCGGATATGGCGGACATGGTCGATGAGAAGCACCTCGACCGAATTCAGGCCATCATCCGCGGTATGACCCCGGCGGAACGCGACGATCCCAAGATCCTCAACGCCTCCCGACGCAAGCGCATCGCCAACGGTTCCGGTGTGACCGTCTCCGAGGTCAACCAGCTGGTGGAACGCTTCTTCGAGGCGAAGAAGATGATGGGCAAGATGGCCGGCCAGTTCGGTATGGGCCCGGTAGGTCGCAGCGCCACCAAGAAGCAGCCCAAGGGCCGCAAGGGTAAGAACGGCAAGCGCAAACCAGCAAGGCGGGGCCCAACCCAGCCGAAGATGCCCATGGGCGGCATGCCGGGTATGCCCGGCATGGGTGGAGCGGGGATGCCTGATCTGGCGGAACTGCAGAAGCAGCTCGGTGCCGCCGGCGGTGGCATGCCGAAGATCCCGGGTATGCCGAAGCTGCCGAAGGGGATGGAGAACATCGACCTCGACAATCTGGACTTCGGGAAGAAATAGGCGTCGACAAGCTCTGACAAGCACCACCTGCAGGGCCCCGGGGAAGACCGCAACGGTCACCCCCGGGGCCCTGCACCCGTACAGTGAACAGGTCAACGATGAAACTCAAGGAGCTGCGCGTGTCCCGGACTCTCGCCGATCTCGATGCCCGGGGTAGGAGGATCCTGCTCTACACCTGCTGTCTCAGCGTGTTCATCGTCAGCATGGATGGCTATGCGGTCAGTGTCGCCCTACCTGACATCGGGGAATCACTGGGGGCGGATGTCTCCCAGCTGCAGTGGGTGATCAGTGCCTACGCACTGTCCACCGCCGGGTTCCTCATCTTGGCGGGGTCGGTGGCGGACCGGGTGGGACGCAGACGCGTCTTCCAGTTCGGCCTGTCCCTGTTCACCCTGGGCTCCCTGCTCAGCTCCCTGGCACCCACCGTGGAGATCCTCATCACCGCCCGGGTCCTGCAGGGTCTCGGCGGATCGATGCTGAACCCGGTGGCGTTGTCAATCATCTCCAACACCTTCACCGATGCCGGTGCACGTGCCCGGGCGCTCGGTATCTGGAGCAGCGTGATCGGTATTTCCATGGCGCTGGGGCCACCGATCGGGGGTCTGCTCGTGGATCTGGTCTCCTGGCGTGCGGTCTTCTGGCTCAACATCCCCATCGCCGTGGCCGCGATCATCCTCGCCGCCCGGTTCATCCCCGAATCCAGGGCCGCCACCCACCGGCGCCTTGACCCACCCGGTCAGGTCCTGATGATCCTCTTCCTCGCGGGCCTGAACATCGGCCTGATCCAGGGTGGGGCGCTGGGCTGGACGCATCCCTTCGTGCTCGGTGCCTTCCTCGTGGCCGCCACAGCCATCATGTCGTTCATCTGGTGGGAGAACCGGGCCACGGAACCACTGTTGGCACCGGCGTTCTTCCGGTCGAGGACCTTCAGCGTGGCGGTGATCTCCGCGGTGCTCGCGTTCATCTCCACCACGGGCATCCTGTTCAGCATCACCCTGTTCCTGCAGAACACCCGGGGGTTGACCCCCATGCAGGCCGGTCTCATGCTGCTGCCGCTGGCGGTGATGGTGGCGGTGTCCTCACCGGTGTCCGGCCGGCTGGTTGCCGCCTACGGTCCTGCGCCCTCACTGATGATCGCCGGTTCGGTCATGGCCACAGGTGGTCTGCTGCTCACCTTCCTCGGCCAGGACACACCCCTGTGGTATCTGGGTCTGGCCTTCGGTGTGTATGGAATCGGTTTTGGCATTGTCAACACCCCGATCACCAACGCCGCGGTGTCCGGCCTGCCCCGGGATCAGTCCGGTACCGCGGCGGCGGTGACCTCCACCGCACGGCAGGGTGGCAACTCGCTGGGGGCGGCGATCTTCGGGTCCATCCTCGTCTCCCGGATTGGTGAAACCGCTGGTGCCGACAGGTTTGATCCCACCGCCGCCTACACCCCGCTGTGGTGGATTGTCACCGCGATCGGGGTGGTGATCCTCCTCTGTGGATGGTCTGTCCGGAAATTTCGTGTGGACACCAGGGGGTAGTACCTTAAAGGCAGTGGGGAACTCATGTGTGACCTTCCCCGACAATTCTGTGGAAGGTATCATGACCGCGATTCTGAGAGTCAAGGACCTGGTGAAAAAATACGGCGACAATATCGCCGTCAACTCCCTGAGCTTTGACGTGGAAAAAGGCTCGATCTTTGCATTCCTGGGGGAAAATGGTGCGGGGAAAACCACCACCATCTCCTGCCTCACCGGCATCATCGAGCAGACCTCCGGTGAGATCGAGATCCTGGGGGACACCCCGGCATCCCAGTCCATCGGGGTGGTTTTCCAGCAGTCCGTGCTGGACCCGTTGCTGACCGCACAGGAGAATCTGGAGACCCGCGCCCGCCTGTACCCGGGGGTGACCCGCGAGCGTATCGACGAACTGATCACCCGCATCGGTCTCACCGAATTCCAGGACCGCAGATACGGACTGCTGTCGGGGGGTGAGAAACGCCGCACCGACATTGCCCGGGCCCTGCTGCACAACCCTGTCATCCTCTTCCTGGATGAACCCTCCGCCGGCCTGGACCCCCGGTCCCGTTACCAGGTGTGGGAGACCATCAACACCCTGCGTGATGATTCCGGCCTGACGGTGTTTCTCACCACCCACTACATGGAGGAAACTGAACTGGCCGACAATGTCCTCATCATCGAAGGTGGTGAGGAGGTGGCATCGGGCACACCGATGCAGCTGCGCGCCCGGTATTCCCCGACCCAGCTGGTGCTGCGCACCGACCACCCGGAACATCTCATCGCCCAGCTGCCCGGCCGTGATGTCACCATCGACGGTGACCGTGTCCGCGTGCTGGTCGCCGACGGCCTGGAGGCCACCCGGATCGCCATCGGACTGGAGGGTGTGCTGGATGTGGAGATCCGCCACGGCTCCATGGATGATGTCTTCCTCGCGGTGACCAACGCCCCCGGTGCACCCACCACACGACACACCCTGGGGGCCGTCTCATGATCTGGACACTCACCCGCCGCCATCTCCTGTGTTTCTTCCGGGACCGGTGGGCGGTGTTGTTCTCGGTGCTCGGCGCGCTGGTGCTGTTTGTGCTCTATGTGCTGTTCCTGGGCAAGATGCAGATCGATTCGCTCGCGGAGAGCGTCCCGCCGGAGGCCCGTGATGATGTCTCGACCTTCGTGCTCAACTGGGTCTTCTCCGGCATCCTGGTCACCTCCGCGATCACCGTGCCCCAGGCGGGGCTGGGGGTGTTGGTGGAGGACCGCACCCAGGGCAGGGTGAAGGACTTCCTGGTCTCCCCGGTGGGGCGCGGACAGCTCACCGGTTCCTATATCCTCGCCGCGATCATCATCACCCTGGTGATCCTCACCGTGGAGGTGGTGGTGGGAGCCACGGTCCTGGCGCTGCTGGGTCATGGTTCGCTCACCTGGGGTGGTCTGCTGGAGCTCTACGGTGTCCTGCTCCTGCTCACCGCCACCTTCTCCGGTATCGCGGCGTTCATGGTCACCCTGGTCACCTCCCAGGCCGCCATGTCGGGGCTGGCCAGTCTCGTGGGCACACTCGCGGGCTTCCTCGCCGGTGCCTATATCCCACCGGTGGCGCTGCCGGCGTTTGTGGTCAACATGATGAACCTGTTGCCGTTCGCCCCGGCGGCGATGCTGGTGCGTGGTCCGGTGGCGGAACCGGCGCTGATGGATGTCGGCTTCCCACCGGAGATGGTCGAGGAGCTGCAATTCGGCTACGGCACCCGCATTGAACTCTTCGGCACGGAGATCGGCCCGTGGATGATCGTGGGCATCGTCGCCGCCTGGGGTCTGATCTTCGGTGGCATTGCGATCTCCCGGATGCGCAGCGTCATCCGGTGACCTGAGACACCAACGGCCCCGGACACCATCCAGAGCGGATGGGGTCCGGGGCCGCTGCCGTGTGTCGAGGACCTACTCTGTTACATCAGGTCCTCCGGGCTGACACCGTTGCAGTCACGGAGTCGCTGATTCGCCCCGGCGCGCAGGAGCACCTCCACGACGGCGGAATCCGGGAGGTGATGGGCGGCGGCGTACCAGAGCGGGGTGCGGTTATGGCAGTCCACGGGATCCGCGGGGGCGCCGGCGTTGATGAGGATCTCCGCGATACCGTCATCACCTGCGACCGCGGCCAGGTGCAGGGCGGTGGTGCCACGGGGGTCGGTCAGGGTGGGGTCGGCCTGCAGATCGAGCAGGCGGGCGACCACCATGAGGTTGCCCGCCTCGGCGGCACGCATGAGCACCGTCCGGTCCCTGTCATCGCGGGCATTGGGGCCGGAGTTGCCGAGGAACCGGCCGATGCCGGTGAGATCCCCTGCGAGCATGATTTCATCGAAGCGACCACCGTCCACATGGGTGATCAGGTTATGGTCGTCATTACCAGAGGCAATTGGAAGCACACTAGAAGAATCTACTCCCTGAGCGGGAGCAATGCACCTATTCACGGGTCGATGACCAGCGGCCCACATGTCCCGTTGCCGGGGATTTCGGTTTTCTGAGGTGCACCCGCTAAAGTGGTTTAGGTTGTCTGCACCCGCACGGGTGTGGATTGCACACCAGACTTTCCTGCGTAATGCCGCCAACGACCCCGGTCGTCCGGTGCCGTCACACGCAGGTTAAACAAGAAGGGTTGAACCGGCTCACCAACAAGAGGTGGGTGTCTGTACTGCCCAGTGACCACGTGAGGAACACACATGGCTGTCAAGATCAAGCTCCAGCGTCTCGGTAAGATCCGTACCCCGCACTACCGCGTTGTCGTCGCTGACGCACGCACCAAGCGCGACGGTAAGGTCATCGAGAACATCGGCATCTACGAGCCGAAGCAGGACCCGTCCGTCATCAAGATCGACTCCGAGCGCGCCCAGTACTGGCTCTCCGTTGGCGCTCAGCCAACCGAGTCCGTTGCTGCACTGCTCAAGGTGACCGGTGACTGGCAGAAGTTCAAGGGCATCGAGGGCGCCGAGGGCACCCTGCGTGTCGCCGAGGAGAAGCCATCCAAGCTCGACCTGTTCAACCAGGCTCTCTCCGAGGCCAACAACGGTCCGACCGCTGAGGCCATCACCGAAAAGAAGAAGAAGGCCCGCGAGGAGAAGGAAGCCAAGGAGGCAGCTGAGAAGGCTGCTGCCGAGAAGGCTGCCGCTGCTGAGGCCGAGGCTTCCGAGGAAGCCCCAGCTGAAGAGGCTGCTTCCGAAGAGGCATAAAGCCCCCTTCCTTTAAGAGAACCGTTCCCCTCCGGGGGAGCGGTTCTTTTTTTGCTTGTCGACGCCCCCTAGAATCCAAACCCAGTCAGCCTCTTGGTCAGTGGCGTTCGCCGGTGAGCATGGTCAGCAACATGACCGCCTCACCCTCGGCATCAGCCGGGTAATCCACCCGGTGGGTGATGTGTTCACGCAGATGCACGACGGAACCGGGAGACAGGGTTACCGTCTCATCGCCGCAGCTGAACAGGATCTCTCCTTTGAGGGAGCACACCGTGATGGGGTGGGCCGCCCGGTGGTCGGGGAGGCAGTGGCCGGGGGAGAAGGTGAACACGATGAGGTTCGCGCCGTCGCCCTGCAGCAACCTCTTCACGGCCGGGCGTGGTTTATCCGGCTGGGCGGGTGGGGCCGCATCAATGATGTTGAAGAATTCCATCTACTTCACCTCCCGGTGTCCGGTGAGCAGACTGACCAGGATCGTGGCCGGTTCCGTGGCCTCCGGGGTGGCCTGGACGTGGTGGGTGATGCCCGCCTCGAGATGCAGCAGGGTGCCCTGCCGCAGGCGCACCGTGGTGTCCGCCAGGACGAGATCGATCTCCCCGTCAAGACACTGGATGGTGACGGGATGGGCCGTGTGGTGCTCCCCGAGGACCTGGCCGGGGGAGAAGGTGAAACTGATCAGATCCACCCCCTCGGCCTTGAGGATGCGCCTCGTGGCCGGGAGGGTGCGCCCCGGATCCGGGGTGGCCACGGTGTCGGGGAGTTCTACCACGCTCAGGCCCGGGATGTCGGTGTTCATGTCTTCGGTCTCCTCACTACGTTGATCCGGGTTCGTGACCTCCCACCGTAGTCCCAGACATGGAGGGCGCGGTGTACACCGACCCCCGCCCGGTGGCCTAGAATTTCTACCCATGACGACAGAGCTGCAGATCGGCAGAGTGATCAAGTCCCACGGCATCAGGGGGGAGGTCGTGGTCGAGGTGACCACCGATGATCCCGATATCCGTTACGCCCCGGGTGAGGTGCTGCACGGCAGGCAGACGGGCCGGGAACACACCCTCACCATCGACACCGCCCGCGCCCACCAGGGACGCCTGCTCATCAAGTTCGAGGAGATCCCGGACCGCACCGCGGCGGACTCCCTCCGGGGCACCCGCTTCTTCGCCCCACCCCTGGAACGCGAGGATGACGAGGAGGGATTCTACGACCATGAGCTGGAGGGCCTGCGCATCATCCACGACGGCGCGGATATCGGTGTGGTCACCGGCGTGATGCACGGCCCCGCCGGTGAGATCCTCGAGGTGGAACTGACCTCCGGCAAGGAGGTGCTCATCCCGTTCGTCCACGCCATTGTTCCCGAGGTGGACCTGGAAGCAGGGACCGCCACGATCACCCCACCGGACGGCCTGCTGGATCTCTAGTCGGGGGTCACGGCGGGCATTGGTAGATTGAATGCCGTGACTAGTGCCAACAACAACACCGATAATCGCCGTCTGCGTCTGGACGTGGTGTCCATCTTCCCGGAATACCTCGACCCGCTGCGCCACGCCCTGCTGGGCAAGGCCATTGAGGATGGGTATCTCGAGGTCGGTGTCCATGATCTGCGTGACTGGGCCACCGGTGGGCACAAGGCCGTCGATGACACCCCCTATGGTGGTGGGCCCGGCATGGTGATGAAACCGGAGGTGTGGGGACCGGCGCTGGATGACGTTGCCGCGGGCAGGGTCGCCGGCTGGGAACTGGAGTCCGCAACCCCGCACAGAAACGTCGCGCGTCACGACGAGCTGGCGGGCGTCGACAAGCACGCCTATGAGGGTGAGGATGCCGACCTGCCCCTGCTGCTCGTGCCCACCCCGGCCGGCAAGCCGTTCACGCAGGCCGATGCGCAGGCGTGGTCGAATGAGAACCACATCGTGTTCGCGTGTGGCCGCTATGAGGGCATTGACCAGCGCGTCATCGAGGATGCACGCAACCGTTACCGCGTGCGTGAGGTCTCCATCGGTGATTATGTGCTCATCGGAGGTGAGGTGGCGGTCCTGGTCATCGCCGAGGCCGTGGTCCGCCTGATCCCCGGTGTGCTGGGCAACCGCCGGTCCCACGAGGAGGACAGCTTCTCCGACGGGCTGCTCGAGGGCCCGTCGTACACCAAACCACGGACCTGGCGCGGTCTGGACGTGCCCGAGGTGCTGTTCTCCGGCAACCACGCCAGGGTGGACCGGTGGCGGCGTGACCAGGCGTTGTTGCGCACCCAGCGGGTGCGACCCGAGCTTCTCGACGCCGTGGAGCTCACCACCGAGGACCGCAAAGTACTCGGACTGGACTAACATCACTGCGGATACTCCCCTTCACACCCTAAGGATCATGCGTGACCGAGAAGCCCGATGACACCGCAGGACACGTCGATGAGCAACCTGTCGGCACACCTGCCCCGGCGACCAAGCCCGAGCCGGAGCTGCCGAAGTTCCTCTCCAACCCGGAGAAGATGGACATCGTCCTGTTCATCCTCCTCATGGCCATGGCGGTGTACTCCATCTGCATGATCCCCCTGCGTGCCTGGCTGCTCACCCACCCGCTGGCCTACACCCTGCTGGTCGGTGGTTACACCAGCGCCGTGGTCGGTGGTGCCAACGCCTCCGTGGGCAACGGGGTGTTCTGGGTCTACCTGCTGTGCACCGTGGTGGGGGCGGTGAAGTTCATGCCCGTCTACTGGCTCATGGGCAGGCGCTGGGGCATGGAGTTCATTGATATGTCCCTGCAGTACATGCCGCGTGCCCACCGAATGTTCCGCACAGCCGTGGAGAAGGAATCCTCCACCATGTACGCCTGGGTAATCGGCCTGGTGCCCCTGGGTTACCTGCCGGGACCGGTGCCGGGCACCATCCTCAATGCGGTCGCCGGCCTGCTCAAGATCAGGTTCAGCATCATGCTGGCCTGGAATGTGGTGTGCATCCTGGTGGTCAACGGCCTGATGATGTGGTTGGGTTACACCTTCGGTGAGCAGGTGCTCGACGTGGTCAATGTGATCAACCGGTACCTGCTGTGGATCACCCTGGCACTGGTGGGCGTGGCCATCTACCGGGCACGCAAACAGGTGGCCAAGAAGTAGGAGGGTCCCTGTTACGGATATGGACAGACGGGTAGCGTGGGCATCAACCAACGAAGTCTGAAGGAGGCTACCATGCGTACCGTATCCACCGACCTCAACATCCTCATCCGACCCACGGAACTAACCGAGGCCATCGACACCATGCCCGAGGGACTCACGCAGGCCGGATACCAGGTGTCGGAGATCCACGCCCAGGTTGTCGACCTCACCTGCGAACCCGACAACATGCTGGTCACCCAGTTCTCCCAGATGGCGGGATACCCACCGATCACGGAGGTACTCCACCGCGTGGTGGTCAACGGGGAGTCGGACGCAGCACTGAAGGACCTCACGAAGATGGTGGTGAAGAACCTGCCGGAGGGTGCCTACTGGTACGGCACCTCCCTCGAGGGTGCCACCGAGCCCGGAGTCAACGCCGCGTGCGCGTGGCAGCACGGTAACTGACGGCTTGATAATTAGTGGTAGTTGATCTGATACGGTGAAACTATCCGGCTTGAAGTGGTGAATGTTTCCGGGATAACTTGGGGAGATCCACGGTAACCAGCATCAAAGGTGCCCTGCCACAACAATCGGAGAGGTTTTAGGAGCTCTTCATCGCCCGGGGCGGTTTCACCGGCCCCACTATGCGGCCGGGGGAAACAGGTGTGGCCATTGAGGCCGCCGATGCGGTGATCCTAGATTTTCACGGAAGCGTTCTGGAGCGTTTGGGCAACCTCATCTACGCGGGCGCTCACCTGCGTCGGGATGCACTGCAGACCATGATCGGAAGACATGGGGCTTGCGGTGTTCGGCTGGCTCGCTCCGCTGATGGGCGCGATCACCCAGAGGTCATCGACATGGTGGACAACCTTGCCGCGGCCTGGGTGTCGCTTACCATGGATACACTCGTTATTCCCGAGGGGACAGGCTTGTTCGGGGAGATTCCGAGTCCACTCGGTAAGCCCGCCACGCACACAATAATTTTCTCTTCCCCCAAAAGGATCAACCTGGGCTGTTAGGTTTGAGGAATGAAACGTTCCCTCACTCATGCAGCTGGTGTGGCATTGACAGTATTGGCCACCGGAGTGGTGTCCTGCGGCAATCTCATCACCGCTGATGTTCGGGGTGACACTGCCTTTTCCCTGAATGAGCGCGGCGAGCTAATGGTTCACGTTGATACCTGCGATTATGCCGCCGTCGAGATCGACATCGTGGCGGGCAGAGAGAATCTACAGGGCAGTGAAGTTAATCCCACCCTGGGGACGGTGGTCACCGATCAACCGCAGCAGGGCAGATTTGCCGTGAACATGCTTGCCCCGAAATCACCCTGGCGGGTGGAACAACCTCTCGAACCCCGGGAGAGCCCAGATCTGCTCATCATCTCGTCAGTCATCACCGGTGGGTCCGTGGCGGGCAAGGATGAGGCCATTCCGCAGGTTTCGGCGACCATGAGTGAGATAGCAGCGCTCGCGCCGGGTGAGGTGCTGATCAATGAGTGGGTGGGTGGCGAGGAGCTAATTCGCAACGTCGCCATAGCCGAAGCTGATTTTTCCGCCTCCTGTGAGTGAAACCTATCCCTGTATGCACCTGCCACGGGGTCAAGTCCGCGCGAGTGGTGTATCTGCCCTTTCGATAAAACAAGCAGCGCAACGACCTCACGGACCATCACGAGCTAAATGCAGACACTGGTTCATGCCGCATCCCTCCGCGTAACCTCAGATGCAGCAGCCTCCGCATCGATGATGTTCGCCGTCATCATCGCCCTGGTCTGTTTCAAGCTCGTCAACGACATGTACCGCTTCTGCTTCGATCCAATCATCATGCTGTTCCGCGAGCACAGCACCGACCAGGCGCACGACAGCGTCACGGTTCGGGAAGATCCCCACAACATCGGTACGCCGGCGGATTTCACGATTGAGCCGTTCGGTGGGGTTATTCGACCAGACCTTGGTCCACACCGCCTTCGGTGCGTTCGTGAACGCCAGCAGCTCATCCAAGGCTTCCTCCAGGTAATCGGCCACATCCGGGAACTTCTGCTGACAGAACTCCACCACATCCCTGGCCTGAGCCCACACCGATGCCGCATCAGGCTGCTGGAAAATCGTGTGGAACATCGCCGATCATGAGTTGGCCACTGTGTTTTCGGCACCATCCCGTACAAGTTCTTGGAAAAGTGCGTGCGACACCGCTGCCAGGAGGCATTCGGCAGGACCTCCCCGATCGCATGCTGGATCCCCAGGTGAGCGTCACTGGTAACCAAATAGACCTCGTTGACCCCTCGGGCCTTGAGGTCCCGGAAGAACCCAAGTCCACGATGCCACGGACTCGGCTGTGGCGACTTGCATACCGAGTAATTCCCGATAGCCTTCGGCATTGACCCCGGTAGCCAGCAGGACAGAGGTTTTCACCACCCGTCCGCCTTCCCTCACCTTCATGGTCAGGGCGTCACAGGAAACGTAGAGGTAGGGGCCGGTATCAAGGGGTCTGGTTCTAAAATCTTCGACCATGACATCGAGATCCTTGGCCATGTCGGACACCTGGGATTTCGACAGGTTGTTGATGCCTAGGGTGGCGACCAAGTCGTTCATCCGCCGGGTGGACACACCCTTCAAATAACACGTGGCAATCACGGTGGTCAGCGCTCGTTCAGCCCTCGTGCGCCGTTCCAGCAACCAGTCGGGGAAGAACGATCCGGTGCGTAGTTTCGGGACGGCGACGTCAACGGTGCCGACTCGGGTGTCGAAGTCCCTATGGCGGTACCCGTTGCGGGTGTTCACCCGGTCCTGGGAGACGGTGGCGTAATCGCCCGCCACACACCTGGTCGGCCTGGGTCGAGAGAATCTGGTTGATGAAGCCTTGGAGCATCTCGCGCATGAGATCAGGGGATGCTTGGGCGAGCAGTTCGTCAAGGTAGGTGGTGGGGTCGATAGAATAAGGGCCAGCGGCCATCGTTGATGTCCCTTTCGAGGAGATGTGAGAGTTGAGTCGAAAGGTACCTGCGGTGGTCGCCTCATGTGTTCATGGGGTCGCCTACCGGCAGTTACAGATACACCACGCTATCGGACACGACCCGAAGCGACGGCGGTACTGCGATGACCAGTGTCGCGATCGCGCACGGAAGGGCCTGAACCCCGGGTGGTGGACACGCTGAGCCTGGCCCATACTGGGCCGGAGAATGCGAGTGACCACAATGCCTACGAACATGTATTCCGCTGAGTTCAAAGCAGACGCAGTAGCGCTGTACGAGTCGCGCCCGGAGCTGTCCTACTCGAGGACCGCGGCAGATCTGGGAATCTCTCGCGGCGCGCTGAAGACGTGGGTCCACAAGGCCCGCAAGGCGGCCGGAAGGGTGCCGACACATCCGGACGGTGCCAGTGGCGAGCCGGAGACGGCCGAGGAGGAGTTGGCACGCCTGCGCGTCGAGAACGCGGCATTGCGTGAGGAGAGAACTTCGCTGCGCGGAGACGTTGACCGGCTCACGGAAGAGCGGGCGATCCTGCAGAAGGCCACGAAATATTTCGCGGCAGAGACGACCTGGTGATCCGCTTCCAGTTCGTCGAGGACCACCATCACGCCCACAGGGTGAAGCGGATGTGCCAGCTGCTGGGCCTTCAACGATCCTCGTTCTACAAGTGGCGTGCCTCCCGCGCTGCGCGGCAGCGTCGAGAGGGGGCTGACGCGCAGCTGGTCGCCCGGATGCGCGAGGTCCATGTGGAGCGGGATCGCACGTACGGGTACCGGCGGATGACTGCGGAACTCGCGTGTGATCCGCGCGTCGTTGGTCCGGTGAACCACAAGCGAGTCGCTCGCCTGATGCGTGACCACAATCTGGTCGGTGTGCATCTGCGCAAGCCGTTCCGAACGACCGTCGGAGATCCCGCCGCCCAGGTGTTCCCGGACCTGCTCGAGCGGGACTTCACTGCCTCCGAGCCGGGTGCAAGATTCGTCGGCGATATCACGTATCTGCCGTACGGGACGGAGGGGAAGAATCTGTATCTGGCAACGGTCATCGATGTGTGCTCGAAGAGGATCGTGGGCTGGTCAATCGCCGATCACATGCGCACGAGTCTCGTGGAAGACGCGCTTCATCACGCATTCAACAACAGAGGAGATATATCCCGATCGATTATGCATACGGATCACGGTCGCCAGTACACGTCGTCGGCGTTCCAGGCGACGTGCCGCCAGCTGGGGGTGATCCAGTCGATGGGCCGGATCGGATCGAGCGCGGACAACGCGCTGGCCGAGGCTCTCAACGCCACGCTGAAGCGAGAGACGCTGCAAGGCGCGAAGCGGTGGTCGAGCGCGTCCGCATGCCGCCAGGACGTCTTCCGGTGGATCGTGCGCTATAACACCAGTCGGAGACACTCCGCACTCGCGTACCGATCCCCGCTTGACTACGAGACTGCCTGCGCCTCTACGCTGGACCTTGCCGCCTGATTGAACACACCGTCGTGATGCTCCTATGGTGTGTCAAGCAGTTTTAAGGAATTCTTCGTAGGTTAACTTCAACTCCGATAGTCGACGCTTGCCGGTTTCAATATCGCTAATTCTTGCTGGAGCGCATCCAAGTTTCTTGGCGACTTGGGTTTGTGAAAGCCCTTTTTTCGAGCGCAGAGCTCTGAATTCATCGCTACGCAACCCACTGGATTGTCTCACAGGTCGCCCCAGACACAGCACTTGATAGATCTCTCGGACGATGGCGCGTTTTAAGCACCGCATGATTTCTTTCTTCGACAACCCTTCTTTGATTCGACGTTGAACATAGTCCCTGGTGCGTTCATCGTGACGCATCCTGACCAGGACTATGCGGTGCAGTGCTGCGTTGGCTTGGCGATCACCCCCTCTATTTAACCGGTGTCGGTTCGTCCGCCCTGAGCTCGCCGGGATAGGTGCAACGCCCCACAGATGAGCCAACGCAGCCTGTGATCGGATCCGTTGTGGATTCTCACCGAGGCTCACCAGCAATTCTGCGGCAGTAACAGCCCTGCAGCCGAAAATTTGTGTCATCGCGGGATTGATGACCTCGACCAGATCGGTGATCTTGTTATCGAGTTCATCGCATTGCGCCCGCAGCATGTTGTAGGTGGTAGCCAAGCTCTTCAAACTGGTTAAGGTGCCATTGACGGGATCAGTGACATCTGCGGGTGGGCGGCACCGCGACAATGTCATAACCAGGGTGGTGGTCGTCATCGTCGCATAACGCTGCCGAACAGTCACGGGGGCCGTGACCAGCAGAGACTTGATGAGAGTCAATAGTTTTGCCGCCGTGGCGACCAGTTGATGGCGGGTAATCTGGAGCATGCGCAGTGACTCCACTGGCCCGGTGGTGTCTTTCGGGATGCTGAGTGCTTGACCGGTGAGCACCTGCCGGGCGGCGGCGAGTGCATCAACAGGGTCTGATTTGCCATCCCGGCGTCGAAGGGCACGGGTAGGACGCAAAACCTCGAAAACTACATGTCCATGGCCAATAAGATGCCGGGTCAGACCAGCTCCGTAGGAGTTAGTACCTTCTATCCCCGCAGCTACGACGCTGTAAGCTGAGAGGAACTCGGTGACCTGCTGGTATCCGTTGCTGGTGGTGGGAAAGGTATCGGTCGCCAGATGTTTACCAGTCTCGGTCACGATGGCCACGGTGTGGGTATCGGTGTGCGTATCGATGCCGGCTACGGGGCCAGCAAGGTCAATGGTTGGTGTGGGCATGATGTTCACGGGCTTTCTGAAGCGGTGGGACACGGGGGATCCACATATCCGGAGCTTCAGACAGACAAGACGCTGATGGGACTACTACCATGACACCTGCCAGGGTGGTCACGGAAACGGTCACGCTCCTATAAGGTCATGACCGAAACTCCGGATCGCGGTACGGGACCGGAACTACTCCGAAAGACAGATCACGAGCAAGGCACACAGTGTGGCCAGTCCACTTTGGGGTCATTTCGGATGGCTCCGATCCCGTACTCCCATTATCAGCGTCCACTACTCAGGGGTCAGCCCCTGGCGGAACCTCTTACTCATCCTCCACGGCCAGGCGCAGGTGGTCATCGCCCTACACGGATACCACAAGGCTTTGCCGCATGTTGGCAATGGCCAGGCGCCGGTAACCAGTCGCGAGAAGATCGTCGCTTCCCACGGCGGACAGCGCACTTTTAGACACCTCCTGCGTTCGTCAAACGAAGCGGTCCGGGATCATTCCCGGTTTCAGCCCGGACCGCCGCGATCCGTCGACGACGTCGAGTGCTTCACCCTGGCCTGGATCGACAGGTACAACAGCGCCCGCCCGCACACCGGCCTCGGCAACGCCCCACCCGCCGAGTACGAGGCAGCGCACTGCGCTGAGCCCACCAAGTCATCGCGACCGGCAATGACACCTGCATAGACGTGGCATCAACGCGTAGATGTTTCAGTTTCTTCTGTGCTGGGGCTGTGTCAGGTGCTGGACCGGGTGTAGGCAGCGGCGCGCACCACATCTTCGTCCTCCAGTCCAGCTCCTAGTGCTCCGCCCACGGTGGCCAGGCTGGCGGTGAGCCAGCTGATCTTCGCGTAGTCCAAAGCGTTCACTGGGTGACCGGCGACACCGGCCAGTACCTGCTCGTCGATGAGCAGCAGCGCGCCGACCCAGGACAGGATGAATAAGACGAGGTAGAACACCACAACCCCGATGGCCACGGTCGCGGTGGTGGCCAAATTGAACAGGATCACCTGCTCACGTTGGGCTCGCCGCCGTGGGCGCTCCCACAAGTCGGCTCCCAGGATCAGGGTGGCACTCACCGCCCCGATCGCCATCACCGCCAGCAGGACCAGGCGCACCGGCCCGTAGTCCATGGCCAGTACCCATAGGTCCGAGGCCACCAATGTCAGCATGCCGGTGGCCGCTGCCACGACCAGCGCCCGGGAGAGCCGGGCCACGAAGGCCCAAGGCTGGTTGGCGCGGATCATGCCCAGCAGCAACCGCACGTTGCCGCTCAGCACTCGGGCCGTGAACTGCACGACGTTGTCGTCCAGGCGTTCGTCGAGATCGGTGGCCAGCTGGTGGGCTCTTCGAGCAAGATCCCGCTGGGCGTTGAGGTCTTCGGCGTCGTAGCCCAGGAGCTGCCCGACCACGTGCACGGTGGTCTCTTGCACCTTCTGCCGCACGTGCACGGCTCCCAGGGCTGGGACGGAGACCAGTCCTACCCCGTGCACGGGGCTGAGCTGGGTGAGCACCGGACGTCGGCCGGTCTTCAGGGGGATCTCGGTGAGCACCACGGCCAAATCCCAGTTCTCCTCCAGCACGCGGTTTCGGGCCGCCTCCAGCAGGTCCAAGGTCTCGGTGGGTGGATCGACCAGCCGGTCTTCGGCCATCTTCAGTTGCCAGCGCACTCCCGGATACCGCTGCACCAAAATCTTACGCACCGAGGTGGTGACCTCGGGGCCGAGCACCGCTCTCAGGGATGGTGAGACCACCAGGCCGATGAGCAGCTCGGCATCGGAAAGGGGTTCGGCAGGATCGGCGGTGGATCGGCAACGCTTAGCAGTCACCGCTCCATTATGAGGCAACCACGGGCCGGATTGCCACTGGCTCGATGGAGCCCCCAAGGTTTCGTGCAGCACCGCGGGCCGGATTCGGTGGTCGCCTCGATCCCGGAAAGAGCGGTGCTGCTCACTGCGAAATCCTCTCCCCGCCGACGCCGCCAGCGCGAAGACATCACAGCCAGCGGGCCCGGGACCTGCCGGTGTCGAGGACGGCTTCTCGATGATGCTGCAGTGACGAATCGGTTGAAGTGCTTCGGCGGTGTGGGAGCAGTGATCAGCGTGGGGCCGGTCGATTCCGTTCGGACAGGTGATGCATCGACTGCCCAGCGGCAGGTGCGGTACTGATGCGGGGGTACCCGGTGCAGGGGTGTCAAGGCCCAGCTCCGAAGACGGCAAGCCGGGCACGTGAAAGGCGAATTATGGCCCGCCGCAACCCGAGCGGTAAGGCATGTGTGGCACGAGGCGCCGAAGACGGGCCGGGCGTTTACTGCAGAGATAAATATGCTTATCCTGGTAAGGTCCGCGACATCTTGTAAGGCCCTGAGAGCGGGCCCGTCGCTGGTCCACCACGGACCGACGGGCTCGGGGACGGGGCTGAGGACCCGGAGAGGAGCCACGGCCGTGGCCGAGCTGATGCGCAAGGACCTTGATGCGTTCGGGTCTTTCTGTTGTCTGCTGGAGGATGATCTGTACGCCTCCTGGCCGCAGGTAGAGCAGTTTCTGAACGTCACCATCCGGGAAGTCCGGGTGGAGCTGCCGGGCATCGACCCGGAGTAAGACATGGAACTGACCGGGCCAACGACACTCTGCGACTGCGGGCCTGGTCCGCGCGCAAGACCGGGGCAGCCACCGTTCGGAGTTCCGTTACGGGTCCTTCTCCCGCGTCCTTCCCCTGCCGGCCGGATGCAAGGAGGGCATCACCGCCACCTGCACCGACGGGGTGCTGGTGATTTCGGGCTCCGATGCCGGGTCGGAGCCAGTGGCAGAAGTCCACGAAGATCGCAGGAACCGCGGCTGAACGGCCGATACCGAGGGGGAGCAAGGGAGGCCGGGGCTGCTGATGTGCCCGGACTGTTCCGCGATTTCTCTTCCTAACTTTCCGTCCACTCCCGACCCAGGTGCCCGGCAACCCCGGGTGCAGGCCACCGTCCGGGTCGGATCGTCACTACGAACAGGAAACGATGAGCATGTCCCATCCCTCCCCTCTTCCACCCACTGCTTCGGCTCATTACCAGGTCCTGCGTCCATTGCCTAGCTGTGTGCCACGAGACGCCCAGTTTTGGCGCGACTGCCTGGCACGCTTGTTGCATCGAAAGGTTCTCGGCCAAGATACGATCTTCTACCAGGCGGACCACACGGTCCTTGGCTTCCTGGTCAAACTTCTTTGGCATGTACTAGATTTTCCCATCTACTCAGACGGAACAAAACCTGGGGACACTTCAGGGTGGTCAGTTGACCTAATTGCTATCGGGGCAGGTTGATCGACACCTTGGAGGTGACCACCAGTGGCCATTGTGACCCACGGGTTTCCCCTCGCATTGTCGCGTCACACCCTGCTCTACGCGGCATCGGTCGTGGCTGTGGGGCCCTGGTGCTCTTCGGCACCAGCTGGGCCTTCGGTGCTGCTGTCGCCCATTCCTTCTATGTCACCCTCATGCTCTTGCAGTCCCCGGCGCGGGCACTGCGTGGGAATACGCGGGTACTCGCCGCCGGCTGGGCCGTCGTGGTCTCGGTGGCGGGGTTTCTGATCGCCCCGTATGGTCTCTGGCCCATGCTGATCGGCCTATCGGCCGTTGCCCTGATCCAGGGTTTCTTCCGGTTCGGTGAGATAGTCTCGATGACCCGTTCACCGGCGAACTTCGTCGTCTTCGCCGGTCTGTCGGGTACCGGGATGGATGTGGTGGATGTAGTCCTGGGTTCCGTCCTGGGTGCGTTGTTCATCCTCATCGTGGCCCGGTTCCTCTTCAACGGGGAGAAGCCACCACCCCCGTCCTCTTCTGCATGGGATCGCCTGAGATACGGGAGCATGCTGGCGGTGGGCTCGGTTATCATCGTCCTGATCGCGCACTGGTTGGATTTCCCCTTCGCCAACTGGGCCCTGCTGTCATTTTGTCTCCTCCTGGCCGTTGGTGCGGATCATCGTCGACGCCGGGCTGGGGAACGGATGCTCGGCACGGTCATCGGGGTGGTGCTTGCGACGTGGGTGGCCCTGCTGCCTGATCCTCTGCCCCTGATCGTCGTGGGGCTCTCAGCGTTGCTGTGTGTGGCATATCTGCACGTCGGCAACTACACGCTGTTCGTCTCGTTCCTCACCCCGGCGATCCTGCTGACCATGCCGACGCAACTGCCACTCCTGGAGACCGGCATCGAGCACGTCGAAGCTGTGGTGGGTGCGATCATCATTGCACTCATGGTGAGCGTTGCAGCCGGAGTACTGTCCCGTCAGCGGTCATCGTCTCCTGTCACGGAGTCCGGTGACTGACGCGACTGACGCGACAGACCCGGGTGGCGCTGCCTCCGGTACGAAGAGGGCTGATGGACTGGAGGTGAACGCTTCATGTGCGTGGTAGCGCAGGAGATGAAACAATGAAGTAACACTACCCTAAGTTTCATAAGGGAACCCTATCCTGCCTGGTGAGAGCCTGTTTCTCGGGATATGGTGGGGGTATGAATACCGCGACCCATACCCCCATTGTGAAAACTCCCGCCACCATTCCGAAACAACCCAACAGAATGCGGGAATTCTTCAGTTCCCGTGACGGCGTGATCGCCACCGCAGCCCTGGTGGCCATCGCGCTGTATCTGATTCTGCGTTTTGCCGTGGGGATGGAGGGCTTCGCTGCCTCCTGGCCACTCGTCGCCATCGTCATCGGTGGTGGTGTCCCGCTGGGTATTGATGTGGTGAAATCGGCGATTGCCACCCGCGGTGGTGCTGACACCCTGGCTGCGGTCTCCATCCTCGCCTCCGTCCTACTGGGGGAGTGGCTGGTGGCCGCGATCGTGGTGCTCATGCTCTCCGGTGGTGAGGCACTGGAGGATGCCGCCTCCAAGAGGGCCTCGGCCACACTTGACGCACTGGCCAGACGTGCGCCGCAGATCGCCCACCGTAAAAACCCGGATGGCACCACCGAGGACATCGCCATCGATGATGTCCGCATCGGTGATGAGCTGGTGGTGTTACCGCATGAGCTGTGTCCGGTGGATGGTGAGGTGATCTCCGGGCACGGTGCCATGGATGAATCCTTCCTGACCGGTGAGCCCTATGTGGTGAGTAAATCTGAGGGGTCCGGGGTGATCTCGGGTGCGATCAACGCGGATGATGCACTGGTGATCCGGGCCACGGCCCTGGCGGAGGATTCCCGTTATGCCAGCATCGTGGGAGTGCTGCGTGAGGCGGAGACCAACCGCCCCGAGATGCGTCGGCTCGCCGACCGTCTTGGAGCCTGGTACACCGTGCTCGCCCTGGCCATGGGTGCGATCGGTTGGATCATCTCCGGGGATCCGACCCGCTTTCTGGCAGTGGTGGTCATCGCCACCCCGTGTCCGCTGCTGATCGGTGTCCCGGTGGCCATCATCGGTGCGATCAACCTGGCGGCGAAGCGGGGCATTGTCATCAAGAATCCGGGCATCCTGGAGGAGGTGTCCCAGGTGGACACCGTCATGTTCGACAAGACGGGAACCCTGACCTACGGGCGTCCCGTGATCACCCACTTCCAGACCGCCGACGGCCTCGATGAGGATTACGCCCTGGCGCTGGCAGCGGCCGTGGAACGCTATTCCCGCCATCCCCTGGCCACCGCCATCGTGGAGGAGGCGGATGCCCGTGGAGTGGACAAACTTACGGTGGATTCGATCTCCGAGAAACCCGGCCAGGGACTGACCGGTGTCGTCGACGGTCTTGAGGTCAAACTGACCAGCCGCAAGGCGTTGGCGGATTCCTCCTTCCTGCCCCAGGACCAGGCGGGAATGGAATCGGTGATGCTTCTCGACGGTGAATTCGCCGCCTTCATCCAGTTCCGTGATGAACCGCGCAGGTCTGCCGCTGATTTCATCGCCCACCTGGGCAAGAAACACGGCACCACCGAGACCATGATCATCTCCGGTGACCGCGCCTCCGAGGCGGAGTACCTGGCAGAGAAGGTCGGTATCAAGACCGTGCATGCCGGGGTGAGCCCGGAGGGCAAACTCGAACTGGTCCGTGAACACAACAAACGCGGCAAGACACTGTTTCTGGGCGACGGCATCAACGACGCCCCGGCGATGGCCACCGCGACCGTCGGTGTGGCCTTCGGCGCCGGTTCTGATGTGACCATGGAGGCTGCTGATGCGGTCGTCCTGGATTCCTCCCTGGAGCGTCTGGACAACCTCATCCACATCGGTGCCCGCATGCGAAAGATCGCACTGCAGACCGCAATCGGCGGCATGGCCCTGTCCTTCATCGGCATGGTGCTGGCGGTGTTCGGCCTGCTGACCCCGCTGATGGGTGCGATCGCCCAGGAGGTCATCGATGTGGCCGCCATCCTCAACGCCGCCCGCGTGCCGTTCACCAAGAAGAAGCTGAGCGACTTCTAGATCGGGCGTACCCGCTAGAATCGCGAGAATGTCAGTAATCTCGATTTCCAGCACGATCGCCCGCGAACTCGGTGTCCGCGAGGAGCAGGTGGTCGCGGCCATCACGCTTCTCGACGAGGGAAACACCGTCCCCTTCATCTCCCGCTACCGGAAGGAGATCACCGGGGGCCTTGATGACACCCAGCTGCGCCAACTGGAGGACCGCCTGGGTTACCTGCGTGAGTTGGAGGACCGCAAGAAGACCATCCTCGAGACCATCGGGGAGCAGGGCCAACTCACCGATGACCTCCGGGCACTGATCATGGGGTGTGAGACCAAGGCGCGCCTGGAGGATCTCTACCTGCCGTTCAAGAAGCGTCGCCGGACCAAGGCCGACATCGCCCGCGAAGCCGGGCTGGAGGAGCTCGTCGATACGCTTATCGACGCCCCCACCACCGACGCCACCGCTGAGGCGGCACGGTTCATCACCGACGGCTTCGGGGACACCAAGAAGGTCCTCGACGGTGCCCGTGCCATCCTCATCGACCGCTTCGCCCTGGATGCCGACCTGGTGGGCGAGGTCCGTGAACAGATGTACCGGACCGGTTCCCTCACCGCCTCCGTGGTGGCGGGCAAGGAGACCGAGGGCGCGAAATTCAAGGACTACTTCGAGTTCAGTGAATCCTTCGACTCCCTGCCCTCCCACCGCATCCTGGCGCTACTGCGCGGTGAGAACGAGGGGGTGCTCCAGCTGAACCTGGACGCCGGCGATGACACCATCTACGAGGGCATGATCGCCGACCGTTTCTCCCTGGACACCGGGGGTTCGAGCTGGTTGGCTGAGGCAGTGCGGTGGGGATGGCGCACCAAACTCTATGTCTCCTCCAGCCTGGATGTCCGCATGCGGCTGAAGGAGAAGGCCGAGGTCGGCGCCCTCGAGATCTTCGCCACCAACCTCCGGGATGTGCTGCTGGCCGCCCCCGCTGGTCAGCGCGCCACCATCGGTCTGGACCCGGGTTTCCGCAACGGCGTGAAGGTGGCCGTGGTGGATTCCACCGGCAAGGTGCTGGACACCACCATCGTCTACCCGCACCAGCCACAGAACCGGTGGGCGGACGCGGTGCAGGAGCTGGCGGGCCTGTGCGCCACCCACGGGGTGGAGCTGATGGCTGTGGGTAACGGTACCGCCTCCCGGGAGACGGAGAAACTCGCCGGTGAGGTCGCGGACCTCATCAAACAGGCCGGCGGTACCCGCCCGACCCCGGTGATGGTCTCGGAATCCGGGGCGTCGGTGTATTCCGCCTCCGAGATCGCGGCGGAGGAATTCCCGGACATGGATGTCTCCCTGCGTGGTGCGGTCTCCATCGCCAGGCGCCTGCAGGATCCCCTGGCGGAACTGGTCAAGATCGATCCCAAGGCCATCGGCGTGGGGCAGTATCAGCATGATGTGAACCAGGCAGCCCTTGCCAGAACACTGGATGCCGTGGTGGAGGACACCGTGAACGCCGTGGGCGTGAACCTCAATACCGCGTCTGCACCGCTGCTCACCCGGGTGGCAGGTGTCAGTTCCACGCTGGCGAACAACATCGTCGCCTACCGCGATGACAACGGTGGATTCTCATCCCGCAAGGAGCTGAACAAGGTGCCGCGTCTGGGGCCGAAGGCCTTCCAGCAGTGCGCCGGTTTCCTGCGTATCAACGGCGGGAAGGACCCGCTCGATGCCTCCGCGGTACACCCCGAGGCCTACCCGGTGGTCAAACGCATCGTCGAGGCCACCGGCGTGGGCATCGGCGACCTCATCGGCAACACCGCGGTGCTCTCCACCCTGCGCCCGGAGGATTTCGCTGATCAGCAGTTCGGTATTCCCACCGTCACCGACATCATCGCCGAGCTGGACAAACCCGGCCGTGATCCCCGCCCTGAATTCAAGACAGCCACCTTCAAGGAGGGTGTGGAGAAGATTTCCGACCTCAGCCCGGGGATGATCCTGGAGGGCACCGTGACCAATGTGGCGGCCTTCGGTGCCTTCGTGGATGTCGGTGTCCACCAGGATGGTCTGGTCCATGTCTCGGCAATGAGCGAGAAGTTCATCTCCGATCCCCATGAGGTGGTCCGTTCCGGCCAGGTGGTGAAGGTCAAGGTCATGGAGGTGGATGTGGACCGTAAACGCATCGGCCTGTCCCTGCGCCTGAATGATGAACCGGGCCAGCCTGCCAGGAAGCCACAGCGGAACAACCAGCGCACCAACCCACGTGGAGGCCGCAACGACGGCAGAACCCCGGCCCGTGGTGGGCAGGGGCAGCGTCGACAAGCACCGACCGCACCTGCGGGTGGCGCCATGTCCGATGCGCTCAGGCGGGCGGGCCTGGGACACTAGACTTTTCTACGGGACTATCCGGGTTTAATCTTGAGGGTATGACTCGCAGCCAGATGGTCCGACAGGTTCGCCATGACCTCAACGTCAAACCCTTCATCGCCATCTGGGAGGTGACACGCGCCTGCCAGCTGGTCTGCCGACACTGCCGGGCCGATGCCCAGCATGAGCCCGCACCCGGCCAGTTGAGCACTGAGGAGGGATTCGCCCTCCTGGACTCGCTGGCCACCTATGATCATCCACGTCCGCTGGTTGTTCTCACCGGCGGTGATCCCTTCGAACGTGGTGATCTCACGGAGCTGACCCGGTACGGAACCGGTCTCGGACTCAATATCTCGCTGTCCCCCTCGGTGACACCACGCCTGACCCGCGCCAGGCTCGTCGAACTGCGGGAGGCCGGCGGATCGGCGTTATCGCTCTCCCTCGACGGGGCCGTGGCGGAGACCCATGATCACTTCCGGGGTTTCGCCGGCACCTTTAAGCAGACGGTGGAGATGGCCCGGGTGGTCACCGACTTCGGTTACCGGCTGCAGATCAATTCCACGCTGACCGCGGGAAACGTGCATCAGGCACCGGCGCTGCTGGCCCGGGTCATCGACATGGGCGCGCGGCTGTGGAGCGTGTTCTTCCTCGTGCCCACCGGCCGTGGTGCGGGTCTGGGCGCCCTGGATGCCGACGAGCGCGAGGACGTCCTCCACTGGCTCCACGACGTCTCGGACCGTGTGGCCATCAAAACCACCGAGGCGCCCCAGTACCGGCGCGTTGTCCTGCAACGCACACAGGGGCAGAGCTATCAGGGAGGGGAACTGTACCGCTACCTGACGGACGCAACCACCCGGCTGCTCGGTGAAAGGCCCACCACACCCCGTCGGCCCCGGCCACCGATGGCGGTCAACGCGGGCAGCGGTTTCGTGTTCATCGACCACCTGGGTGATGTGTATCCCAACGGGTTCCTCCCTCTGCACTGCGGAAACGTCAGAGACACACCCCTGCCGGAGATCTACTCCGACTCCCCGGTCTTCCGGTCCCTGCGTGACCCCTCAACATGGCGGGGAAAATGTTCGGTCTGCGAGTTCGCCAGTGTGTGCGGTGGCTCCCGGTCCACGGCGTACGCGATCACCGGCGACCCCCTGGCCTCCGACCCGACCTGCTCCCACGTTCCTGCGGCGTGGACACCGGACGAGGGGGATCGGCGGGAGGAGCGTGGACACCGGGCGCTCCGGATATCAGCCCCGGGGTCCTGACCTTCCGTGGTCCCGCGGATTCCCCCGGAGCCTCATCGCCGATCCCGGCCGCTCACCCCAGCGCATTGATGCCGCCGGGGAGGTTGACCAGGTCATAACCCAGGTCGCCGTACTGCTCCACGAAGGTGGCACTGCGCACCCCGGAGGCGCAGTGCACGACCACGCGCCGGGTATCGCGTCGTGCGTCGCGCCGGGCCTCACCGAGGGCATGCCACACGGTATCCACACCGGTGATCTCCGACAGCGGCAGACGCACCGGATCCAGGTCGGCGAGTGAATCATTGAGCAGATACTCATGCGGTTCCCGGATATCCAGCAGCACCGCCGCACCGGCCCGGACCTGGTCGAGCAACTCCTCGGGGGAGGGGCCAACCGCACACACCGCATCGCTGTAGCTCGGCTGGAGCCCGGTGACGCGGTCACGCGCCGGGTCCGCACCCACGGTGAAGCTGCGGGTGGTGGTGGTCAGGGCGTCGTAGCTGAGCATGCGTCCCGGCTGGGTGGGTAGTCCTGCGAGGAACTTGATGGCCTCGGTGGCCATGAGCGCACCGATGGTGGCGGTGGTGGCCCCGAGCACACCGGCGGTGGCACAGTCGGGGATGGAATCACCGGTGGGTTGGACGGGGAAGAGATCACGCAGGCCCACACCATCGGCAAACAGGCAGACATCCCCGCGGAAACGCAGCACCGTGCCCCACACCAGGGGGGTACCGGTGATCTCGGCGGCATCAGCCACGAGGTATTTGGTGGCAAAGGAATCCGATCCGTCGAGAACCAGATCAACCCCACCGACCAGCTCCACCGCGTTGTCGACGGTCAGGCGCTCACGCAGGGCGGTCACCGTGATGTCGGGCTGGAGTTCACGCAGGCGTTCGGCGACCACCTCCACCTTGGGCCGGCCCACATCGGAGGCACCGAAGAGGATCTGCCGGTGGATGTTGGTGATGTCCACGGTGTCATCGTCGATGACGGTGATGTGTCCGATACCGGCGGATGCCAGCGACTGCATGGCCGGACATCCCAGGCCGCCACCACCGATGACCAGCACATGGCTGCGGTGGAGACGTTCCTGCTGTTCCATGCCCCAGCCGGAGAGGGCGAGCTGGCGGGCGGTGCGGCGCAGTTCGGTGTCGGGAAGTGCCATGTCGGGAAGGGACATCTCTGGAAGTGCCATCTACAACACCTGATCCGACCAGGACGCCAGTCCGTCGAAGGTGGAGGAGGCCACGGCGTGTTCGCGTTTCGGGATGCGCCCGGCCCCGCGGGCGAGACGGCCGGCATCCACGGCATAACGCATCGCGCGCGCCATCGCCACGGGGTCCTGACACCGGTTGACCGCAGACGCCAGCAGCACCCCGTCGCAACCGAGTTCCATCGCCAGGGCGGCGTCGGAGGCGGTGCCGACACCGGCGTCGAGAAGCACCGGTACACCTGCCCGCGAGCAGATCAACTCGATGTTGTGCGGGTTGAGGATGCCCAGGCCGGTGCCGATGGGCGAGCCCAGGGGCATGACCGCGGCGCACCCGACGTCCTCCAGGCGTCTGGCCACCACCGGGTCATCGGAGGTGTAGGCCAGCACCACGAAACCCTCGGCGACGAGCAGTTCGCAGGCGTCGATCAGTTCGACGACATCGGGCAGCAGGGTGTGTTCATCGGCGATGACCTCCACCTTCACCCAGTTGGTGCCCAGTGCCTCCCGGGCGAGTTTCGCGGTGATCACGGCATCCCGTGCGGTGCGGCAACCCGCGGTGTTCGGCAGGGGGGTAATGTCCAGGCGGCGCAGCAGGTCGAAGACGGATTCCCCGGTGGTCGTGGCTGCGTGACGACGCATCGCCACCGTGGTCAGTTCCGTCCCGGAGGCCACCAGTGACTCCTCCAGCATCGCCATGGAGGTGGCGCCACCGGTGCCCATGATCAGGTGGGAGTCGAAGGTGCGGTCGGCGATGGTGAGCATGGGTTAACCTCCCTGGACGGCGGTGAGAATGTCGATGTGCTGGCCGTCGGCAAGCGGGCGGTCCCACTGGGAGCGGGGCACCACCTCACCGTCCACGGCCACGGCGACCCCGGCGTCCGGCAGCTGCCCGAGGGTGTTCTCCACCAGGGCACTCAACGTGGTGGCGGTGGTGGTCACGGACTGGTTGTTGAGGGTGATGTTCATGGATGCTCCTTCTGGGTGGTGTGTCGGTGTGGGGCACAGGCGTGAAGATCGATCCCGGGATCGCGGTGTTCGACCATGGCCAGGGTCGCCTCGGCGGCCAGGGCGGTCAGCAGGATCCCGTGGCGGAAATACCCGGTGGAGATGATCAGGCGTTCATCCACCCGCCCGAGGTACGGCAGATCATCCGGGGTACCGGGGCGCGCGCCGGTGGTGGCCTCGAGGAAATCGCACTCCTTGATGCCGGGGGCCAGGCGGGTGGCATCGCGCAGCAGATCATGCACCGCGCCGGCGCGGGGGACAGGCCGCTCATCTTCGCGTGAGGTGGCCCCGATGGCGAGGGTGCCGTCGGTGCGGGGGATGAGGTAGACGGTGCGGTCCTCCACAAACCCGCGCACCACCCGGGTGAGCAGCGGGGCGAGATGATCCGGCACACCCAGGCGCAGGATGTCGCCGTAGACCGGACGCAGCTGCAACCCCGGGTGGAGCTGCCCTGCGCCCAGACCATTGGCCAGCACCACCTGTTCATCATCGGGGATCGCAGTGGCCCGTTCCCGGCGGACCTCCACCCCGAGATTATCCAGGGCGTCGAGCAGGGCCGCGGCGAACATCCTCGGGTTGATCTGGTGATCGCCCGGGATGTGCACGGCCCCGGCCAGCTGCGGGCTCAGGGCAGGTTCCAACCTCCGGGCTGCACGCAGTGTCAGACGTTCGACCTCCATGCCGTTGGCGGACTGGTAGTCCGACAACTGCGCCAGATGGGCAGCATCCGCCCGGTCCGCGGCCACCACCAGGGTGCCCTCGGTGCGGTACCCGGTGGGCAGATCGGTGTGCTTGTCGACGACCCGAAGCAACCCCGGATACAGCGCGGCCGAGCGCAGCATCAACGGGAACAGTGCCTCCTGCCGGTAGACCACCTCCGCGACCGGGGCCAACATCCCACCGGCGTGGTGGGTGGCACCGGAGGCGGGATCGGGATCCACCAGGGTCACCACATGACCTGCATCCGCCAGCCGTACCGCGGTGGCAAGACCGACCAGACCACCACCGACGACGGTGACGCTGCTCATTGGCGACCCTCCCCGAAACCGGTGATCAGACGCCGGGCGTAACCGGTCGGGTCAGCGGATTCCATGAGGCCACGCACCACCGCCAGACCGGCGACACCGGTGTCGGCGAGGGCCGGGGCGTCATCGGCGGTGACATCCCCGATGGCCACCACCGGAAGCCTGGAGAGCTCCACCAGCTCCCGGTAACCCTCCACACCGAGTGGTGGGCGACCGGAATCCTTGGTGGGGGTCGGGCGGAACGGCCCGGCACCGATGTAGTCGAGCACCTCCGCGTGCTCATTGGCGGCCTCCACCAGCTCCCTGGTGCCGGTGGTCAGACCGATGATGGCCTCCTCGCCCAGCAGGGCACGGACATCACGGACAGGAAGATCATCCTGCCCGACATGGACCCCGTGGACGGGCAGGCCGCGGTGGCGCAGAGCGAGGGCGATGTCGACGCGGTCGTCGACAAGCACATGGGCGGTCTCGCCCACGGCGAGCGCGACGGCCTCGGTGAGTGCGTAGAGCTCACGGGCGGTGATGGGTTTGCTGCGCACCTGCACCGTGCGGGCCCCACCTGCCACCGCGCGCCGGGCGACATCGACTATGTGTTCGTGGCTGCCGTGGCCGGTGATGAAATAACAACGCAGATCAGGGGTGGGACGCATGTCCTTGTAGGCCTCTCTTCCTTCGCTGGTGCTAACCAGACAGGTTCATACGGTCCTTGCGCGGCAAGGCAGCGCAATCTCAGCCCGGTGCCCCGGGCGCCCGTGGGGGTTGGGGCCTGAGTGTAGATGATGCGGACCACGCCGTGAAGGGCGGGGGCGGGATTTGGCATCAGCCGCGCAGACATGAAAGAATGCATGGGTTGACTGTGTGTCTCGTGGCACCTTCTGCACAGAAGGGGTTGCGGTGGTCCGCAGTGGCGCAAAATTGAAACGGATACGAACCGGCCGAGCGCCCCACCACAGGGGAAGTGCCGCCAGGGTCCTCTTTCCCTAACTGTCAAAGGACTGTCTACATGAACATTCTGGATAAGGTCGACTCCGCATACCTGCGCGACGACGTTCCTGCCTTCCGCCCCGGTGACACCCTCGACGTTCACGTCAAGGTCATCGAAGGCACCAACACCCGTACCCAGCTCTTCAAGGGTGTTGTCATCCGCCGCCAGGGCAGTGGCATCCGCGAGACCTTCACCGTGCGTAAGGTCTCCTTCGGCATCGGTGTTGAGCGTACCTTCCCGGTTCACTCCCCGAACCTGGAGAAGATCGAGGTCGTCCGTCGTGGTGACGTCCGTCGCGCCAAGCTGTACTACCTGCGCGAACTGCGCGGTAAGGCTGCCCGCATCAAGGAGAAGCGCTAAACCTGACGGTGTCCTGACACCATCCCGGGTTGCAACCCCCGTCGCCACCGGATCTCTCCGGTGGCGACGGGGTTTTTTCATGGGGGAATGAAGAAAGCCGTGGGTGAGATTCCTCCTGTTTTGCGGGGGAAAATAGTAAAATTATGATCAACGTTCAATATCCTTAAGAGTTTTGTGTTCTTGGCTCCTCAACCTCCTGTCAAAATCAGTGCAAAACCTTGGCTTGCTGTGTGCAGTTCTTGATTGGACCCATTAGTCGCCGACGGGTACCTCTGTGCCATGGGCGTTAACATAAGGAGCCCGTCATGGCTTTGAAGCACACAACCAGGCTGAGGAACAGATCACTGGTAGCAGTACTGGGCGTAGCCACACTACTGCTGGGGCATGTTCTTCCTCGGATGATTCTGATTCACCCGCCACCACCGCATCCAAAGGTGGTACCACCCATGCGGGCACCGTCAACGCGGTGACCTTCGATACCCTCGCCGATGCAACCGTCAAGATCGTCGGTCAGGGTACCTTCATTGAACCCGGCACTGTCGACCCATCGGAATCCGCGTGGGAGGGATCCGGATTCATCATCGACCCGTCGGGTATCGCCATCACCAACAACCACGTGGTGGTGGGTGCAGGTCGACTTGACGGAACCTACGGTGAGAACGGGGAAAGCAAGGCGAGTATGCGGGTGCTCGGGGCATCTGAGTGTCTGGATCTTGCCGTGGTACAGCTCAATGCCGATGATCTGCCCCACTACACCTGGTACGACGGTCAGATTACAACCGGCCTCGATGTGTACTCCGCGGGTTTCCCGGCAGGAGCCTCCGATGACTTCACCCTCACCCGTGGCATCGTCTCGAAGACGGATTTCGAGTTCGACACCCAGTGGGCGTCCCTTGAGCATGTGATTGAACACGATGCCCGTATCCGGGGTGGTAACTCCGGCGGTCCCCTGATCACCGGGGACGCCAAGGTTCTGGGCGTCAACTATGCCGGCGATGATTCCCTCGACTACAACTTCGCCATCCATCGTGATGTGGTTCGAAATGTCATCGACGACATGATCGACGGTAAGCGGATCTCATCGATCGGTGTCAACGCACAGGCCTGGGATAGTGGGGATCCGGAATTCTTCGGCGTGTGGGTGTCCTCGGTGGAACCGGGAGGCCCCGCCGACAAGGCAGGTATTGAACCCGGGGACCTCATCCTGAAACTCGGGGGAGTCAGCGTGGGGGATGAGGGTAATCTGGCGAGCTACTGCCAGGTACTGGATACCCACGGCAGTGACGGCACCATGGACGTTGAGGTTCTGCGCCCCCGCGACGACACCCTCCTCACCGGTCAGATCAATGGCCGTGAGCTGGAGGTCGAACAGGAGAACGTCTCCGGCGGGCAGGCCACGGAGCAGGCGGGCGAGTACAGCGGTGAGTCAGTGGAGATCACCGACGACAGCAATTCCCTCGCAGTGAGCGTCCCGGTCGAGTGGGCGGATGTGGATCCCACGCCGTGGAAGGACAATAACGGACGGGACTGGGTGTCCCTCGTGGCGGCTCCTGACCTGGACGCCTTCTGGGCGTCCTACAACGCCCCCGGACTGTGGATGCTCGGAACGGACCCCTCCTACACCCCTGAGCAGGTACTCGAACAATTCGACGCCTCAGGTACCTGTACAGAGACAGAGCGGGACACCTGGGATGACGGGTACTACCGGGGCCCGTATGTTGCCTATGACTGTTCAGGAACCACGGTGCTCCTCTTGGCCACCCAGGATTATGACCAGACCGGCCCCCTGGCTCTGCTCATCCAGCTCCAGACGGATTATGAGGTCAGTACCGTCCTGACGGAGATTGCATCCACCTTCAGGTTCATCTGATCTGTGGATCACCTGTTTCCGGACCTGCTGACCGGGGTCCGGCCGGGTGACCACCCCACACACCGTATCCGGTGTTCGTTGCCCGCCCCAGGTACCACTGAAGGTTGCCCGGGGCGGGTATGGGTGGATGGTCCGGTGTCGGTGTTCCGGTCAGCTGCGGGTGCGGCCGAGTTCCTCCTCGATGCTGGGCCAGAGCTGGTGGAGGATGTATTCCCAGGTGATGACACCGCGCACGGTGTAACCGTTGTTCACGGAGATCACCGCTGCCAGTTGTTCGTTTTCTCCCTGCATCCGTTCCAGCCCCTCCTGGATGGTGGCGGTCTCCGGCAGGGTCAGTACCGGGCGCGACCACTCCAGGGCCGGGGCGGATTTGTCCGCGAGCAGTGTGTCACGGGCGTGCACCACGCGGGGAACATCCCAGGTGGGATCCTCCAGGAGCACCCGCAGCTGACCGGATTCGGCGGCGGTGCGCTGGATATCCCGGACGGTGGCTGTGGAGGGCAGTGACCTCATCTGGTTGACGGGGGAGTCCACCGCCTCCCCCACGGTGGTCAGGTCCAGGGCGATGACCCCGGTGATCTGGGTGGCGGAGACATCATCGAGGGTGCCGGTGACACGCGAATGCTCCACGAGCATCCGCAGGGTATCGGCGTCGTATCCCCGGGCTGCGGCACGTTCCACCGGTTTCTCACCGGTGGCCTCCACCAGCCGGTTGGCCATCTTGTTGATCCAGGACAGCAGCGG
Source organism: Corynebacterium efficiens YS-314 (assembly GCF_000011305.1). Classification (NCBI taxonomy): domain Bacteria; kingdom Bacillati; phylum Actinomycetota; class Actinomycetes; order Mycobacteriales; family Corynebacteriaceae; genus Corynebacterium; species Corynebacterium efficiens. The sequence continues at coordinate 2,038,870 of NC_004369.1, read as the reverse complement.
GCGGAAGATGTTGATGAATCCGCGGGCCGGCAGGGCGATGAGTTTCACCGCTGATTCCGGGTGGGTGATGGCCCAGGACTTCGGGGCCATCTCACCGACCACCAGGTGGAGGAAGGTGACGATGAACAGCGCCAGGATGAACGCGATGACATCGGCGACCGCCAGGGGGATCCCCAGGGCCTCGAAGAGGGGCATCATCGAGTAGTGCACCCAGGGTTTGGTCACGGCACCCAGGGCGAAGGTACACCCTGTGATGCCCAACTGCGCGCCGGCGAGCATGAGGGTCAGCTCATTGAGGCTGCGCAGCGCAGCACGGGAGGACGCGGACGTCTCTGCGGTTTCCTCCAGACGGTTGCGGCGGACAGCCAGCAGGGCGAATTCGATGATGACGAAGAAACCGGACAACACGATCAGCAGGATCGTTGCCGGCAGGGCGATATACCATTCGGTCATGTTCTAGCGACCCTCCTCGGTGGTGTGATCGGTGGTGGCATCGGTGTGTGCGCCGGCCGGAGGGTCCTCGATGAGGGTCAGGTGCACGGTGGCGGGTACATTGCGTTCGATGGACTCGACCCGGATGCGCAGGATGCGGACCGGGGGTTCACTGCGTTCGACGAAATCCTCAGGTTCGGCGGCCAGCTGGATGTCGTGGACCTCACCGGCGTCGACAAGCCCACCGGCGTGGGAGAGCAGCAGCCCGGAGATGGTCTCGAAATCCCCCTCGGGGAGGTCGTGGCCGATGGCACGTTCCACCTCATCGAGCGGGGTGTCACCGTCGACGAGCCACTGATCCTCACGAGTTTCGGTGATGTCCTCGCTCTCCGGAAGGTCATGTTCGTCGCTGACATCACCGAGGATCTCCTCGGCGAGATCCTCGAGCGTGATGATGCCGATGAAGCCACCGTATTCATCGATGACACAGGCCATCTTCTCCTCCTGTCCGATCAGTTCATCCACGACATCAGGCAGGGTCATCAGTTCGGGTACCACCACGGCGGGGCGTGCCAGGGTGGTGGCCGGAGTGGTATCCGGCAGGTCCGTTGCCAGTACATCGACCAGGTGGAGAACCCCGGTGGGCACGTGGTCCTCGTCGATGACGGGGTAGCGACTGTGGGCGGTGGCCATCAGTGCGCGGGCCTCACCGAGTGTGGTCTCCGGGGACAGGACATCCGTGCGTGAGCGTGGGATCATCGCGTGCCCGACATTGCGGTCGGGGAAATCCAGCAGGCGGTCCAACACGAGGAAGGTGCTGTCATCGAGGTCACCGCTCAGACGTGAGGTGGAGACAATATGTTCCAGGTCCTCGGCGGTGGCGGAGGAGTCGATGTCCTCAACCGGTTCAATCCGCATGAGCTTCAGCAGCGCATTGGAGGAGGCGTCGAAGAACCTGATCAACCAACCGGTGACCTTGAGGTAGATGGAGGTGGACGGTGCCAGCGCGATGGAGGATTTCATCGGGGCGGCGATGGTGTAGTTCTTCGGGAACAGTTCACCGAAGATCATCTGGATCACGGTGGACAGTGCCAGGGCCAGGACGGTGCCCACACCAACGGAGACGGCGGTGGGCACCCCCACGCCGCCGAGGAGGACACCGAGGGATTCACCGACGAGAGGCTCGGCGATGAAGCCGACGAGCAGACCGGTGACGGTGATGCCCAGCTGTGCTCCGGAGAGCATGAAGGAGGTGCGGTTGGTGATGTTCAGGGCCTGGGCGGCCTTTTTGTCCCCGGCATCGGCACGGGCACGCAACTGTGTGCGGTCGACCGACATATAGGCGAATTCCTGCGCCACGAAGTAACCGTTGATCACGATGATCACGGCGATGATCACCAGGCCGAGCAGCAGAGTGAATGCAGCACCTATCATTTGTTCACCCGCCTCAACACGTCGAAGTCAGTGTGGGCGGGCCAGATAGATCGCGCGGGGGGCTCCATTAGGAGTCGATACCTCATTCATTCTCTCGGGGTCGCAGGGACCGGTCGGATGACCGGATCCTGTGGGAAATACCGACAGTGTACAGAAAAGTAGCCGACTGTGCGATGGGACGGAATCCCGGTGTGATGAGGTTCCTGTCCTCTACTGTGGAGTTCATGATCATCGCAGTGGAGGGGCCGAGCGCCGCCGGTAAGACCACCTTCTGTCGGGGGCTGGACCAGACCTTTGTCACGGAGTACCGGCCCACGGGCAGGGAACCCGACAGTGATGATATAGAGGTGCCGGCCCATTACTGGGCGAATGTGAGCACCTCCCGCTGGAATACCGCCCGGATTCTGGAGGGGGACACCGGCCTGGCGGTGTGTGATACCGATCCCATGAAACTGCACCACACCTGGTCCCTCGCCCGGATCGGAGCGGTACCGGCAGAGCGCTTCGAGCTCGAAAGTGAGCTGGTCCGGGAGGCGCTGGTGGAAAAACGCATCGGTTTCGTCGACACGGTGCTGGTGGAATTCCCCGCCCCCGAGGTCCTCCGGGAACGCCGGGACAAGGACACCTCGCGTGAACGCACCGACTTCGAGCTCCACCTCAAGCTCATCGAACCGATGCGGGAATGGTACCGGGCGCTGGATGTGGTGGATCCGGGTCGTGTGCTGGGGTGGGATGTGGATATCAACGCGCTGCGCCCCCGGGACCGCCGCTATGACGCGTCGCTTCTCGACGCCCTCCTCGCCGCCCTTCCACCCCTGTGACTATTTGTCCAGCAGCTGCCGGGAGGCCAGATCCCGGTAGATCGGACTGTTGGTGAGCAACTCTGTATGGGTGCCGGTGGCCACCACGCGTCCGACGTCGATGACGATGATCTGATCCGCGTCGGTGACTGTGGAGAGTCGGTGGGCGACCACCACGAGGGTGCGGTCCTCGGCGATGGCGTCGATGGAATCGAGGATGAGCTGTTCATTCTGGGAGTCCACCGCACTGGTGGGCTCATCGAGCAGGAGCACCGGGGTGTCCATGAGCAGCATGCGTGCAAGCGCCAGACGCTGGCGCTGACCACCGGACAGACTCAACCCCCGGTCACCCAGGACGGTGTCCAATCCATCGGCCTCCTCCATGCGGGCACGCAGATTCACCTGGTCCAGGGCCCACCAGCACCGCTCATCGCTGGCGTCGGCGGAACCGAGCAACAGGTTCTCCCGGACGGTTCCGGACAGCACCGCGGCCTCCTGCTCCACATAACCGATGATGCTGCGCACCGAGGCGCGGGACAACTCCGCGGTGTCCTGACTACCCAGCAGGATGCGACCGGAGTCAATGTCGTAGAACCGCTCGATCAGCGCCAGGATGGTGGATTTACCCGACCCGGAGGGACCCACGAACGCTGTTTTCTTCCCGGCCGGAATGTGGAAACTGACATCCTCCAGCACCGTGGTCTCCCCGTCATAGCTGAAGGTGACATTCTCGAAGGTGAGATCCCGGGCGGGTTGTGCCGGTGCACCGGTGGTGGGTTCCGGTTCCTCATCCATGATCTCCGAGATGCGTTCGATGGCACCCATGGCCTGACGCACGGTGGTGATCGCCCCGAAGATCTGACCCAGGGGCATCGACACCATGAACAGGTACAACACGAAGGAGACCAGGTCCGCCACGGTGATATCCCCGGTGGCCACCCGGGCACCACCGATGCCCAGGACCACCAGGAAACTGCCCTGCATGGCCAGGCCGGTGGCAGGACGCAGGGCGGCACCGATCTTGGCCACCACCACACCCATGTCGAAGGCCTCCTGCGCATCGGCATTGAGGCCCTCCTCCACGCGGGGTTCCGCACCGGTGGCGCGGATGGTGCGGATGGCCCCCAGCGCACGGTCCATGTCCGCACCCAGTTCACCCACGGCCGCCTGGGCCTTCTTGGTGTATTTCTGGATCAGGCGGGACACGCCGATCACCACGATCATGGTGAACACCACCACGGCGAGGACGATGGAGAGCATCAACACGTCGATAAGCGCCATGAGGATCACCGCACCGATCATCATCACGGTGCCACCGATGGCGTCGATAAGCCCCCCGGTGAACGCCGCGCGGATGAGGGTGGTGTCCGACCCCAGGCGGGTGACCAGATCACCGGCACGGTGGCGGTCATAGACGCGTACCGGCAGGCGCAGCATCCGCGCTGCCAGCTGCCTGCGGGTGGTCAGGACCGCTGATTCCGCGGTCCGGGTCATCACGTACAACTGCAGTGCGCTCACCACGGAGGAGATGATGAGCAGACCGACCAGACCCCAGACCAGCGGGGTCACCGACACCTCCCCGATCCGGGAGATGATGTTGTTGATCAAAAGTGGCTGCATCAGTGAGAGCACGGCGCCAGCCACCGACAGCACCAGTGCCAGCGTCAGGGCACCCTTGTGGTGGGCGAGCATGGTGAGCAACACCCGGAACGGCGGACGTGATGCGGTGATCACAGTGGGGGAGGGGGGTTTCTGGCTGACGGTCACAACACATCAGTCTACGGGGCGGTCCCGTGGGGCCAATCCATCCGTGGGCGCGGTGGTTGCAGGGGATCGGGGCCCGGCGCTGCTAGAGTGAACACCCGTGACTGATTCTGCTGGTGACTCGAATATCAACGACCCCTCCCGGACCCCGGGCGGGAAGGGTGCGCGTGGTAGCAGGCGTGCCGGGAAGGACGAGGCGGCCGGGGAATCGGCGAAGAGGCCCACCCCGTGGTACATCGAGATTCCCATCGTGGTGGTGCTCACCCTGGTGCTGATCTTCGTCCTGCAGACATTTGTGGGTCGCCCGTACATGATCCCCAGCGGTTCCATGGAACCCACCCTGCATGGGTGTGAGGGCTGCACCGGCGACCGCATCATGGTGGAGAAAGTCTCCTACTACTTCACCGACCCCGAGCCGGGTGATGTCGTGGTGTTCAAGGGCACTGATTCCTGGAATGTCGGGTTCACCACCCAGCGCTCGGACAACGCGGCTATCCGTGGTCTGCAGAACCTGGGATCCTATGTCGGTCTCGTCGCCCCTGATGAAAACGACCTGGTCAAGCGCATCATCGCCACCGGCGGGCAGACTGTATCCTGTCAGGAGGGTGACCCCGGGATCATGGTCGACGGTGCGAAGGTGGATGACAGCTACACCCTGCAGCCCCTGCAGTACCCGGTGGATCCCAACTCCGGGTCCGAGGCCTGCGGTGGCAACTACTTCGGTCCCATCACCGTGCCGGAGGGCAACTACTTCATGATGGGCGACAACCGCACCAACTCCCTGGATTCCCGCGCCCACATCGGCGATGAGTACCAGGGCACCATCCCGGAGGAGAACATCAAGGGCAAAGTCCAGTTCATCTTCCTGCCGTTCAGCCGCATCGGTGGCGTGGATGACCCGGACATCCAGGGTTAAACCCGCGCTTGTCGACGCCCCCTCCCGCACCACCTGCCACCCGCCCACCCGGGTAGGGGGTGACGCATGGCAACGATTCGTCGCCTGAAACAGCTGCGCACCTACGAGGTCGCACTCTCACGCCACGGGCTCGGCCCTGTCGCCGGTGTGGACGAGGCCGGCAGGGGAGCGTGCTGCGGCCCGATCAGCATCGCCGCCTGCATCCTGCCCGACCGGCCGATCGCGGACCTCGCGGTGCTCACCGACTCCAAACAGCTCTCACCCCCGGTACGGGCAAGGCTCATGCCCCTGGTGAAGAAACATGCGGTGGCCTGGTCGGTGATCCATATCTCCGCAGCCGATATTGACCGTTTCGGCATCCAGCACGCCAACATCTCCGGGATGCGCCGTGCGGTGGCCGCCCTGGAGGTGCGCCCCGGTTATGTGCTCACCGATGCCTTCCGCATCCCTGGCCTGCCGTGTCCCTCCCTGCCCATCCCCGGCGGTGATGCTTCCGCCCGGTGCATCGCCGCCGCCAGCGTGTTGGCCAAACAGACCCGTGATGAAATCATGACCGACATGGCGCAGCAGTTTCCCCAGTACGGACTCGCCGGGCACAAGGGGTACAGCACCAAGGTGCACATGGATGCGGTGCGCCGTCACGGTGCCAGCCCCCAGCACCGATATAGTTATGCCAACGTGGCGAAGGCACACCGGGAATGGGCACTGTCCCACTCGGACACCGAGGTTCAAAACACAGGGAAGGTGGAACATGAGCGCTGAGGAACTCGACAACTACGAGGCAGAGGTTGAGCTGTCGCTGTACCGCGAATACCGCGATGTGGTCAGCCAGTTCTCCTACGTTGTGGAAACTGAGCGACGCTTCTACCTGGCCAATGCCGTGCAGCTGATCCCGCACACCAACGGCAACGATGTCTACCACGAGGTCCGCATGTCGGACGCCTGGGTCTGGGACATGTACCGTTCCGCCCGTTTCGTGCGCTATGTCCGGGTGATCACTTACAAGGACGTCAACATCGAGGAACTGGACAAACCGGAGATGATCATCCCGGAGTAGGTGGGATTAGATCCAATACCGTTAAGTTAGTGGTGGGATGACGGTGACCACTGGGCCGAGTGGCCGACCACAATGATGGGATCGTTTCACCGGCCATTTCGACATCTTTCGTTTAATCACCCGCGGATTCTTCCGCCTTCGTCGCGGTGGGTTGAGGTACCTGGCCAGCCAAGACACTGCCCGATCCCATAAACTTCGGGCGGTGTGCGGGTCGTCAGGGGGGAAAAGAGCCCTGGATCACCGAACGACGGGTAAGCTTCAAGGCCTTAACAAATGACACCCGCACCGGAGGGTGCTCACTGGCAGTGGCCGCATCAGCCATCAGTGTCCTGATCGCGTAGTGGCAGCACAGATGCCCCCAGATCTCCTGACGCACCAACTCCGGGGACTTTGACCGCAACACCCTTTCTCGTCCACGCTGATGGGTTTTCAACTCATCGAAAGTGTTCTCGATCTCCCACCGGGCGTGATACGCCGCGATCAGATCCTCCACCGACACCTCATCAGGATCCAACAAGGTGGTCAACAACCGATGCTGCTGGTCGACAATGCCAGCCTCATCGTCACCGGTATCGATGTGGTAGTCCACCACCCGCACCATCCTTGGGGCAACCTGCCGCCACCCCGGCCCACTGCTCGGGGTAATCGTGGCCAACCATGTTCCATCCTCCAGGGTTCGCACATGGTGTGGTTTCACATTGTTCCGGATCCGCCACACCAGATCCGCACCACGGTCCTGGGCGGTAGCCCACCGGTGGAAACTATAAAACCCCCGATCAGCGACCAGTACTGAGCCTGGATCCAGCCGGTCGATCAGTTCATCAGCCAGGGTCGTTTCCCCGGTGCCCAGCCCGCCGATGACCGCGTCCAGGATCGCATGTGATCCACATTCCGCGATCGCCACGACACGGGCCTGCGGGTACCCGGCCTGACCACGTCCGGTGCCGGGACGCCCGAAATGCTCGACATTGGCTGGCGTATCCGGGACATCCAAGGTGGTGCCATCAACAGCCAACAGGCGTTTGCCCGCCAGCCAGGCCCCCTCCCACCCCGGCCGGGCCAATGGTTGGGCAACACGGGCAAACAACGCTGCCATCGGTTCATGTCCCAGCCTGACCCTGGCCTGGAAAATCGCGGAGCGTGACGGAGCAGGTACTGCCTGTTCCTCCCACCTGCAGGCCCAGGACAGTCCATCGGTGAGATCGGCGTAGATATCCTCATAGGATCCATCGGAGTTCAAAGCCATTGTGATGGTGTAATACACCATTACCCGGGAGGGCAGGATGCGGGATCGTTGCTGGGTACGACCGGCCTGCGCGACGACCTCGTCCACGACATCGGCCGGAAACACCCGGGTGAGCAGGCCCACCGAGATTAAATCCGATAACCGACGATCAGTATCAGGTTGTGTCCGTCCATGTCGAGGCATAGCACAACACTACACCCACTAACTTAACGGCATTGGGATTAGATCGTGTCACGCACCCGTCCGGGGTAGGTTCTGGCAGGGGATTCCAAGGTTCGACACAGCGTGTGTCAATATTTATCCATGCGTAGAATTCTCACTGGCCTCATCGCCGGCACAGTGGCGGTTGCCGCCACCATCTCCCCGGTTCAGGCATCCTCGGAGAGTGGGCTGTCCAGCCCGGGCTCCAGCGAGGGATACCTGTCTGCCGAACTGTCCTCCGGTCTGTCTTCCGGTTTGTCCTCTGATGCGGAAGCTGAAGACTCCGGTGAGGAGTTCGCCACCACTAGCAGCGGGGACGAGCTCACCATCGCGGTCGCTGTCCTGGCCACCGGAGGCATCATCGCTGCAGGTCTGACCTGGGCTGTTCAGCAGCGGCTGATCGCCAACCCACTGCCCGGGATCATCCCCAACCCGCCGGCTCTCCCAGCGCCCGCTCCGGCTCCAGCACCCGCACCTGCGCCCGCTCCGGCTCCCGCGCCAGCTCCAGCCCGGGTGCAGCGTCAGGCCGCACCGGCACCTGCCCCGGCCCCTGCTCCGACGGCACCTGCCCCGGCCCCTGCTCCGACGGCACGTTCCTACAAGAACTGCACCGCTGTGTGGAATGCCATCGGCCGATCCATCAAGAGAGGGGAGCCGGGTTACGCCAGCCACCTCGACCGGGACAACGACGGCGTCGGTTGCGAGCGGGATCCGCGCTAGAGTAACCGACCACTGACAACCCTTCTGTCAAGCCCCGCAGGGCAGAGCCTGTGGATGAATCACCGTCATCCCCGGCCGGCCTGTGGGGCTTTTGTCATGTCCTTGTCCGGGAGGTTCCTCTGAGGTCCAATCAGGGCACATGACCGATTGACAGGGGGACACATGAAAACCGAGAAACAGAAACTGGGTGCGGTGGGGGAGAACCTCGTGGCCACCCACTACGTCCGGCGCGGCTACGGGATCGTGGAACGCAATGTCCGCTATCCGTTCGGGGAGCTGGATCTGATCGTGGAGGACTCGGACGGCACTACCGTGTTCGTGGAGGTGAAAACCAGGCGCGGGACGGGTTTCGGTGCGGCCGAGTCGGTGACGGGACGCAAACTCACCCGGATGCGGCGCGCGGCCACCACCTGGCTGCAGGGCAGGCATTACCGCGAGATCCGCTTCGACGTGGTCACGGTGGTCATCGATCCCACCACCGGAGGGTATGTGCTGGATCATTTCGAGGGGGTTGACGATGGCGCTCGGTAGATCCCTGACCACCGCCCCGTCCGGGGTGAATGCCACCGTGGTGCAGGTGGAGGCCAATGTTGGTGCCGGACTTCCGGGCACTTACGTAGTGGGGCTCCCCGACGCCTCCATCACCGAAAGCCGCGACCGGATCAAGACGGCGGTGATGAACAGTTCTCTGGCCTGGCCCAAAACCAAGGTCATCATCAGCCTCTCGCCAGCCTCGGTGCGCAAGAGTGGTTCCCACATCGACCTGGCCATGGCCGTGGCGGTGTTGGCGGCACAGACCAAGGACCGGGATTTCCGGAGCAGGGCCGCCGCCACGATGTTCCTGGGGGAGGTGGCGCTCGACGGGTCACTGGTACCGGTCACCGGGGTGCTCCCGGCGCTGCTGGCCGCCCGTGACCACGGCGTGGGGGACGTGGTCATCCCCGCCGGAAACCTCGCCGAGGCGGGTCTCATGGAGCAACCCCGGGTCCACCTGGCCACCCACATGCGGGACATTGTCGCCTGGCTGGATGGGCTGATGGAGCTGGATCAGGCACCCCTCGGGCTGGATCTCGATGTGGGGGACCACCCGGACATGCGCGATGTGGTGGGACAACCGGAGGCGCGGTTCGCCGCCGAGGTGGCCGCCGCCGGGGGACACCACATGATGATGCTGGGTCCCCCGGGGTCGGGGAAATCCATGATCGCCCAGCGCCTGCCCGGACTCCTGCCTCCTTTGGATGAGCAACAGCGCATCGAGGCGACCGTCGTTCATTCGGTGGCGGGGCGGACCTTCAACGGGGCGGTGCTGCGCGCCCCGTTCGTGGCACCCCATCACAGCGTGAGCAGGGCCGCATTGCTGGGCGGGGGGTCGGGCAACCCCATGCCCGGCGCGGTCAGCCTGGCGCACCACGGGGTGTTGTTCCTGGATGAGGTCAGCGAAATTCCAGCGTCCACGCTTGATACCCTGCGCACGCCCTTGGAATGTGGCAGTGTCCGCATTGTGCGTTCGCGGCAGGACATCACCTTCCCCGCGCGGTTCCAACTGGTGATGGCGGCCAACCCGTGTCGGTGCGGGGCGGAGCAGCCCACCGAGTGCACCTGTACTGGCGCGGCCCGGGCGTCCTATCTCACCAACCTGTCCGGGCCGCTGCGGGACCGGTTGGACCTCGTGGTCCGGACACACGCGAAGGGGTCGGTGCTCGTCAACACCGGGGAGGAGGCTACCGCGCCGATCGCTGAGAGGGTGCGGGAGGCGCGGCGTCGACAAGCATCACGGTGGTCGCGGGCCGGGCTGCGTGACACGGTCAACGCCACCGTCGACCCGCACCGGATGCGCCGGGAGTTCCCCGCCTCCGAGGAGGCGATGGCCTACCTCGGGGTCTTCCTCGCCGACGGGGTGGTCTCACAGCGTGGGGTGGACCGCGCACTGAAACTGTCCTGGACCCTGTGTGACCTCGACGGTGGAACCAGGCCGGATCTGGACCACGTGGCGCGGGCCCTGGAACTGCGGGGCACCACCGGGGTGGAGGTGGCGGCATGAGCGCGATGATCACCGACCGGCTCCGGGCGTGGGCCTACCTCTCCCGCGTGGTGGAGGGCCCCAGCGTGCACCTGCAGACCCTGTTGAAGCAGGGACGTGATCCCGAGGCCATTGCGCATGCGGTGAAACACCGTGAACCGTGGATCGGGGACCTTCTCAGGGAGACGGCCTCCCGCTACGAGTGGGATGTGGCTCAGCAGGACCTGGAGCAGATCCTCGCGCTGGGTGGCCGACTCATTACACCGGAGGACCGGGAATGGCCAGCGACGGAACTCGACCATGCCTTCGGGTTCGCGGCCTCGGGCATGAGCGATCATGTCCGCACCTACCAGGACGATGCCGTCCCACCCCATGCACTGTGGGTGCGGGGTGGTGACCTGCGGTCCCTGACCGCCCAGGCGGTAGCCCTGGTGGGCACCCGGGCGGTCAGCCAATACGGACGGGAGGTCACCGCCATGATCGTCGACAACCTCGTGCCCCACCAGTGGACGATCATCTCCGGCGGGGCGCTGGGAGTGGACACCGTTGCCCACACCACCGCCCTGCGCGCCGGGGGAACCACCGTCGTGGTCGCGGCATGTGGTCTGGACCGTTCCTACCCGGCCCACAACCGGGGCCTGTTCGAGGAGGTCGTGAACAGGGGCGGGGCCATCGTGACGGAATATCCCCCGGGCACACCACCGCAGCGACACCGGTTTCTCACCCGCAACCGGCTGGTCGCGGCCCTGTCCCAGGGGACGGTGGTCACCGAGGCGGCCTGGCGTTCCGGGGCGCTGAACACCCTGAGCTGGTGTGCGGGCCTGGGGCGGGTGGCCATGGCGGTGCCGGGACCGGTCACCACCGCCGGGTCCCTCGGCTGCCATGAACGCATCCGCAACGGTCACGCCCAGATGGTGTGCAGTGGTGATGAGATCCGCTCGCTGCTGGGTGCGATCGGTGGCATGGATGCCCAGGCGCAGTATGAACTCAACTATGCGGCCAACCCGATCCAGGGACTCAGCCGAAATGAACTGCGGGTCTACGATGCGCTGGGCCGACACCCACGTGAGGCCGCGGAGGTGGCCACCGAGACCGGCCTGACCCTGGCCCTGGTGATCCATCTGCTTGTGGATCTGAACTCCCGCGGTCTGGTTGCCAGGGAAGGGGTGCGGTGGGCCAGGCTCGCTGAACAGGGGGCTGACGCGGGAGGTGACACCGGTGGTGGGTAGAGCAGAAAAGGGTGGGAAAAGGCTTGCGCGGCGGTTCACGCGCGGATAATGTGGGTGAGGCAAGCCTAAGTAAAGTGCTTCAGGGTTCGGGCTGGTTCCCTGAGCTCCCACCTGGAAACCGTGTGGCGGTGTCACTGTGGAAACGCACCACACCCCCACCCGGTTCCGGGAACGCTAGGGTTATGCATTATGGGTGAGTCAGAAGTGAAGGCGACACGTTCTCCGGTGGACGTGTCGCCTTCTTCTGCTTTCCGCAGCTGATGGGCAACTATTGGAGCCGGCAGGGGCCGGTAGGGAAGGGTGGGATGGCACGATGGGCGATGACCCCAGGCAGTCACAGATGCTGGAGGCGATTGAAGATTTCTGCGATTATCTCATCCTGGTGGTGGGGCGCTCCGATGCGACGGTCCGGGGGTACCGGTCGGATCTGCGCCACATGGCCGCCACCATCCCGGACCTGACGGAGTTCACCCTGCCCAACCTACGCGCCTGGCTGGGCCGGGCCGTGGAGGAGGGTAAGAGCCGGGCCACGCTGGCCCGACGCACGGCATCGGTGAAGTCGTTTTCCACCTGGGCCGTCAAGAACGGTCTCATCAGCGGTGATGAGGCCGCCCGCCTGGTATCGCCGAAGGTCACGCGCAACCTGCCGCGGGTGCTGGGAGAGGTCCAGGCGGGGGAGTTCATGGGCAGCGCCGCCGCCGACACCGAGGATGAGTTCCGCCGCGACAGCGCCATCCTGGAACTGCTGTATGCCACGGGGATGCGTGTCTCCGAACTGTGTGGCCTGGACCTCGGCGATGTGGACCATCACCGGCGGATGGTCCGGGTGCTCGGCAAGGGCGACAAGGAACGCATGATCCCCTTCGGCAAGGCTGCCGCAGATGCGCTGGAGCAGTGGCTTGAGGCGCGGGACCGGATGGCGAAGGTCGAGGATGCCATGTTCGTGGGTGTGCGCGGAGGGCGCATCGATGCCCGGCAGATCCGCAGAATCGTCGACCGGACGGCGCAGGTCGCCGGGGCGGACCATCTCTCACCCCACTCCCTGCGCCACACCGCCGCCACCCACCTCCTCGACGGAGGGGCGGACCTGCGTCAGGTCCAGGAGATGCTCGGGCATTCCTCCCTGCAGACCACCCAGATCTACACCCACGTCAGTTCCCAGCGTCTGCTGGAGGCCTTCCGGCAGGCGCATCCGCGGGCCTGAGCGGTTTCAACCGGATGGTGGGGGTGGGCAGCAGTCCGACGGGGTTGATGTAGTCATCCCCGATCCGTGCACCCCACTGCAGGCCGGGGTACGCCGTGGTCGGATGCCCCAGCGTGCCGATGGCCTGCTTGGCGACGACCGGATCCCCTGCGGAGACGTGGGCGTGCACCGGCTGGTAGGTGGTGCGCACCCCGTCGGCATGGTCGATGGAGATCGTCGGCGTCCCGGCGACCATCCCGGCGAAGACCACCACACCGTCACCGGCGCTGAGTACATCCGCGCCGATCGCCAGGGGCAGGTCAACCCCGCGGTGTCCCGACAACCAGTTGTGCTCCGGCTTGTCGAAAGCCCGCAGCACGGTACCTGCCCGGGGCAGTCCCGAGGCCGGATTGACATAGGTCTCTGCGGCCCCTGCGCCCGGCAGGAAGGAAAGCTGTACTGCCAATACAATAAGGACCGCAAACAGCGACTGGAGCAGATGTCGGAGGTGGTGTGTTACGCGCCGCTTGGCAGGGTGGATCAGATGATTCATGATTCTCATACCGCGATGGTCACCCATAACCTCACCACTGTCACCGGTGGCCGCACGCCCCTGTGGATGGTGAAACGGTTGTGACAGGTGGGGAAGGATCCGGGAAGAGGTTATCCACAGTCTCCTCCCACCGTTTGGAGGGGCAGGTCAGCCTGTGTAAACTGTTGCCAGCAGTGTGCCCGGATCTATCCCCGCCAACGCGGAAGGGAGTCCCGGGGTCATTGACTACGCGCGGTGGTATTTCGGGGATCTATTCGAATACCTAGCTCAACCAGGTCCCAGAACAGTCACTGTTGTGGGTGTTGGGCAGGTAACCCATCGCTAGGGTGCAGGATTAAAACCTGCACAACATTTTTCAAAACCGAAATCCAAAACTTAAAGAAAGGGGCTTACCATGGCAGTCGTAACCATGCGAGAGCTTCTCGATGCTGGTGTGCACTTCGGCCACCAGACCCGCCGCTGGAACCCGAAGATGCGTCGTTTCATCTTCACCGAGCGCAATGGCATCTACATCATCGACCTCCAGCAGACCCTGACCTACATCGATCAGGCCTTCGAGTTCGTCAAGGAGACCGTCGCCCACGGTGGCACCATCCTGTTCGTCGGCACCAAGAAGCAGGCACAGGAAGCTGTCCAGGTTGAGGCGGAGCGCGTCGGCATGCCGTACGTGAACCACCGCTGGCTCGGCGGCATGCTGACCAACTTCCAGACCGTGTCCAAGCGTCTGCACCGCATGAAGGAACTCCAGGCGATGGACGCTGCTGAGGACGGCTACGAGGGCCGCACCAAGCGCGAGACCCTCATGCTGACCCGCGAGCGCGTCAAGCTGGAGCGTGTCCTCAGCGGTATCGCTGACATGAGCCGCATCCCGTCCGCTCTGTGGATCATCGACACCAACAAGGAGCACATCGCTGTCGCCGAGGCGCACAAGCTGAACATCCCTGTGGTTGCCATCCTGGACACCAACTGCGACCCTGACGTTGTCGATTACCCGGTTCCGGGCAACGACGACGCCATCCGCGCCACCGCTCTGCTGTCCCGCGTCATCTCCACCGCTGTGGAAGAGGGCAAGAAGGCACGCGAGGAGCGTCAGCTGGCCGCCGCACGTGAAGCTGCCGGCGAGCCCAAGTCCGAGGACGCACCAGCCGAGGCTGCTGCTACCGAAGAGGCCCCCGCAACCGAGGCTCCTGCAGCCGAGGCACAGCAGGAGAACGCAGCTGAATAAGCTGTAAACAACAGCTGCACCCCACAAGCCCCCACGACGATGGAACTTTTCACCTAAAATTTCACGCGACGTGGGGGCTTTTCGGGCAGTCTCCCGCACCGGTCCGGGTGCTCCATGTACGATCACCTAGGACGGGCGGGCTGGGCAGATGTGCCCTAACCTAGGCTTGTAAAGCATTAATTATCCATACATAAGGAGGATCGCCCCCTAATGGCGAACTACACCGCTGCGGATGTTAAGAAGCTCCGCGAACTCACCGGTTCCGGCATGCTCGACTGCAAGAAGGCCCTGGAGGAGTCCGCTGGCGACTTCGACAAGGCTGTTGAGATCCTGCGCATCAAGGGTGCCAAGGACGTCGGCAAGCGCGCTGAGCGCAACGCCACCGAGGGCCTGGTTGCCGTCTCCGGCAACACCATGATCGAGGTCAACTCCGAGACCGACTTCGTGGCCAAGAACGATGAGTTCAAGAACTTCGCTGCCAAGATCGCCGAGGCTGCCGCTGCCGCCAAGGCAAACTCCCCCGAGGAGCTCGCAGCCGTGGACGTCGACGGCCAGTCCGCTCAGGATGCACTGCAGGAGTTCTCCGCCAAGATCGGTGAGAAGCTCGAGCTGCGTCGTGCCGTCACCCTCGAGGGTGACAACGTCGCCGTCTACCTCCACCACCGCTCCGCTGACCTGCCGCCGTCAGTCGGCGTTCTGGTCGCCTACACCGGTGAGGGCGAGGAGGCCGAGGCTGCTGCACGCCAGGCCGCCATGCAGATTGCTGCTCTGCGTGCCTCCTACCTGACCCGCGAGGATGTCCCCGCAGAGGTCATCGAGAAGGAGCGCTCCATCGCTGAGCAGATCACCCGCGAGGAGGGCAAGCCAGAGCAGGCTATCCCGAAGATCGTCGAGGGTCGCCTCAACGGTTTCTACAAGGAGAACGTGCTCCTGGAGCAGGCTTCCGTTGCCGACAGCAAGAAGACCGTCAAGGCTCTGCTGGACGAGGCCGGTGCCACCGTCACCGCCTTCGCCCGCTTCGAGGTTGGCCAGGCTTAAGGCCGTCTCCCGGGGATCATGATCCCCGGCCGTGGTGAACACCCGTTTCCCGGGAGTACACCGCACTCAGCCCCGCACATCGATATTTCTCTGATGTGCGGGGCTGAATCATGCGCGCAATCCCCACCCGCCGGTGGGTACCGCCGTGACATCCTCACCCATGTGCGCACCCTCCCCGCCGGTGCGTCCGTGACACTGTAAGATCAGATGCCAGTAACGGGAATGCCCCAGGGGCAGACCCATAAGACAGACGAAGACCCACAGAGGGGTCTGTCGACAACAACCGAAGGAGAACGCCCCGGTGACCACCTCGAGTATAGAACCCCGCAACAGCTACAAGCGCGTGATGTTGAAGCTCGGAGGTGAAATGTTCGGTGGTGGCAAGGTTGGCATCGACCCCGATGTGGTCGACAATGTCGCCCGCCAGATCGCCGAGGTGGCCAAGAGCGGTGCGGAGATCGCCGTGGTCATCGGCGGTGGCAACTTCTTCCGCGGTGCCGAGTTGCAGCAGCGCGGCATGGACCGCGCCCGCTCGGACTACATGGGCATGCTCGGCACCGTCATGAACTGCCTGGCGCTGCAGGACTTCCTCGGACAGCACGGTGTGGAATGCCGTGTCCAGACCGCCATCAACATGGCACAGGTCGCGGAGCCCTACCTGCCCCTCCGGGCGGAACGTCACCTGGAGAAGGGCCGTGTGGTCATCTTCGGTGCTGGCATGGGTATGCCGTACTTCTCCACCGACACCACCGCCGCTCAGCGTGCGCTGGAGATCGGGTGCGATGTCCTGCTCATGGCCAAGGCCGTCGACGGTGTCTACAGCGCTGATCCGCGAACCAACCCGGATGCCGAGCTGTTCACCGAGATCACCCCGAAGGAGGTCATCGAGAAATCCCTCAAGGTCGCCGATGCCACCGCCTTCAGCCTCTGCATGGACAACAACATGCCGATCCTGGTCTTCAACCTGCTGACCGACGGCAATATTGCCCGCGCCGTCAACGGCGAGCGTATCGGCACGCTCGTCCAATCCTGATAGATTTGTCTAGAGAACACGGCTTCCGCAAGAAGTCCTGAACTGCGAAAGCACAGGAGAAACTTTAATGATTGATGAGATCCTCTTCGATTCCGAAGAACGCATGTCCAACACCGTGGAGCACACCCGCGAGGACCTGATCACCATCCGCACCGGACGGGCCAACCCGGCGATGTTCAATGGTGTCCTGGCTGAGTACTATGGCGTGCCCACCCCGATCACCCAGATGTCCAGTATCTCCGTGCCGGAGCCACGCATGCTGATCATCAAGCCGTACGAGATGAGCTCTATGGGTGTTATTGAAAACGCCATCCGTAACTCTGATCTCGGGGTCAACCCCACCAACGATGGTCAGGTCCTCCGCGTGACCATTCCGCAGCTCACCGAGGAACGCCGCCGCGATATGGTCAAGATCGCCAAGGGCAAGGGCGAGGACGGCAAGATCGCCATCCGCAATGTCCGCCGCAAGGGCATGGAGCAGCTGAAGAAGCTTCAGAAGGACGGCGAGTTCGGTGAGGACGAGGTCGCTGCAGCCGAGAAGGAACTGGACAAGATCACCGCCCACTATGTCGAGCAGGTTGATGAGATTGTTGCCCGGAAGGAAGCCGAGTTGATGGAGGTCTAGAGCCCCCATCATCCAGGAGTCGTCGTTTCGTCGTCACAGTCAGTGCGGGGGAGCGGCGCTTTCTTCTGTTTCCCGTGTGCCCGGTGGTATCACCCCTGGGGATGCGGATGACGCGATCTGCGTTTCATCAGTTTAAACCCCGAGGAGAACCCCATGAGTGAGCCGGAGCACCATCACCGGACCGTGCGGATGCCCAAACCGAAAAATAGTGCGGGTCGTGATCTCAAGGCGGCCGTCGGCGTGGGTGTCGGTCTCGGACTCCTGGTCATCGTCGGCATCCTACTCAGCCCCTGGGGCTGGTACCTCGTTGTCGCCGGCGCTGTTGCCGTGGCGACCTGGGAGGTTTGTGGCCGCCTGAAGGAAGCCGGTTACCACCTGCCCATGCCGATCATGATCATCGGTGGGCAGGCCATGGTGTGGTGTTCCTGGCCGTTTGAGACCTCCGGGATCCTGGCCTCCTATGTGGCCACCGTCTTGGTGTTGATGTTCTTCCGGATCTTCTACAACGGCCCCGAGAAGGAGGCCAGGAACTACCTGCGGGATACCTCAGTGGGTATCTTCGTGCTCACCTGGATCCCACTGTTCGGCAGCTTCGCGGCGATGTTGTCGCTGATGGAGAACAACGACGTCCCGGGGACCTTCTTCATCCTCACCTTCATGTTGTGCGTGGTGGGGTCCGATGTGGGTGGTTATGCAGCTGGCGTGTTCTTCGGCGCCCACCCCATGGCGCCGGCGGTCAGCCCGAAGAAATCCTGGGAGGGTTTTGCCGGTTCCATCCTCCTGGGATCGCTCACCGGTGCCATCACGGTGCATTTCCTGCTGCACCACCACTGGTGGCTCGGTGTCATCCTGGGTATCTGTCTGGTTGTCTGCGCCACCCTCGGTGACCTGGTGGAATCCCAGTTCAAACGGGACCTCGGCATCAAGGACATGTCCAATCTGCTGCCCGGACACGGTGGGCTGATGGACCGTCTCGACGGGATGCTGCCCTCAGCGATGGTCACCTGGTTGATTCTCAGCGTGGTGAGCAGCTCCTACGCGGGGTGACACGCAGGTGTGACCATCAGGAGGGGCCCGTCCCCGGGGTAGTAGTTCAGCCCCGGTGCGGGCCCCTTCTTTGACTCCCTGGGAGGCTGATCAGGACAGGGCCTTCTGGATCTTCTTGATCTTACGACGGTACTCGAACATGCGGACCCCACCGACCATGGCCATGATCAACGCACCGGTGATCGCACTGAGCAGATAGGCGATACCCGCGGGGATCTCGAAGGTCCAGGTGAAGATGTTCATCTCCACCGGTGCCTGGTTCTGCAGGATGAAGATGAGCAGGGCCACCAGCAGCAGCGCCCCGACCACAAGTGCCACCCAGGTCCCACCGGCCAGGGTGCGGGTGGATGCCGGTGCTGCATCCTTGCGTGTGTCATCGGCATGGCCAATCGGGTCGGGATCCTCCCCCCGCAGCGCCGGCACCGGGGCAGTGGTGTCACCGGTGTCACCGGCCGCGGGAATCTCACCGGTGTGGGGGACGGTGTGGGGAACACCGTCGGGATGTGATCGGTCCTTGGTCATAACATCATTGAACTCGCGAACCCGGGTTTCCGCCACCTATCCACGCTATTGATATATAACTGATGGACTGCGTGGGGTGGGCGTCGATAAGCACCCGGCCGGTGGGCTGCCCGCATCACACCCGGGCACCCCGGGTGATCCCGCGCTCCGGAGTTAGACTGATCAGTCCCCGACGTGCAACAATGGGAATATTATGGCTACACCCTTACCCCTGGTATTTTCTGCCCCCAAACGCGGTATGCCACCGGCTCATTTCGCAGACCTCTCCGATGAACAACGGATCGAGGCGCTTTCTGAGCTCGGCCTGCCCAAGTTCCGACTCAATCAGATCGCCCGCCACTACTACGGCCGGCTCGAAGCCGATCCGATGACCATGACCGACCTACCCGAGGCTGCCCGCGCTAAGGTCAAGGACGCCCTCTTCCCGACGCTGATGGAACCCATCCGCGTCGTCGAGGCCGATGATGAGAACACCCAGAAGACCCTCTGGAAGCTCCATGACGGCACCCTCCTGGAGTCTGTGCTCATGCGCTACCCGGATCGCGCCACGCTGTGCATCTCCTCGCAGGCCGGTTGCGGCATGGCCTGCCCGTTCTGTGCGACCGGACAGGGTGGTCTTGACCGTAACCTGTCCGTCGGTGAGATCGTCGACCAGGTCCGCAACGCCGCCGCGACCATGCAGGCCGAGGGTGGGCGCCTGTCCAACATCGTGTTCATGGGTATGGGCGAGCCACTGGCCAACTACAAACGCGTGGTCTCTGCGGTGCGGCAGATCACCCAGCCGTCCCCGGAGGGTTTCGGCATCTCCCAGCGCAGCGTCACCGTGTCCACCGTCGGTCTGGCACCGGCGATCAGGAAGCTTGCCGACGAAGACATGTCCGTCACCCTCGCTGTCTCGCTGCACACCCCTGACGATGAACTCCGGGATGAGCTCGTGCCGGTGAACAACCGCTGGTCCGTCGCCGAGGTGCTCGACGCTGCCCGTTACTACGCCGACAAGTCCGGCCGCCGTGTCTCCATCGAGTACGCTCTCATCCGTGATGTCAATGACCAGGGTTGGCGTGCCGACATGCTGGGGCAGAAGCTGCACAAGGCGCTCGGCTCCCGCGTGCATGTCAACCTCATCCCCCTGAACCCGACCCCGGGTTCGAAGTGGGATGCCTCCCCGCGTGAACGTCAGGACGAGTTCGTCCGTCGTGTCATCGCCCAGGGGGTGCCGTGCACCGTGCGTGACACCAAGGGCCAGGAGATCGCAGCGGCCTGTGGTCAGCTCGCCGCGGAGGAGAACTCCGAGGAGAAGTAGTCTCTGGCATAACCGCACCCGGTTCGTTCCGGGTGAAGCGTCTGTGTGAGGCATCAGGGGGCGGGACCTATCCGACACCGGATAGGTCCCGCCCCTGATGTTGTTCCATGTTCACCGGGGGCGGGAAAGCCCCCGGGGGCAGGAGAGATGAAAAAAGGAGCCCGAAGAAATTCGGACTCCCGGGGGAAGAGTGGGGCAAACCCTACTTCTTCTTTTCCTCCAGACGCAGGTGACGGACACGCTCAGGATCGATGTTGACAGAACGCAGCTGGTTGTCGGTCAGCCCACCCCAGGTGCCGGACAGGGTGGCCTGGTCGTAGTTCCAGTCAGGCTCAACGTGGCCGAGCGGCTTGTTGCGGGCGGTGAGGGTGCGGACCTGGGAGAGCTTGGGCTCGAACAGGTGGATCAGCAGGCCGATGGCGATCAGTGCGGCGAGGACGAGCAGCCAGATCGTCTCGACATGACCCTTGTGGTTGCCGAAGTTGAAACCGAGCAGGAACAGCACGGAGATCCATCCGGAAATCTGGATCGCGTTACGTCCGATGTCATGCCAGCCCCATGCTGCCGACGGCTCATCAAGGGTGGAGACACCGTTGTAGATCTCGGGCTCAATCTTGTGGGAGGAACCAGCCACGTCATACTCCTTCATTCGCACACCGCTGATGGAGATCGGCGCGCACCTACAGAACTTGGTTTACTTCCGTTCATGTTCTCACATTTCCCCTGGCGACGCTAAAAAACCCCTGTGGCGTATGTCGCTCCATGCTGCTCTGAGCTGCAGGAACGGGCTTCGCCTGCCGGGTTTTCCCAGAACCCCATCCTTAGTATTGCCCCAAACGGGTGTACCCGGGCACCCGCCGCGACCAGTTCCACCTCACCGGGGGCCTGGATCGTCGGTAAGCATCGTCGGAATGTCCCGCCCCTCACCGTCCCGATCACCGTGGACGGTACACCGTGGACCGTACACCGTGCATCATGGTCCACCCGGGAATCCGCCAAACCCCGGGGTGGATGTAACAATGGTGTCCGTGACTACAAAGATTCTCATCCTCGGCAGCACCGGTTCGATTGGAACCCAGGCGTTGGAGGTCATCGCTGACAACCCCGATCTGTTCACCCTCGTGGGCATCGCCGCGGGCGGGTCCAATCCCGGCCTGGTCATTGAGCAGGCCCGGGCATTCAACCTCCGGCCGCATCAGGTGGCGGTGGCGGGGAAGCAGGCGGCCGGCGAGGTGGGGGAGGCTCTCGGCGGCACCGTCATCGACGGCCCCGATGCTGCACAGACACTGGTGGAATCGGTCCAGGCCACCGACCCGGCCGATGCGGTCCTCAATGCCCTGGTCGGTTCCATGGGGCTGGGTGCCACACTCGCGACGCTGCGTTCCGGTGCCCACCTGGCGCTGGCCAACAAGGAATCGCTGGTGGCCGGCGGTGAGTTCGTGATGGCCCAGGCACGACCCGGGCAGATCATCCCCGTTGACTCCGAGCACTCCGCCATGGCTCAGTGCCTGCGCAGCGGGACCGAGGGGGAGGTCGCGCGCATCGTGCTGACCGCCTCCGGTGGCCCATTCCGCGGCTGGACTCGGGAGCAGATGTGGGAGGTCACGCCGGAGCAGGCGGCCGCCCACCCGACCTGGTCCATGGGGCAGATGAACACCCTCAATTCCGCCACCCTGATCAACAAGGGCCTGGAACTGATCGAGGCGACCCTGCTCTTTGACACCGATGCCGACCTCATCGATGTCACGGTGCATCCCCAGTCGATCATCCACTCGATGATCACCTTCAGGGATGGCTGCACCATCGCTCAGGCATCCCCGCCGTCGATGAAGCTGCCGATCGCGCTGGCCATGAACTGGCCGCACCGCGTACCGGGTGCGCAGCCAGCCCTTGATTTCACGCAGGCCCACACCTGGACCTTCGAGCCTGTCGACGACGCCGCGTTCCCGGCCGTGCAGTTGGCACGCGACGTCGCAAAGCAGAAGGGCACCTTCCCCGCGGTGTACAACGCCGCCAACGAGGAGGCCGCCGCGGCCTTCCTCGCCGGGCGCATCCGTTTCCCACAGATCGTTGATGTGGTGTCGGAAATACTCCAGGGGGCTTCCCAGTTTGCTGGTGTATCCTCAGATGTCGATGACATTCTGGCCACCGAGTCCGAGGCCCGTGCGCGCGCGAATCAGCTCATTGACCGGCTGGCCCGTTAGCGTCATCCCCCTGAGGTTTTCATCAGCAGTTAGTTAGGAGCTCCACCGCGTGGCAGCCTATCTCGTCGGTGTGGTGCTGTTCTTTCTCGGCATCGCAGTAACAATCGCGCTTCACGAGTGGGGCCATTACATCACCGCCCGGGCCTTCGGGATGAAGGTCCGCCGGTTCTTCATCGGTTTCGGCCCCAGTGTATTCTCCGTCCGTCGCGGTGAGACGGTCTACGGCCTCAAAGCCGTCCCGGTCGGTGGTTTCTGCGACATCGCGGGGATGACCGCGCAGGATGAGCTTGAACCCGATGAGCAACACCGGGCGATGTACCTGAAACCCTGGTGGCAGCGCATCATCGTGCTCTCCGGTGGTGTGGCGATGAACATCATAGTCGGTTTCGTTGTGCTCTACGGGGTGGCGGTGACCTCCGGTATCCCGAACCCGGATGCCGACTTCAGTGCCCGCGTCGGTTCCGTGCAGTGTGTGCCCGATCGCCAGATCGACGCCACCACCCTCTCCGAGTGTCTCGGCACCGGGCCGGCCGGCGAGGCGGGGGTGCGCGTCGGGGACCGGATCCTGGCGGTGGGGGACCGAGAGGTGGAAACCTTCGAGGAGGTGCGCGACACCGTCCAGCAGCTGCCGGGTGAGACCGTCACCCTGCGCATCGAGCGCGACGGGGTGCTTGTCGACGTCCCCGTCATCGTCGAGGAGGCCACCCGCCTGGATGCGAGTGGCCGCGAGGTGACCGTCGGCGCCATCGGCGTGACCAGCCAGCCACCGACCGATGTGTATAAGAAATTCGGCCCGGTCGAGGGTGTGGGAGCAACTGCACGTTTCACCGGGGACATGATTGAGGCCACATTCGAGGGCCTGCTGGCCTTCCCCGGCAAGATCCCGGGCGTGGTGGCCTCCATCTTCGGAGCAGAACGCGAGATCGACGGCCCGATGAGTGTGGTCGGTGCCTCCCGCATCGGTGGGGAACTGGTGGAACGGTCCATGTGGGACATGTTCATGATGATGCTGGCCAGCCTGAACTTCTTCCTCGCCCTGTTCAACCTGGTCCCACTGCCCCCGCTCGACGGCGGACATATCGCCGTGGTGCTGTACGAACGCATCCGGGACTTCTTCCGGAAACTGCGTGGCAAGACCCCGGGCGGCCCGGCAGATTACACCCGGCTCATGCCGATCACCGTCGGTATGGCAGCCCTGCTGCTGTCCGTCGGTGCCACCGTCATCATCGCCGATGTGGTCAACCCGATCAGGTTGTTCGGTTAGGACCCCGGTGGGGACGTGGCCTGATCTATTTGCCGTCTCTGTTGAATCCACCCGCAGTGATAGACTTTCCTGACATAACTGACTTCAACCCGGAACGTTTCACGGCAGCCGGGGAACCCACCGGTTCTGACTCTGCCGCACCAAGGAGCATTTAACGTGTCTATGCCAATCGGTCTCGGTCTACCCCCAACCCCACCTCCAGTTCTGGCTCCGCGACGTAAAACCCGCCAGCTGATGGTCGGATCGGTCGGTGTCGGATCCGATCACCCGATCTCGGTGCAGTCGATGACCACCACCAAGACCCATGACATCAACGCCACCCTGCAGCAGATCGCCCAGCTGACCGCCAGTGGCTGCGACATCGTGCGCGTGGCGTGCCCGAAACCCGTCGATGCCGAGGCGCTGCCCATCATCGCCAAGAAGTCACCGATCCCCGTGATCGCCGACATCCACTTCCAGCCCAAGTACATCTTCTCCGCGATTGACGCAGGCTGTGCCGCTGTCCGTGTGAACCCCGGCAACATCAAGGAATTCGATGGCCGCGTCAAGGAGGTCGCCCAGGCCGCAGGTGATGCCGGCATCCCCATCCGCATCGGTGTCAACGGTGGCTCCCTGGACAAGCGCATCCTGGACAAGTACCACGGCAAGGCCACCCCGGAGGCACTCGTGGAGTCCGCCCTGTGGGAGGCCAGCCTCTTCGAGGAGCACGGCTACGGTGACATCGCCATCTCCGTCAAGCACTCCGACCCGGTCCTCATGGTGGAGGCCTACCGCCAGCTGGCGGAGAAGTGCGACTACCCGCTGCACCTCGGTGTGACCGAGGCCGGCCCGAAGTTCATGGGAACCATCAAGTCATCCGTGGCCTTCGGTGCACTGCTCTCCCAGGGCATCGGTGACACCATCCGCGTGTCCCTGTCCGCTGATCCGGTCGAGGAGATCAAGGTCGGCGATCAGATCCTGCAGTCACTGAACCTGCGGCCCCGCAAACTGGAGATCGTCTCCTGCCCGTCCTGTGGCCGTGCCCAGGTTGATGTGTACAAGCTGGCAGAGGAGGTCACCGAGGGACTCGACGGACTCGAGGTTCCCCTGCGCGTGGCCGTCATGGGCTGTGTGGTCAACGGCCCCGGTGAGGCCCGTGATGCCGATCTGGGTGTCGCCTCCGGAAACGGCAAGGGACAGATCTTCGTCAAGGGCGAGATCATCAAGACCGTGCCCGAGTCCCAGATCGTCCAGACCCTCATCGAGGAGGCGATGCGCATCGCCGAGACCATGGACCCCGAGGTCCTGGCTGCCGCCGAGGCCTCCGGCATGAAAGCCGAGGTCAAGGTCACGAGCTAGACCTTCCCGCCTTCCCGGCCGTCGATCACCTCCCGTGACCGACGGCCGGTTTTTCATGCGGGCGACCTGCGGGGGAAGATGTGAAAACACCCACGGTGTGGGAGGTGGGAGCGTGCGGTGAGCTTTGTTAATCTTCACGCATGAAGAAGGCGTGGCGCAGATCCGTGGTGGCAGTGGTCATGACGACGGTCATGGCATCCGGGGGTCTCATCGCCTGCACCCCACGTCCGGACACCGCCGACCCGGTCGCCGCTGATTTCCTGGAGGCCTGGGACAACCAGGACTACGAGGCCTTCACCGGGATCACGGACCAGGCGGATCTGGCCGCCACCACGATGCAGACCACCTACGAGGGGCTGCAGGCCGAGGATGTGGAACTGACCCTCGGCGATGTCCAGTCCCGGGAGTCCATCGCCACTGCCAACTACACCGTCACCTGGAAACTGCCCCGGGACCGTCAGCTCACCTATGACGCATCGATGACCCTGACCAAGATGGCTGATGAGTGGACTGTGCGCTGGCAGCCGTCCCTTGTCCATCCGCAGCTGGGGGCCAACCAGCACCTGGAACTGCGGGCCGTCAACGCCCAGCGCGCCAGTGTCATCTCCTCCGACGGTGTCCCCGTGCTGCAGCCGGGCACCACCTACCGCATCCTGGTCGACCCCGCGGAGTCCTCCGATGCCGCCGCAGCGGTGAAGAGGGTCGCCACCGCCCTGGAGGAGGCCCACACCCGTGACCCTCGGGTGCCGCGCATCGATGCCGATGAGGTGGTGTCCCAACTGGGTGACACCCCCTATTCCCTGGTCACCGTCGATGAGACCCTGGGGCGGGAGCTGGAGCAGGACCTGGCCGGGGTGCCGGGGATCGTCTTCAACGATGAGGCCGCCATGGTCTCCACCGACCCCTCCTTCGCACCTGACATCGTCTCCCGAGTTGCCCGCATCGTCGATGAGGAACTCGATGGTTCCAATGGGTGGCGGGTGTCCATCGTTACCGCCAACGGCGCCGTGATCGATGATGTGGTCTACCATGCCCCCGAGCTGGCTCCCAGTGTGCGCATCAGCCTCGATCACGATGTGCAGCGCGCGGCGCAGGAGGCGGTGGACATGCGGCAGGAGATGCAGGCCATGCTGGTAGCTGTGCGCCCCTCCAGTGGTGAGATCCTTGCCGTTGCCCAGACCAGGGAGGCGGACAAGGACGGCAACCTCGCACTGATGGGCATGTTCCCACCCGGCTCCACCTTCAAGATCATCACCGCGGCCGCCGGCATCCAGAATCAGGGGTTGACCCCCGGCACACCGGTACCGTGTCCCGGAACCATGAACATCTACGGGCGCATCGTGACCAACTACAACGGGTTCTCCCTCGGCACCACCTCCCTGGACCGCGCATTCGCCTCCTCGTGCAACACCACCTTCGCCGACATGTCCACCCGCCTCGCACCGGGGGAACTGCAGGACGTGGGCAAGCAGTTCGGTCTGGGAATCGATTACCGGATCCCGGGCCTGGACACCATCACCGGCAGTGTCCCCGAGGGGGAGACCGCCCTCGACCGCACCGAGGCCGGTTATGGCCAGGGACTCGACCTGGCCAGCCCGTTCGGCATGGCACTGGTGGCCGCAACCGCAGCCGCGGGACGGACCCCGACCCCGGTGCTCATCTCCGGGCATGAAACCACCGCCAGTGAGCAGCCACCGGCCCCCGACCCGGCCGCGATCTCCCAGCTGCAGACCATGATGGCCTCCGTGGTCAACGGTGGCACGGCCCGTGGCATGCAGCAGACCGGTGGCCAGGTCTACGCCAAGACCGGTGAGGCCGAGATCAACGAGGGTTCGCACTCCTGGTTGACGGGATACCGCGAGGACGACATCGCGTTCGCCACCCTGGTGGTGCTCGGCGGGGGATCGGAAACCGCCACAGCCATCACCGACCGGTTTTTCATCCGACTCGATGAGATGCGGGCCGAGCGACAGCCGACCACCACCGCGCAGGGGTGATGCCCAGGGGAGGGGCCCGCAGGAAGGCCCTACCGGTCCCCGACAGCCCCACCGCCCCGGTTCGGCTCCCCCGGGGCCGGGGTACTAGCATGGTGACCATGTCTACACTGCGCGCACCGCTTGTCCCAGGAGAACCAACCCCCATCCGGAAGGTCCCCGCCCACATTGAACGCCCTGAATATGTGTGGAAGGACGAGGTGCTGGAAGCCATCGGAGAGCCCTATGTGCAGACCCCTGAGGTCATCGAGGCGATGCGCAAGACCTCCCGCATCGCAGCCAACGCCCTCAAGGTTGCCGGCGCCGCTGTGGCCCCGGGCGTGACCACCGATGAGATCGACCGCATCGCCCATGAATACATGTGTGACCACGGCGCCTACCCCTCGGATCTGGGCTACCGGGGTTTCACCAAGTCCGTGTGCGTCTCCCTCAATGAGATTGTGTGCCACGGCATCCCGGATACCACCGTCATCCAGGACGGGGACATCGTCAATATCGATGTCACCGCCTACAAGCACGGTGTCCACGGCGATTGCAACGCCACGTTCCTGTCCGGGAATGTCTCCGAGGAACACCGCCTGCTGGTCGAGCGCACGGAGGAGGCGCTGATGCGCAGCATCCGCGCCGCCAAGCCCGGGCGGGAGATCAACATCATCGGACGCGTCATCGAGTCCTACGCCAAGCGCTTCGGCTACAACGTGGTGCGTGACTTCACCGGCCACGGCATTGGCCCGACCTTCCACAACGGTCTGATCGTGCTGCACTATGACAGCACCCAGTACCGGGATCTCCTCGTCCCGGGCATGACCCTGACCATCGAACCGATGATCAACCTGGGCTCCCTCGACTACGAGATCTGGGATGACGGCTGGACCGTCCAGAACAAGGACCGGAAGTTCACCGCCCAGTTCGAACACACCATCGTCATCACCGAGGACGGCAACGAGATCCTCACCCTCCCGGACGAGAATATCTGACCCCCATGGCCGCAGGTCCCGCGTTCCTGATCGCCGGCACCACCTCCGACGCCGGGAAATCGGTCATCACGGCCGGGCTGTGTCGCGCCTTCGCGCGCGCCGGGTTGCGGGTGGCGCCGTTCAAGGCGCAGAACATGTCCAACAATTCCGCCGTCACTTCAGACGGTGGGGAGATCGGCCGGGCCCAGGCGCTCCAGGCACTGGCCTGTGGTCTGGAACCGTCCGTCGAGTTCAATCCCATCCTGCTGAAACCCGGCCCGGACAACCGGGCACGGTTGGTGATCAGGGGTCGGGAGCAGGGGGATGTGGGCGCCGGGGATTATATCCGGCACCGCCATGATCTCAGGGGCATCGCGGCGGCGCAGCTGGAGAGTCTGCGGGAACGTTTCGACATCGTGGTGTGTGAAGGTGCGGGATCCCCGGCCGAGATCAATCTGCGGGCGACCGATGTGGCCAATTTCGGTCTGGCGCAGGCCGCGCAGCTTGCTGTCTATATTGTCGGTGACATCGACCGGGGTGGGGTGCTCGCCCATCTGTTCGGCACCCATGCGATCATCTCGGATGAGGATCGCGCGCTGATCCGTGGGTTTGTCATCAATAAGTTCCGCGGGCATCAGGAACTGCTGGAGCCGGGTCTGGTCCAGCTGGAGGAGCTGACCGGGGTGGAGACCAAGGCGGTGATCCCCTTCATCGATGACATCTGGATCGATGCGGAGGATTCACTGCAGTCCCCGGTGGGGCGCATGGTGGGCCCGGGCGGGCGACACCCCCTGGGCACCCAGCGTCTGAGCGTCGCCGCGATCCGTCTGCCACGCATGCTGGGTGTCACCGATGTGGAGGCCCTGGCGGTCGAACCCGGGGTCACGGTCACCTGGGTCGATGATGTGGACGCGGTCTGGGATTCGGACCTGGTCATCATCCCCGGTACGACCGCCACCGTGGCTGATCTGGCCTGGTTGCGACACCGGGGCCTGGACCGGGCACTGGGGGAGCGTGCAACCCGCGGGATGCCGATCCTCGGCATCGGTGGTGGGTATCAGATGATGGCCACCACGATCACCGATGAGGGTGACTCACCGTCGTCGGTGGCCGGCCTCGCGCTTTTCGACGTCCACATCGCCCTCACCCCACACAACATCATGGTCAACCACGGCGACGGTTCCTATGAGGTGCACCATGGGCAGGTCCGCCACCACGGTGAGCAGACGTGGATCGAGGGGGAGGGGGCGCGTCGAGAAGCACTCTTCGGCACCCACCGGCATGGGTACCTGCAGGATGACCCCGCCCGACGGCGGTTCCTCACCGAGGTGGCCACCCATGCCGGGAAACCCGGGTTCCTTGTCTCCCCCGACACCTCGTTCCACGGGGTCCGCCTCCAGCAACTCGACCGCATCGCCGATGTCCTGGAGGAACACTGGGACCTGGATCAACTCCTGGACGAGGTCAGCAGACCGGCGAACGCTGCCAACACACCAGAAACCAGGTAGGTCCAGGCCACGACCACCGGTGAGACCCACGGCCACGGGAACCCGGCGGGCAGGGCCGCCTGCCCGATCGTGTAGACCATGAGCAGAATCATCATGATGGCGGGCACAGGGATGATCCACCCGGGAATGGTCGTCGGTGGTTTCCTGACCGCCCGTACCAGCGGGAAGACGCACCCCGCGATGGACATCACCGCAGCCGCCACGATGAGAATCGTGGTGATGGTGGTGTCCTCCCCCAATGACAGCCACGCAACCACCCCTGCACCTCCGGTGGCCAGCAGCGTGGGGCCGGCCCATTTCAGGGGCAGCTGTCCAAGCCCACCGAGATAGCAGGCGAGCGCCGCGGCCGGCATGAGATAGAACGATGCGGTCATCCCCGCCGTGGTGAGGATCGGTGAGGACCCGATCCTCGCGATGCCGACGATCATTCCAATGCCGAGGATCACCAGTCCACCGAGGGCGGAGAGCCACTGGTAGAACCACGGTGCGTGACGGTGCCGCAGCTGCGTGATCACCGTGGTGGCACCAAGGGCAACCCCGGCGGCGGACACCAGCGCGTAGATCGGGCTTCCCGGCACCAGTGCCGCGGCGATGACTGCCAACAGCACCGCCCCCGCGGTGGCCAGACTCGCGGTACCTGCCCGGATATCGCGGTCCCGGGGACGTGGGGTGAGAGCACCGTACAGGGAGGGGGTCGACACGTTGAGTTTCAGTATTCTTCCGGGGGATGGGGACGGTGAGGGGCAGAAAAGCCACCATCCACTCTACCCAGTCGCCACCCCGACCACGACGCTGCCCCGTAAGCACCCTGTCCCAGAAGGCGGTGACCTGTCACGGGGCAGAAACAATGAAAGACACCCACCGGTGAGCGCTGTGCCACTGCTCCCGGGGGTGTCTGGTCAGATGCGGTCAGATGCCGTCTGTTTACTGGATGATGCCGTTGTACTTCAGGAAGTTGATGATCGGGAAGACAACCATGCCGAGGATGCTGCCGACGGTGAGGGTGTCAAAGAGATTCTCCCAGGCACGCAGCCAGCGGGGAACAGGCTCGCCGCTGTCATCACGGGAGGAACCGAAGGCATCGGTACCGACGCCCGGCTCGTCAGCGTTGAGGTCCTGACCCCACTTCCAGGCGGTGGAACCGTTGGAGGAGATCATCTCGATGAGACCCGGGTTCGAGTTGTCCTCGGACTCCGGAGCCTGGGTCTCCTGGTTCTGGGCGATTTCGGTGTTGCCCAGCTCGCTGGTGTCCTCGGCGGCGGCTGCGGTCATGCCACCGAGGGAGATGGCTGCGGCGGAGACAATGGCGATGGCAGAGTTGCGGAACTTACGCATGGGATGCGGACCTTTCAGATCAGGCGGTGGTGGGAGGGTGACTTACTTCAGAACGCCGGTGTAGACCAGGTAGTTGTAAGCGGGGAAGACAATGACACCCAGAACGGATGCGATGGCACCGATCCAGGTCAGGTCGTACATGTTCTGTACCCAGGCGGGGAGCTCGTCACGGCGGTGCTCCTCGCCGAAGGCATCCTCGCCGGTGACAGCCGTGCCAGCATCCCACTCCTCGCCGACGGCAGCGAAGCCACCGGAGGACAGGGCAGGGAAGACGGAGGAAAGGTTAGCGTTGGTGTTGGTGTCCTCCTGGGCGGTGGCGATGGAGGCGGTACCCAGGGACAGGGCGAGTGCAGTGATGCCAGCGACTGCAGCGGTGCGGAAAGAACGCATGAGATAGTCCTTTGTAATTGTTAGCCATTTCCCACCCTTACGGGAGGGACTGAACAGATTAGTCAGCAACCTCAGATGAAGCGCCAAGTGGGCGGATCGCTTAAGACGCAGTGTACCGAGAGTGACCGGGGAAGGTGGGAGATCGCTGGGAATAGTCCAGCAAAACGATCCCCGTCATATAACCCCGGTGTGCTGCCAAGATTGTCCCAACTGGTGGTTAGGCCATCTGACGCACACGAGTCTATAGAAAAATGCTGAGCATTCAAAGGAGAAGACCGATATAAGGCCATGTTTTTCCAAGCTGTCACGAAGGTGGCTGTTTTTGCACATCTGCACCGGACTTGTAAGCAGAAGTGATAATTATCATTTCCCCCCACATAGGGGGAGGGGAAATGCACTCAGGGGGGTGCGCTGTGACCGGAGCCTAGAATTCCAGGCCCAGGAGCGCGTTTTCGATGACCTCGGGCAGGGCCGGATGGATCCAGTACTGACGGGTGGCCACCTCGCGGACATCCAGGTCGAAAGCCATGACGGTGATGAGCTGCTGGATGAGGGTGGATGCCTGGGGGCCGATCAGGTGGGCGCCCAGCAGCCTGCCCGAATCACGGTCGGCGATCAGTTTGACGAATCCCGTGGTGTCCTCCATCGCCCAGCCATAGGCCACATCACCGTAGTTCTGCACCTTGATGGTCAGGTTGTGCCCGGCGGCGCGGGCCTCGGCCTCCGTCATGCCAACCTGGGCGATCTGGGGATTGGTGAACACCGCGGAGGGGACGTGGTCATGGGGCATGGTCTGCAGTGCATCGGGGTGGAGGAGGTTGTGGCGCACGGCGCGCATCTCCGCGTTGGCCACATGCTTCAACTTGAACGGGCTGGAGACATCACCCAGGGCCCACACTCCCGGAGCGGTGGTCCGGCCGTACTCATCCACCTTGATGCGACGGCCGTCCATCTCAATGCCTGCTGTGTCCAGATCCATCTGGTCACCGTTCGGGGTGCGTCCCGTTGCCACCAGCAGCACATCCGCCGTGATCGGGTCCTCGGAGTCCAGGCTGACGGTGACGGAGCCGTCGGCATTGTCGGTGACACCGGTGACGGAGGTGGACATGCGGACATCAACACGTTCCCGGGTGATCTTGGCGATGCGGGCGGAGATATCTGCGTCAGCGTCGCGCAGGAGAACCTCGGAGCGGTTGATCAGGGTGACCTTGGTGCCCAGGGATGAGAAGACATGGGCGAACTCCAGGGCGATGAAACCACCGCCGACGATGACCAGGGATGAGGGGAGCGTTGGCAGGCGCATGATGTCCTCATTGGTGTGGTACCGGGCACCGGACTCCTTGATCACCGGAGGGATGAAGGGACGGGAGCCGGTGGCGATCACGATCTGGTCACCGCTGATGACCTTCTCCTCCCCGGCCTGCCCTGTGGCGATGGTCTTCTCCCCGATGAACCGGGCGTGCATGTCATAGACATCGATATTGGGGGTTTCCGGGCCACGGCGGTACGCCTCCCCGCCCTCGGCGATGAGGTCAATGCGGCGGGTGAAGACGCGGTCGACGATGGAGGGCCAGTCGACACTGTTGTAGGTGGCATCGATGCCGTACTTCGAGGAGTCACTGATCTCGCGGGCGATGTCGGCAGTGTAGACGAACATCTTGGTGGGGATGCATCCGACGTTCAGGCAGGTGCCACCGAAGGTGCCCTTTTCCACGATGGCGATCGACTTGTCCTCGAATTCCGGACCTGGAATTGAGTTGCCGGAACCGGTGCCGATGATGATGAGGTCATAGTGCTTGGTCTCAGTCATGGAAATGGGGACTCCTGGGGTCTACGTGTGGGTGATCTACGTGTCAGCGAAATTGGATGGATGAACAGGTGGGCGAACAACCACGATCGGGTTGCCTTCCCGCTGCAGAGGAGCGGTGCTCATGTCCCTGTCCGGCCTGCCGTGGGAGATTCTGCCAGCGGAGGGCGGGTGGGGAGGCGCACCCGGTGGTGTCCGGCCCACCTTCTCACAACAAGGTGAACGGGGGGTTTTCTTCCCCGGTGTCCCACCGGTGCCCGGTGCACACCCGACCGGGTGGGGGAGATGACAGGGGAGCTGACTGCCCATGGGGGCCGTCGTCATCGGTGGCCCATGGGCGGGGCCGTCGAGTCACCGTGCACGGAGCCACTCCACGGTGACCTCGAGTGCCCGGGTGCGGACAGGTTCCCGGGAGAGGAAGACATCGTGCATCGCCCCCTCCAGCGGTGACACGGTCACCCGCGAGGATGGGCGGGCCAGCTGCGGGGCCCATTTCCTGATCTGGGTGACGTCGAGTACACCGTCGGAGGACATCAGGTCGGGACTGGGGATCTTCTTCAGCCATGATTTACCGGAACACAGGGTGAGCACATCGACCCCGACATCGATCTGGTTCTTCTGCACCGCTTGTTGCCCGAGGGTGACTGCGCGGAGCCAGCCGAAAGGCTTCCGGTGTCCACTCACGGGTTTCATCTCCGTGTCGAATTCCCATTCCCCGTGATAGTCGCGGTGGATGGAGCGTCCGTACAGGCCGAGCCCACCCCCGGGGGCGAACCGGGTGGGCCACCACCGACCCACCGTGCGAAACAGCAGCATGAGCAGGGAACGGAGTGGCTCAGGGTACATCATGTCCAACCAGGGACTGTTCATGACCACCGCCGGGATGGCGGCGTGCAGGTCAGGGGAGGAGGTGCGCAGGTGATCCAGCCACACAGCGACGATGAGTCCACCGGTGGAGTGGGCCAGCGGGATCATCGTGGGATACTGCCTGGTGATGAGCTGCGTGGCTCTGGTGAGGTCGGGGAAATAGTGGGCGAGATCGGTGGTGTAGTGCCAGTTCTGACCCTCGCGGTGGGAGCGGCCACACTTCCGCAGATCCAGGGCGTAAACCGCGAAACCATGGGCGTGGAGAAACTCCGCGACCCCGGTGTGGAAGAAGTAGTCGGACATGCCGTGGACCCACATGACCGCCGGCCGGTTCGCCGGGTCCTCGCCGTCCCCGGTGTCGGGGCGGTAGCGCACCAGGGTGCACACCACATCGGTTTCCCCATCCGGATCCGGACCCAGGGGGATGGTCAGGCTCTGGTACCCGGGACCCAGGATGTCCTGTTGCCAGGAACCATCCGGGGGCGGCGTATCACCTGCAGCATGATCGTTGTTTTTCGGCATGAATCAACGATAGGGCATGTCTTCCTGACAGGTGGTGATTATCACAGTGGTGCGGGCGGTTTCTCCCGGGCGCCCTCCACCGCCGTCACCTACGTGGCACCGTGGCTGCGGACCAGCCAGTTCCCGGGAGGTGACCGCGGTCTTTCTGGGGGTGGTCAACGGGGGAGATTATGGGCATACGGGCCGGGTTATGTCGAGGGTATTTACGTACCCCCGTATCAGCAGGCGTACACTACTGAGCTACGGACAACGTGCACCTGCACCCCCTCAAGGTCTAGACCGGGACAGGTGTTCACCACGTGTCGCAGCGCCATCCACCCCTGTGCAGGACCTCGGGTGGATAGTTGTGTGCAGCACGCAGGGTGTGTTCGGCAGACCACTCGCGGAGATAAAAGGAAGTTGAACATGTCAGATTCCCCGAAGAACGCACAGAAGGTCACTGATGAGGCGGATGTCGTCCTCGTCGGTGCTGGAATCATGAGCGCCACCCTCGGTGCGATGCTGCGCCAGCTGGAGCCCAGCTGGTCCCAGGTGATCTTTGAGCGTTTGGATGGTGCGGCACAGGAGTCGTCCTCCCCGTGGAACAACGCTGGTACCGGCCACTCGGCTCTGTGTGAGCTCAACTACACGCCGGAGAAGAACGGCAAGATCGACATCTCCAAGGCTGTCAACATCAACGAGAAGTTCCAGGTGTCACGCCAGTTCTGGGCGCACCAGGTTGAGGAGGGTATCCTCCCCGATCCGAAGGAATTCATCAACGCCGTCCCCCATGTGTCCTTCGGTCACGGCGCGGATCAGGTTGCCTACATCAAGAACCGCTACAACGCACTGAAGGATCACCCCCTCTTCCCGGGCATGCAGTACGCCGACGATGAGGAGACCTTCACCGAGAAGCTGCCCCTGATGGCCCAGGGCCGCGACTTCTCCGACCCGGTCGCCATCTCCTGGATCCAGGAGGGCACCGACATCAACTACGGTTCCCAGTCCAAGCAGTTCCTCAAGGCCGCCGAGGCCGGTGGCACCGAGATCCGCTACGGCCACGAGGTCAAGGACATCACCAAGGACGGTGCGAAGTGGAAGGTCACCGTCAAGAACGTCCACACCGGTGACACCCAGACCATCCGCGCCAACTTCGTCTTCGTCGGCGCCGGCGGCATGGCCCTGCCCCTGCTGCAGAAGTCCGGCATCGCCGAGATCCGTGGTTTCGGTGGCTTCCCGGTCTCCGGCCAGTGGCTGCGCTGCACCAACGAGGAGCTCATCGAGCAGCACGCCGCCAAGGTCTACGGCAAGGCATCCGTCGGTGCCCCACCGATGTCCGTCCCGCACCTGGACACCCGCGTGATCGACGGTGAGAAGGGCCTGCTGTTCGGCCCCTACGCCGGCTGGACCCCGAAGTTCCTCAAGGAGGGTTCCAACCTGGATCTGTTCTCCTCCCTGCGTCCGACCAACCTCGCATCCCTGCTGGGCGTCGGCGTCCAGGAGATGGGCCTGACCAAGTACCTGATCACCGAGGTGGTCAAGGACATGGAGGCACGCATGGAATCCCTGCGTGAGTACATGCCGAACGCCAAGAAAAGCGACTGGGAGCTGATCACCGCAGGTCAGCGTGTCCAGGTGATCAAGCCTGTCGGTGCACCACGCTTCGGTTCCCTCGAGTTCGGCACCACCCTGATCAGCAACTCCGAGGGCACCATCGCCGGCCTGCTCGGTGCCTCCCCGGGTGCTTCCATCGCACCGGCCGCCATGATCGAGCTGCTGGAGCGTTGCTTCGGCAAGCGCATGATCGAGTGGGGCGACAAGATCCAGGAGATGGTCCCGTCCTACGGCAAGAAGCTTGCCGATGAGCCGGAGATGTTCGCCGAGCTGTGGGAGTACACCCAGAAGACCCTGAAGCTGGAAAAGGCCTAGACACCTTATCCCGCCCGACCCCGGGCGACGCCAGGCATCTCCGGAGTCGTCCGGGGTTGTTGTTTTCACCGTTTGCTTATCGACACCCGCACCGCCCCGTCCACCCGTCGTGGGTGCGGCGGTGCGGCGTCGACAAGCAGTTTAGGTGCCGCAGAAGGTCATGTAGGTGTCCTCGAACCCGTCCGGACCGGGGCGTTCGTAGACTTCCATCCCGGCCTGGCGGGTGAAGGGGTCGGTCACCAGTCCCAGCAGGGTGGTGAAGGCCTCCCACCGGCCCTCGACAGCCTCGGCCAGAGCATCCTCAACCAGGTGGTTGCGGGGCACATAGACAGGATTGGTCTTCTGCATGTTAATCAGATCCGGCTGGGCGGCCAGCCACCGCGGGATCCACTCCTCGAACCCCGCCGGTGGGGTCGATTCCACCGACCATTCACTCAAGGTCCGGTTCAGGGTGGTCACATCGGGGGAGTGGGTGCGCATCAGCTCCAGATAGGACTCGATCAGGCCAGCGGTGTCCGGCGCATCCGCGTCCAACCCCAGCCCGGCGGCCAGTTCCGCGTGCAGGGCATCGTTGTAGCGGTCGGTGAAGGTGTTGATCATTTCCTGGGCCCGGTCCACCCCGGCATCGGGGGTGTCACCGAACAGGGGGATGAGGGTCTCCGCCAGGCGGGCGAGATTCCACCCCAGGATCAGCGGTTGATTGCTGAACTTGTACCGGCCGTGGGTGTCGATCGAACTGAAGACGGCGTCCTCCCGGTAGCGGTCCATGAAGGCACACGGGCCGTAGTCGATGGTCTCACCGGAAACCAGTGTGTTATCCGTGTTGAGCACACCGTGGACGAAACCAAGGCGCATCCACCGGGCCACTGTCTGCGCCTGCGCGTCCATGACCTGCCGGAAGAACCAGGCATAACGCTCCGGACCGGATTCGGGGAACCGTTCCACCAGCCGGGGATAATGCCGGGTGATCGCGTGATCGGCCAGCCGACGCGACAGGTCGATGCCACCGGTGATGTTGGCGTACTGGAAGGAACCGACACGGATGTGGCTGGTGGCCACCCGGACCACCACCGCGCCGGGCAGCACGCGATCACGTTGTATCTTCCGTCCCGTGGTCACCACCGCCAGTGCCCGGGTGGTGGGCACGCCCAGGGCATGCATGGCCTCGGAGACGAGGTATTCACGCAGTGCAGGCCCCAGCGCGGCCCGACCGTCGGCCCCACGGGAGTACCGTGTCCGCCCTGACCCCTTCAGGTGGATGTCGCGCAGTACTCCGTCAGTGCCCCGGATCTCGCCGAGCAGGAGTGCACGCCCATCCCCGAGACTGGGCACGAACTGCCCGAACTGGTGGCCCGCATACCCCTGGGCCACCATCTCCGTGGTCGGTTCCGGGTTGAGCCCGAGGAGGAACTCCACACCTGCAGGTGAACGCAACCAGTCCGGATCGATGCCGAGCAGCCGCGCGAGATCCTCATTCAATACCGCCAGCTCAGGATCCGGTTGGTCCTCACCGCGCCAGGGGGTGGTCATCTCGGGGAACTCCTCCGCGAAACGTGCCTCCAAGGTGAACGGGGCGGAAGGATGGTCGGTGGGCTGTTCCGGGTTCGTTGGGGTACTCATGGTGCCAGCCTAGTGATATCGACCGGCTAGGATGATGACTCATGAATTCCCCTGACTCCGCTTCTGCAACCCCTGCCGGTGAGGTGCCCGGCACCGTTCACAGCGTCACACTCATCGGTGGTGGACCGGGCGCATGGGACCTGATCACCGTGCGCGGGATGAACCGACTGCGGGAAGCTGACGTCATTCTCGCTGATCACCTCGGACCCACCAGTGAACTGGATAAACTATGTGATCTGTCCACCAAGGAGGTGGTGGATGTCTCCAAACTTCCATATGGACGTCAGGTGGCGCAGTCCCGCACCAATGAGCTGCTGGTCGAGTACGCCCTGGCGGGTAGGAGGGTGGTCCGGCTCAAGGGTGGGGATCCGTATGTGTTCGGGCGTGGCTTCGAGGAATTGGAATACCTGGCCCGCCACGGCATCGCCTGCGAGGTGATCCCGGGGGTGACCAGTGCGATCTCGGTGCCGGGGGCTGCCGGTGTACCCATCACCCAGCGTGGCATCGTCCACTGCTTCACAGTGATCTCCGGGCATCTGCCCCCGGGGCACCCGGACTCACTGCTGGACTGGGATGCTCTGGCGAGAACGGGCGGGACGCTGTCCATCATCATGGGTGTGAAGAATGCCGGGCGCATCGCCGATGCACTCATGCAGGGTGGCCTCTCCCCGCACACGCCGGTGGCCATCATCCAGGAGGGCACCACCCAGGCCCAACGGTCGGTGCGCTGCACCCTGGATTCCCTCGGTGAGGTGATGATCAGGGAGGAGATCCAACCCCCTGCTGTCTACGTCGTCGGTGAGGTCGCCGGGTTGGGGCAACCGGAGGTCCCCTGACCCGCGAATGTTCGATCAGCGAACATCACCCCTCACATCCGGGGGTGAACCAGACCTCACCGGGCCTGTTTCCGCCCGAGTGTGGGACGGATATCCAGAGGGTGTGTAGGGTAATTCTGATCCCACGCACGGTGTGGCCCCCACAGACAGTCGTGATGAGGGCCGGGGTGACAAGGGCAGGGCCCTGGGTCGCCGGTCACCGTGCCGGTTACCCGAAAGGCCAGCGATTACCCCATGTCCACCAATCAGGTGCTCCGATACCCGTTCTCCGCAGTGGTGGGGCAGGATGAACTCCGCCTCGCGCTGATTCTCACCGCCATCTCACCCCGCATCGGTGGCGTGGTGGTCCGTGGCGAGAAGGGAACAGCCAAGACCACCACCGTCCGTGCCTTTGCCGGGCTGCTTGGTGATGCGCCACTGATCAACCTCCCACTTGGTGCCACCGAGGACCGCGTTGTCGGTTCCCTCAACATGGAGACCGTCCTGACCACCGGCCGCGCCGAGTACAAGCCGGGTCTGTTGGCCCAGGCGGACGGTGGTGTCCTCTACGTCGATGAGGTCAACCTGCTCGCGGACCACCTCGTCGATGCGCTTCTCGACGCCGCCGCCAGCGGTCGCGTCTCTATCGAGCGCGATGGCATCTCCCATTCCTCACCCGCGAACTTCGTGCTGGTGGGCACCATGAACCCGGAGGAGGGCGAACTGCGCCCCCAGCTGCTTGACCGTTTCGGCCTGGCCGTGGACGTGGTGGCCTCCAACAACCCCGAGATCCGCGTGGAGATCATCCAGCGGCGTCTGGCCTATGAGGCCAATCCCGAGCAGTTCGTGCAGGACTGGGCCGCGCAGGATGAGGAGATCTCCCAGCGCATCCACACCGCCCGTCAGCTGCTGCCCAACGTTGAGCTGCCCAGCAAGATGCTCTCGCAGATCGCCTGGCTGTGCTCCCGCATCGAGGTGGACGGCATGCGCGCCGACCTCGTGATCACCCGCACCGCCCTGGCACATGCCGCCTGGCAGGGCCGCACCCAGATCACCGATGAGGATGTCGAGGTCGCCGCCCGCCTGGCGCTGCCACACCGTCGTCGTCGAAACCCCTTCGATGCCCCGGAGATGGAGGAACGCAAGCTGCAGGAGGTGCTGCAGGAGGCGCGCAACTTCTACAAGGACACCACCAAGCAGGGCCCGGCTGCCGAGGAGACGGACGAGGAGACCGGCGCGACCGCCCTGATCGACACCGAGAACCCCACCGACGAACAGGGATTAGAGGGCACTGCCCAGGCCAAGGCCCAGACGACCGGAAAGGTAGGTACTGCCGGACACGGCGAACCCTTTCGCTCCTAGGGTTTTCCGACTCACCACCATGGGCGATGAGGATTCCACCCCGGGTCGTCGCTCCAAGTCCTACACACGTCAGGGCGCGGATGTCCGGCCGAAGAAGGACGGGCACGGCATCAACCTGGTGGGCACCCTCATGGCTGCCGCCGACCGCGGCGCCGCCGTGGTGGACGGCATGGTGG
The DNA here is from genome assembly GCF_000011305.1 of Corynebacterium efficiens YS-314. NCBI lineage: Bacteria > Bacillati > Actinomycetota > Actinomycetes > Mycobacteriales > Corynebacteriaceae > Corynebacterium > Corynebacterium efficiens. The sequence goes on along the minus strand of NC_004369.1, from coordinate 1,998,456 downwards.
ATTTCCGCCCCGAGGATCTGCGGGGGTCCCTGCGCCGCGGACGCGAGGCCAACCTCATCGTGTTCGTGGTGGACACCTCCGGCTCGATGGCTGCCCGCTCCCGGGTGCGTGCCGTCACCGGCGCGATCATGTCCATGCTCACCGATGCCTACCAGCGTCGGGACAAGGTGGCGGTCATCGCGGTCAACGGCAACAAGCCAACCCTGGTGCTGGCACCGACCAGTTCCGTCGACATGGCGCAGAAATCACTCGATGCCATGCCCATGGGTGGGCGCACCCCGCTCGCCGAAGGCCTGATCATGGCCCGCGATCTCATGGAGAGGGAACACCGCAAGGAGCCTTCACGGCGTCCGCTGCTGGTGGTCATGACCGACGGTGAGGACACTTCCGATGCGGGTGAGACCGGTATCGCCACCGCTGCCCGCGCCGTGGTCAAGTCGGGTCTGTCCGGCAACCTCGTCATCGACTGCGAGGGGCGGATGAAGGTGCGCAAGGAACGCGCCGCCGTGCTTGCCCAGCTCCTGGGTGGGGTGTGTGTGCGCCTGTCGGAGATGAACGGCGACAACATCAAGACGGTCATCAACGCCTAGGGGGACGCATGACGCCGGGGATCAGACCACCAGCGTCAGCGTCTCTTTCCTCCCCTCGTTGATCTCCACGGTCATCCCCGCCCCGCGGGCGATGTCCGCGACTTCCCCCGCGGTGGTGGCCTCCCGCGGGGAGGTGGCCAGCACCCGGGCGAGCTCACCCTTGTAATGCTTGTTGAAGTGACTGACCACCTTCCGGGTCCCGTCCCCCAGTACTGATTCCACCCGCACCGTCACCGCGCCGGGTACCTTCCCGAGCTGCTGGTAGGTGCCGCTGCGCAGGTCGATGATGAGTTCATCGACCCCCGCCAGCGCATCCGTGATTGTCGTCCCCCAGCGGGCTTTCATGGTCGGTGTCGTCCCCTGGGCACCGGGGAGTTTCGTGCCCCCGGACAACCGGTAGTGGGGGATGTGGTCCCCGGCCCGCACCACGCCGAACAGGGCGGACCCGATGGCCAGGCGGTTGAGGGCAGCGGGGGTGAGGGTGTCGGCGGCGAGGGCGTCGTAAAGCACCCCGGAATACCGCAGCACCGCGGGCATGGTGGGGGCACTGCGCAACACGGTGTTGGCGACGGCCTCCGGCCGGAGTTTCTCCGAGATCCCCAGAACCGGCAGCGCGTCGTCGGGGGACAGGGCCCCGAGATCGGTGATGATCGACTCGCGGACGTCGGTGAGCTCTGGGAAGCTCAGGCTGGGCAGGTCGAGCGGAGCACCCGCACCACCGGGTGTCTTGGTTTCAGAAGGGGGCAGGAGGATGAGCATGGCTAACAGCGTACAAAAACACCCCGGTCCCACCCGGTGTGGGTCCTTCGGATCCCGTCCGCACGGTGGTCATAACGGGTAATGACGGCGCACCCGGGTGTGGGGGAGTATGGTGCGTTTATCCGCAGATGGCAACACCGGTTAGTCTGGCTCACGTCCCCTCCGATTCCCCGGCCGACCCGGCCTTCAGGGAATCAGGAACAGGCACTCTCACCAGGTACTTCACGGACACCCCAGTCGGTGTCCGCGGGTAATTTTCCAAAACACCGCCCAGCAGCGGGTCAACCCAGTTGAAGGGGTATATTTTACACTCATGATTACTCGTCTTTCCACGCTCTTCCTGCGCACCCTGCGCGAGGACCCGGCTGACGCCGAGGTGCCCAGCCACAAGCTGCTGGTCCGTGCCGGCTACATCCGTCGTGTCGCCCCCGGCGTCTACTCCTGGCTGCCCCTCGGTCTGCGGGCGTTGCGCAACATCGAACAGGTGGTGCGCGAGGAGATGGACGCCATCGGCGGGCAGGAGCTGCTGTTCCCCGGTCTGCTGCCGCGGGAGCCGTATGAGACCACCCAGCGGTGGACCGAATACGGTGATTCGCTGTTCCGCCTGAAGGACCGCAAGGGCGCTGACTACCTCCTGGGCCCCACCCATGAGGAGATGTTCGCCTCCACGGTGAAGGATCTCTACAGCTCCTACAAGGATTTCCCGGTCACCCTGTACCAGATCCAGACCAAGTACCGCGATGAGGAGCGTCCCCGTGCGGGCATCCTGCGTGGCCGTGAATTCGTGATGAAGGATTCCTACTCCTTCGACATGACCGACGCCGGCCTGGAGGAGTCCTACGCCCGCCACCGTGCCGCCTACCAGCGTATTTTCGATCGCCTCGGCATCGAATACGTCATCTGCAAGGCCACCTCCGGTGCCATGGGTGGTTCCGCCTCCGAGGAGTTCCTCGCGGTGTCCGCCAACGGTGAGGACACCTTCGTGCGTGCCACCGACGGTGACTTCGCCGCCAATGTGGAGGCCGTGGTCACCCAGCCGGGTCAGGAACGCCCCATCGAGGGTCTGCCGGAGGCCGTGGTCCATGAGACCCCGGTGTCCGAGACCATCGAGACGCTGGTGGCGTGGGCCAACTCCATCGGGGTCACCGTCGACGGCCGTGAGGTTCAGGCCTCCGACACCCTCAAGTGCATCGTGGTCAAGACCCGCGAGCCGGGTGCCGAGGAGTGGGAGCTGACCGGCGTCCTGGTTCCGGGCGACCGTGAGGTGGACATGAAGCGCCTCGAGGCCTCCCTGGAACCCGCCGAGGTGGAACTGGCTGTCGAGGCCGACTTCGCCAAGTACCCGTTCCTGGTCAAGGGCTATGTCGGTCCAGTCGGACTGGCCCGCAACGGTGTTCGCGTGCTGGCCGATCCCCGCGTGGTCACCGGCACCTCCTGGATCACCGGTGCCGATGAGAAGGAACGCCACGTCGTCGGCCTGGTGGCCGGCCGTGACTTCACCCCGGATGGTTTCATCGAGGCCGCCGAGATCAGGGAGGGTGACCCGGCGCCGGAGGGACAGGGCACCCTGACCCTGGCCCGCGGCATCGAGATCGGTCACATCTTCCAGCTCGGCCGCAAGTACACCGAGGCCTTCGACGTCCAGATCCTCGACGAGAACGGCAAACGCGCCATCCCGACCATGGGTTCCTACGGCATCGGTGTCTCCCGTCTGCTCGCCGTCCTTGCGGAGCAGCGCCATGATGAGGCCGGCCTCAACTGGTCGCCCGCCGTCGCCCCGTACCAGGTGCACGTGGTGGCAGCGAACAAGGACGCCGCCGCCATCGAGGCAGCCGAGCGGTACGCCACCGAGCTGTCCCAGGCGGGTATCGACGTGCTTTTCGACGACCGCCCCAAGGTCAGCCCCGGCGTCAAGTTCAAGGATGCCGAACTCCTCGGCATGCCCTTCGCCCTGATCCTGGGCCGTGGTTATGCCGACGGCACCGTGGAACTGCGTGTCCGCGGTGGCGAGAAGACCGAACTGCCGGTCGATGAGGCAGTGGAGACCATCGTCCGCCTCGTCAACGAGGCACGGGGCTAGTTTTCCTGCGCAACGATAAAGCACCCGCCCTTCCCCACCTTTACATAGGTGGGGGAGCGCGGGTGTTGTCGTGTGTTGGTGTCGCCTGGCCCCTACTCGGTCACCCCGGTGCCCAGCTCAATACCCAGGCCCGGAACCGAGTTGATGAGGTTGCGGGTGTAATCCTGCTGGGGATCGTTGAAGATGTCATCGGTGGGGCCAGCTTCCACCACCTGCCCCTTCTTCATCACCACCACGTCATCGGCGGTCTGGCGGACCACCGCGAGGTCATGGGTGATGAACAGGTAGGTCAGGGACAGTTCATGCTGCAACTCCGCCAACAGACGCAGGATCTGGTTCTGCACCAGCACATCCAGGGCGGACACCGCCTCATCGAGCACGATGACCTCGGGGTTGAGGGCGAGTGCGCGGGCGATGGCGATGCGCTGGCGCTGCCCGCCGGAGAGCTCATTTGGGTAGCGGCGCATCGCCGAACGCGGCATGGACACCATGTCCAGCAGCTCCGCGACCCGCTTCTCGCGTGCCTTGCGGTCCCCACCGACTTTATGGATGACCAGTGGTTCCTCGATGCAGCGGTAGATGGAGTACATCGGATCCAGCGATCCATAGGGGTTCTGGAACACCACCTGCAGTTTGCGGCGCATGTTGAACAGATCCCTGCGGCTCAACGTGGACAGGTCCGTGCCGTTGTACAGCACCTGCCCACTGGTGGGTTCCAACAGGCTCAGCACCATGTTGGCCACGGTGGACTTACCGGAACCCGATTCACCGACCAGCGCCGTGGTGGTGCCCTTTCGGACATAGAACGACACATCATCCACGGCCCGGAGGGTTTTCTTATCCCCACGTGAACCCCGGATGTTGAACTCCCTGGTGAGGTTCCTGACTTCGATGACACGTTCCTCCGTCGTCAGGTCCACCGTGTCTGCAGTGGCACCGGCGGTGAGCAGCTCAGCGGACTCCATGCCCTTGGCCTGGGCGCTCTGGATGCGGGCGGATGCCAGGGACGGCGCCGCCTGGACCAGGCGCTGGGTGTAGGGATGCCGGGGGTTGCGCAGGATCTGCAGGGACGGGCCGGATTCGACGATGCGCCCACGGTGCATCACCACCAGGTGCTCGGCGCGTTCCGCCGCCAGACCCAGGTCATGGGTGATGAACAGCACCGCGGTGCCCAGGTCCCGGGTCAGTCCCTCCAGGTGGTCGAGGATCTGGCGCTGGACGGTGACATCCAGGGCGGAGGTGGGTTCATCGGCGATGAGCAGTTTCGGGCGGGCTGCCAGACCGATGGCGATCAGGGCACGCTGGCGCATGCCGCCGGAGAACTCATGGGGATACTGTTTGGCACGACGCTCCGCGTCGGGCAGGCCCGCCTCCTCCAGGACTTCAGTGACGCGGGCATCCATCTCCGAACCCGGGACCACGTTGTTGGCCTTGAGGGACTCCTTGACCTGGGATCCGATCTTCCACACCGGGTTCAGGTTGGTCATGGGGTCCTGGGGAACCAGACCGATCTCCGAACCGCGGTATTTCTCCATCTGTTTGTTGGACAGACCGGTGATGTCCTCGCCGTTGAAGATGATCTTGCCGCCGGTGACCTTTCCGGTACCAGGCAGCAGGCCGATGATGGACATGGCGGTGGTGGATTTTCCGGAACCGGATTCACCCACGATGGCCACGGACTGACCGGGATAGATGGTCAGGTTGGCGCCGCGCACGGCGTTGACCACACCGGTAGAGCTGGTGAAGGAGATCTCCAGGTCGCGGAGTTCCAGCAGGGGCTGGTCACCGGGGTGATCAGGGGTGTTCGGGGTGGTGGTGCGTGGATCGGTCATCGCTTCCTCGCCTTCGGATCGAGAGCGTCACGGACGACATCGCCCATCATGATGAAGCTCAAAACGGTCAGTGCCAGTGCCATGGCGGGGTAGAACAGCACCATCGGCTGGGTACGCAGGGAGGTCTGCGCCTTGGCGATGTCCGCACCCCAGGACACGATGCTCGGGGGTAGGCCGATACCCAGGAACGACAGGGTGGCCTCAGCCACGATGAAGGTGCCCAGCGCCACGGTGGCGTACACGATGATCGGTGCCGCGGCATTCGGCATGATGTGGGAGAGCAGCTGTTTGACCTTGGATGCCCCCAGGGCGCGCGCCGAGGTGACATACTCCTCATTCTTCACGGACAGGACAGCACCGCGGGTGATACGCGCGATATTGGTCCAGCCGAACAACCCGAGGACGAGCACCACGGTGACGATGGTGCGGTGTTCCTTGAACATCTGCATGACCACGATGGCGGCCAGCACCAGCGGGATGGCGAAGAACATATCGGTCACGCGGGACAGGATGGTGTCGACCCAACCGCCGAAGAAGCCAGCGAGCGCGCCGAAGACGGTGCCGATCACCACCACCAGCAGCGTGGTGAGGACACCGACGGCGACAGATGCGCGGGCACCGTAGACGGTGCGGGCGAAGATGTCACAACCCTGGCGGTCGAAACCGAAGGGGTGACCCGATCGGGGGCCGTCCAGGGAATTGGCGAGCACACAGTACTGCGGGTCGGTGGAGGTGAACAGCTGCGGGACCAGCGCCAGCGCCAGGGCCAGCAGGATCAACACGGAGGAGACCCAGAACAGGGGACGACAACGCAGGTAGTTCCACGCCTCACCCCACATGGAGGTCGGGGCGGAATCATCGGCGACGGCATCGACAGCACCGAGACCGGTTTCATCATCCTCGGCGATGAAGTGGTTCTGACCCGGGCGGATCAATGCCCCGTGCCGTGAGCTGGACGGGAAGAAGTGGGCATTCTCGGGAGTCTGGTCATCCTGACCGAATGCCTTGTTGGTGTGGAGTTCATTGTTAGGCATAGCGGATCCTCGGGTCGAGCACGGCGTAGATCAGGTCCACGACGAGGTTGGCGATGATGTACACAATCACCAGGACAGTGACGATGGAGACCACCGTGGTGGGTTCACCCCTGAGAATGGCCTGGTAGAGGGTGCCACCGACGCCGTTGATGCCGAAGATGCCTTCGGTGACAATCGCGCCACCCATGAGCGCACCCAGGTCGGCGCCGAGGAAGGTGGCCACCGGGATGAGTGAGTTGCGGAGTACGTGGCGGTTCATCACGGTGAAATTGGACAGGCCCTTGGCCCGGGCGGTGCGCACATAGTCTGCACGCAGGTTCTCACTCACCGACTGACGGGTCAGTCGCAGGACATAGGCGAAGGAGACGGCTCCCAGCACGAATGCCGGCATGAGCAGTGCGGTGAAGGACTCATTGGAACCCACCGTGACGGGAAGCAGTCCCCATTCAACGCCCACCAGGAACTGCAGGACGAAACCGATGACGAAGGTCGGTACCGCGATGACCACCAGCGAGAGCACCAGGACGGTGGAGTCGAAGATGCCACCGCGGCGCATACCGGCATAGACACCGAAGGCGATGCCGAAGATCGCCTCGAACGCCAGGGCCATGAGGGCCAGTTTGATGGTGACCGGGAAGGCATTGGCCATCACATCGAGAACCGGTTGGCCGGAGAAGGTCGTTCCGAAATCGAGGACGAAGATGCCCTGGATGTAGAGCAGATACTGGATCAGGAACGGTCGATCCAGGTTGTACTCCTCGCGGATTCTCTGGGCCGCGGCCTCGGTCAGGCCACGGTCACCACCGAGGGCCTGGACGGGGTCACCAGGCATGAGGAACACAAGGGCGTAGATCAGCAGAGTTGCACCGAAGAAGACCGGAATCATCTGGAGCAATCGCCGCCCGACGTAACGAAGCATGAGCGTGGGTGTCCTTGCTTGTTGTGGGGTGGATGATGGGTGGTGACAACCGAAAGGCCCAGGAATCTCTTCGGGGTCCTGGGCCATTCGGGGGTCTGCTGACCGGGAGCGAACCCGGTCAGCAACGGGTGTCAGATCCTAGCTCTTGGTGATCTGGTAGTACGCCGGCTGGGAGTTCCACATGAACTCGACGTTGTCGACGTTGTTGGAGTAGCCACCGACCGCGTTGGAGTACCAGGTCGGGATCGCAGGAAGGTCCTGCAGGAGGATCTCCTGTGCCTCGTTGTAGGCGGCGACAGCCTGCTCGGCATCCTCAGCACCTGCGGCCTCGGAGAGTTTGGTGTCGAACTCCGGGTTAGAGTAGTCACCGTCGTTGGAACCTGCCCCGGTGCCATAGAGTGGGCCGAGGAAGTTACCCAGCGACGGGTAATCCGCCTGCCAACCGGTACGGAAGGCACCATCGATGGTGCGGTTGGTCACGTCATCGCGCAGGGACTTGAAGTCCGGGTAGGGGTTACCGATGGCGTCGATCCCCAGGGTGTTGCGGATGGAGTTGGCGACAGCATCGACCCATGCCTGGTGGCCACCGTCGGCGTTGTAGGAGATGGTGAACTCACCGGTGAACGGTGCGATGGCATCGGCCTCGGCCCACAGCTCCTGGGCGCGCTCCGGGTTGTATTCGAGGACCTCGGAACCGGTGAGGGAATCGGAGTGACCGTCGATGACCGGGGAGGTGAAATCGGTTGCCGGGGTGCGGGTGCCCTCGAAGATGGTCTCGGTGATCTCATCGCGGTTGATGGCCATGGAGATCGCCTGGCGGCGCAGTGCACCCTCCTCACCGGAGAAGTGCTCGAGGCGCTCCGGGATGGTGAAGGACTGGAACACGGCTGAAGGCTGGTTGATGGACCGGCCCTGGAGTTCATCCTCGAAGGTTGCGAAGGCGAAATCCGGGATGGAGTCCAGGACATCGAGGTTGTCGGACAGCAGGTCGGCGTAGGCGGCATCGAAGGTCGGGTAGAACACGAACTTCACGCCATCGTTCTGGGGTGTACGGCCACCGTCGTAGTCCTCATTCGGGACGATGAGGGCATCCTGGTTGTGGTTCCACTCGGCCAGCTTGTAGGGACCGTTGCCCACCGGGTTCTCGCCGAAGGCCTCCATGTCCTCGAAGGCGGATTCAGGCAGTGGGTAGAACGCGGAGTAACCCAGACGCAGCGGGAAGTCGGACTCGGGCTGGTTCAGCTCGATGGTGAAGGTGGTGTCATCGACGACCTGGAGGCCCTCCATCTCCTCCACGCCCTCCTCATAACCCAGGATGGGTTCGAAGAAATAGGCGGAGAGCTGGTCATTGGCTACCGCGTAGTTCCATGCGTTGACGAAGCTCTCGGAGGTCACTGGGGTGCCGTCGGTGAAGGTGGCACCCTCCTTGAGGGTGACGCGGTAGGTCTTGTCGCCCTCGAGTTCGATGGATTCGGCGAGATCATTCTCCACGGAACCGTCCACGTTGTAGTAGACCAACCCGGCGAAGATGGAGTCGACGATGCGGCCACCACCGACCTCATTGGTATTGGCGGGAACCAGTGGGTTCTGTGGCTCGGTGCCGTTGACGAGCACATAGTTGTCACCACCGGATGCGGAATCACCGGTGCCCCCGGCGGAATCGGACTCGGAATCCGAGGCGCAGGCGGCGAGGCTGAGTGCCAGTGTCGCTGCCGCGGTGACGGCAAGAGACTTCTTTAAAGTCATTTGAGACCTCCGTGTGTTTTAGGTTGATTCCACCGGTGTGATTTCAGTGAAACCCCGTGCCTGAATCCTAAATGTGACTCAGCTCGCAGCCAAACCCGAAAGAGATGTGGATTTCATGTTTTTGTCAGTAAAAATTAATCCAGCACGGAGGAAATTCGCTTCTAGCTGGACATTGTCGGAAAGGTCCGGAATTCCGGGCGGGCAGTCAGTGACTGATTTGTTATCGTTTTCACCCCCGTAGGTGGGGCGGTGATGTGGTCAATCGTGGGATCGATTGCGCATGGGGGTGTCGAAAGGTCACCCGGCCCGTCGCCATACCGTCAACCCGGTGGGGCGTCGGGGACGGGCATGCGTCGGGCGGGCGTCGAAAAGCAGGGGGCGGGACCCGGTGGGGCGGGGGTCAGTCGAAGGTGACCGTGTCGCGGGCGGTGGCACCGGCGATCCGGCTGGCCAGTATGCGCCAACCGGGGTCCGTGGCCACTGAGGCGGCATTGTGCCAGGAGGTGACCGCATTGTCCTGCACCTCACGGATCAGTGTGAGTGCGCTGTCCGGGTCGGTCGGCTCCGTCAATCCGGCCAGGTCATAACCGGGTTCTGAGGGGGCGGTGTCGGCGAAGGGGGTGATGGTGGTGCGCAGTACCGCGGCATATTCCCGGTGGCGGTCGATGGCATCCTGGGTGGCATCCGTGAGGTCGGGGGAGACGTAGGCCAGCGCAACGCCGAGGGCCCATGTGGCAGCGTACTCGCCGGCAAGCAGATCCTGCGCCCGGGTCAGGTCCTCACCCTTGAGTGAGAGGTCTTCCGGGATGGTGATCTCCTCGGGGGGTGGTGCCAGACGGGCCTGTTCAATGTACTGGCCGATGATGAGGGGGACCGACTCGGTGGGGATCTCCCCGAGGTGATCCAGGATCTGCTCCTGGCTGGCCATCATGTGGGAGGCACCATCCGACGCGGGGGCGGCTGCGATATCCGGGGTCTCGAAGGTGCAGGACTCCGGAAGGATGCCGTCATCGGTGAACCCGCACAACCGCTCGATCTCGGCAGTGATCTCCTCTGCATGTTCCGAGCGCAGCGCCGAGGCATCCGGTGTGGACACTGCCAGCGCCTGGGCGTCATGCAGTGCCTCCTGATGCATCCCCACCAGGGCCTCGTCGGGGGTGGGCGACGGGGTGCACGCGGCCAGGGTGGTTGCGAGTGCGGCTGTGGTGGTGAGGATCAGGTGCTTCGTGAAGCGCATGCGGTGAAGTGTAGCGGGTGGGGTGGACACGGTTGGGCACCCGCCGGTGATCCGTGTGTCCGCAGGGCAGTAAGGTGAGGGCCATGGCTTTCCCCACCGCTGAAGAACTCACCGCCCTGATCGCACCCGTCGTCGCCACCCGCCATCTCGACGTGGAGGGGCTGCGCGTGACCAAGGCCGGGCCGAAATCAACCGTGGCCATCAAACTCGACTCCGATTCCCGCCCCGACCTCGACCTCCTCGAGGTGGTCAGCCAGGAGATCGGTGAGCTTTTCGACGCCGCCGAGGCCCGCGGTGAGCTCAGCTTCGGTGCGGGCTACCTGCTCGAGGTATCCACCCCCGGAGTGGACATGCCACTCACGCAGCCACGGCACTGGCGCCGCAACCGTACCCGCCTGGTCAGCCTCGATGTGGACGGCAAGAAGCGTATCGCCCGCATCGGGGCGCTCAATGCCGAGGAAACCGCTGTCATCCTCATCGAACGCAATAAAAAGGCCCTCTCCGTCACCGTCCTGGAATTGGCTAATTCCCCTCGCGCAGTGGTAGAAATTGAATTCGCGAAACCCGCGCAGGATGAACTTGATCTCGCGGGACGCACATTCGACGAAGCCGTGGAAGAAACAGACCACTAGGATCCACGGAACCCTGAGAGGAAGACAAGTGAATATTGATGTCCAGGCTCTGAGAGCCATTGAGAAGGAAAAAGGCATCCGGGTTGAGGACATGATCCGCACCATTGCGAATGCCCTGCTCCATTCCTATCTGGACAACCGGGAGTCAGACGTCCCGGAGAGCTCCAAGGCCCGCGTGGACATTGATGTCTCCACCGGTGCTGTTGCCGTGATCGTCACCGAGTTCGACGATGAGGGCACCATCTCCTCCGAATACGATGACACCCCCTCCAACTTCGGTCGTGTCTCCGCTCGCGCTGTGCGCGATGCCATCGTCCGTCGTCTGCGTGAGGCTGAGGCGGAGCGCGCCTTCGATGCCTACGCCGAATACGAGGGCACCGTCATGTCCGGCCTTGTCCAGGCCGATTCTCGTGCTGCGGAGCGTGGCATCGTCGTGGTCCAGCTCGGTACCGAAACTGACAGCCAGGACGGCATCCTGCTGCCCGCCGAGCAGATCCCCGGTGAGAAACTCAAGCACGGTGACCGCGTCAAGAGCTATGTGGTCGGCGTGGGCAAGGGTCCGGTCGGCATCCAGATCAACCTCTCCCGTACCCACCCGGAACTCGTGCGCCGTCTGTTCGAGCTGGAGATCCCCGAGGTGGCTGATGGGTCCGTCGAGATCGTGGCGATCTCACGCGAGGCCGGTCACCGCTCCAAGGTGGCTGTCCGGGCGACGGTGAAGAACCTCAACGCCAAGGGTGCGTGCATCGGACCGCGCGGTCAGCGTGTGTCGAATATCATGCGCGAGCTCGGTGGAGAGAAGATCGACATCATTGACTACTCTGATGATCCGGCCACCTTTGTCGGCAATGCCCTGGCACCGTCGAAGGTTGTCAGCGTCGAGATCGTCGATGCGGAGCAGCAGGTCGCCAAGGTGGTTGTGCCCGACTACCAGCTGTCTCTCGCGATCGGCAAGGAGGGGCAGAATGCCCGCCTGGCAGCGCGTCTGACCGGATGGAAGATCGACATCCACTCCGATATGGGTTAATCCACGGGCTGAGAGCCTCCCCGGGGGATCCCCTCCCGGTGAAATGTTGGCCGGGAGATTACCCTGGTGTCCCTCCGGTTACCGGTAGATGAAGATTGGAATCGGTGATTATTCAATCACAGGTTCCAATTTCTGCTCTCAATAGCGTAATATTGGAAAAGGCCCACATGCGGCCTGTGGATTCTGTGCCGAACCCCGGATTCTATTTCCGACCGGAACGGATCAGAAGACAGTCACGGTAAACCAACGTGGTGAACCAAGGTAGTGAGAAAGGGATTGAATGCAGCTGGCCCCCGACACCGGTGTGGACGACGTGAACAACGTAAGTGCACCTGTCATTGAGGCGAACGCTGCTGAAAAAACAATCCGGATCCGTACCTGTATCGCCACGAAGCGACGGCTCGATGATATCGACCTCCTTCGTGTAGTCGAACACCCGGGGCGACCAGGTGTGATCCTCCCTGATCCGAAGCGTCGGATGCCGGGCAGGGGAGCATGGCTGACACCCACCATCGCCGCATTGGAGCTTGCTGAGCAGCGTCGTGCCTTTGGCCGTGCGCTGAGGGTGTCCACCACGGTGGATACAGGTCACGTACGCACGTACCTGGTGGAACAGACCACCGGACCCGACATTGTAAGGAAGACCGAACACTGATGAGCACACGATGAAGCATCAGCGATGAACGTCAATAATCACTGCTAGAGTTCGAGGTCCCTCACCGGGCCTTTGACCTCTAGCGAAACTCTAGAGGAGAAAAGTGCCCGGAAAGCTACGTGTACACGAGCTCGCGAAGAAGCTCGGTATTACCAGCAAGGAACTGCTCGCCACGCTCAAGGAGCAGGGTGAGTTCGTCAAAACCGCATCGTCCACCATCGAACCGCCGGTGGTGAAGAAGATGCAGGAGCATTATCAGGCAACCGGTGGGGCCAAGCCCGACACCGATAACAAGCCAACCCCGGCCAAGCCTGCCGCCAAGCCCGGTGCCCCAGCCCCGAAGCCGGGTACCGCACAGAAGCCGACAGCCCCGACCCCGGGTGCCGTCGCGGCCCCGAAGCCGGGTACCGCAGCCGCCAAGCCGACCCCGGCCAAGCCTGCAGCCCCCAAGCCAACCGCAGCGAAGCCGGCCCCGGCGAAGCCTACAGCCCCCAAGCCAGCTACCCCGGCATTCTCGGGTCCCACCCCGGGAGATGCCGCGAAGAAGGCTGCCGAGGACAAGGCAACCCCGAAGCCGGGTGGCGAGGCACCACGTCCGAACGCCATGCCACGTCCGATGGCCAAGCCCGGCCCGAAGCCGGGGGCACGCGCACCCCGCGTGGCCAACAACCCATTTTCCACCGGTGCGGCAGACCGTCCGGGACCACGTCCCGGCGGCGGTGGACCCCGCCCGGGTGGCGGACCCCGTCCCGGTGGTGCACCACGCCCACAGGGCGGACAGCGTTCCGGCGCACCGCGCGACGGTCAGGGTGGCCCACGTGGCCAGCGCCCGGGACCGGGTTCCGGTGGCCCACGTCCGCAGGGAGGTAACGCCGCAGGCGCTGCATCCCAGGAGCGTCAGGGTGGCGGACGTCGTCCATCACCAGCCATGATGCCCCCGACCCCCGGCCAGATGCCGGCCAAGGCACCCGGTAAGGGTGGCCGTGGCGGTGGCCAGGGTGGTCCTGGTGGTGGCTCCGGCGGTTTCAACCGCGGTGGCGGCGGTGGCGCAGGCCGCGGTGGACGTCGCGGTGGTACCGCAGGTGCGTTCGGACGTCCGGGTGGTGCACCACGTCGTGGTCGCAAGTCCAAGCGTCAGAAGCGCAATGAGTACGAGTCGATGCAGGCACCGAACGTCATCGGTGGCGTTCGTCTGCCCGACGGCCGTGGCCAGACCCTGCGTCTCGCCCGCGGTGCCTCCCTGTCCGACTTCGCCGACAAGATCGGCGCGGATGCGGCAGCACTCGTGCAGGCACTGTTCAACCTCGGTGAAATGGTCACCGCGACCGCATCGGTCTCCGATGAGACCCTGATGCTCCTCGGTGACGAGATGAACTTCAAGGTCGAGGTCGTCTCCCCTGAGGATGAAGACCGCGAGCTCCTCGAGAGCTTCGACCTGCAGTTCGGTGAGGACATCGGCGACGAGCAGGACCTGGCCAAGCGTCCCCCGGTGGTCACCGTCATGGGTCACGTCGACCACGGTAAGACCCGACTCCTGGACACCATCCGTAAGGCCAACGTCGGTTCCGGCGAGGCCGGTGGCATCACCCAGGGCATCGGCGCCTACCAGGTCAAGGTCGAGGTCGAAGATGACCTGCGCACCATCACCTTCCTGGATACCCCGGGTCACGAGGCCTTCACCGCCATGCGTGCCCGTGGTGCCAAGTCCACCGATATCGCTGTTCTGGTTGTGGCCGCCGATGACGGCGTCATGCCACAGACCATCGAGGCCATCAACCACGCGAAGGCCGCTGATGTGCCGATCGTGGTTGCGGTGAACAAGATCGATAAGCCGGATGCCTCCCCGGAGAAGATCCGTGGTCAGCTCACCGAGTACGGTCTGGTTCCGGAGGAGTACGGCGGAGACACCATCTTCGTCGACATCTCCGCGAAGCAGGGCACCAACATCGATGAGCTGTTGGCCTCCGTCTGCCTGACCGCGGACGCCGAGTTGGATCTGGTGGCCAACCCGGACATGGACGCACAGGGTGTCGCGATTGAAGCACACCTCGACCGTGGTCGTGGCCCGGTGGCCACGGTCATCGTCCAGCGCGGTACCCTCCGCGTCGGTGACTCCATCGTCGTCGGTGACACCTACGGTCGTGTTCGTCGCATGGTCGACGAATACGGTCGCGATGTCGACGAGGCCGGTCCCTCCCGTCCGGTCCAGGTGCAGGGTCTCAACGGTGTCCCCGGTGCCGGCGACAACCTGCTGGTGGTCGAGGACGACCGCATCGCCCGTCAGATCGCCAACCAACGCAATGCTCGTAAGCGCAATGCCCTGGCAGCACGTTCCCGCAAGCGTGTCTCCCTCGAGGATCTGGATTCAGTTCTCAAGGAGACCTCGGTCCTCAACCTCATCCTCAAGGGTGACAACGCAGGTTCCGTGGAAGCACTTGAGGAAGCCCTGCTCAAGATCGAGATGGATGATGAGGTCGAGCTCAACATCATCGACCGTGGTGTCGGTGCGGTCACCCAGACCAACGTCACCCTTGCGGCGGCCTCCAACGCCGTGATCATCGCCTTCAACGTCCGCGCTGAGGGCAAGGCCACCGAGGAAGCCAACGCCGAGGGCGTGGACATCCGCTACTACACCATCATCTACCGCGCCATCGAAGAGGTGGAGGCAGCCCTCAAGGGTATGCTCAAGCCGATCTACGAGGAGCGCGAGGTGGGCAAGGCCGAGATCCGTGCGATCTTCAAGGCCTCCGCCATCGGTCTCATCGCCGGTTGCATGGTGGAGGAGGGCAAGGTCCGTCGCAACGCAACGGCCCGCATCATCCGCGATGGCAATGTCATCGCCTCCAATGCCAAGATCGAGTCCCTGCGTCGTGAGAAGGACGATGTCACCGAGGTCTCCGCAGGTTATGAGTGCGGTATGGTCCTGTCCTACCCGGACATCGCCGTCGGCGACAAGATCGAGGTCTTCGAGATGGTCGAGGTCCCACGCGATTCCTAGGATCCCCTGTTGATCCGGCCCCACCAACCGGTTGGGCCCGTCGCATAAGCAGCCTGAAGGCCCGGCCCCCTGGAACATCTCTCCCGGGGACCGGGCCTTTTGGTCTCTGGTCCCGGCATACCGGGGGGAATCCCCACCGGTGTGCGGAGAGCATATGCGGACAGGGTAGAATCTGCGGATAATCAGTACAACTGTCAAACCTTCGAAGGAGTGGTCCTCATGGTGGATAACGCCCGTGCGGCCAGAATGGCCAAACGCATTCAGACCATCGTCGCCAGCGCAATCGAACGCGAGATCAAGGACCGTCGCCTCGAGTACATCACCATCACCGATGTCACCATGACCGGCGATCTCCATGATGCCACCGTCTTCTACACCGTTCGCGGTGAGAATGTGGGGGATGAACCGGACCTGGAGGCTGCGGCCGAGGCCCTGCACCGTGCCCGCGGACAGCTCCGGAAGATTGTCGGCGAGCAGCTGGGTGTCCGGTTCACCCCGACCCTGACCTACCGTGTGGATACAGTACCTGAGGCTTCCGCCCACATGGAGGCGTTGCTAGAGCGTGCCCGCCAGCGGGATGCCGAACTGGCGAAACTCAAGGAGAACGCCGTCCCCGCAGGTGATCCCAACCCGTACAAGTCGGATACCCGTGAAGAGGATGAGGCGTAACCTCTGTGACCACCCATTCTGATTTCCGTGCAGCAGCGGAATTGGTATCTGCTGCCCACACGGTCAGTGTGGTGGGGCATCTGCGCCCCGATGCGGATGCCATCGGCAGTGTCACCGCCACGGTCGAGGTGCTGCGGCAGCTGGGTAAGGACGCCCGGGGTTATATCGGCCAGCGGGATCCGATGCCCACCAATCTGAATTCCATCCCAGGTTCGGAGGACATCGTCTTCACCTCCGTCCTGCCGGCCTCCGATCTCATCATCGTGGTGGACTGCGGTTCGCAGGAACGCACCGGTGACTTCGAGGAGACCATCACCGGTGCCCGGGAGCGCACGATCGTGGTGGACCATCATGCAACCAACCCGGGTTTCGGTCGGGTGAACCTCATCAACACGGAGGCGGAATCCACCACGACGATTCTCCTCGACTGGTTCGATGTGCTCGGGGTGCAGATCACCCGCACCATCGCCCACGGCCTGTATGCCGGCCTGGTCACCGACACCGGTTGTTTCCGTTGGGGTCGTCCTGTCATGCACACCATGGCGCGTCGTCTCATGGAGCACGGCCTCAATATCCGTGAGATTTCCGCTGAGCTCATCGATAAGACCTCCCTGGAGGATCTCCAACTGGTGGGTCGCATCATGTCGCGGATTGAGATGCACCGCGCAGGCCCCTACAGTCTTGCGGTGCTGGTGGCCGATCACGCCACGATCAACGGTCACTCCAAGGCTGCGGTGGAGGGACTCATCGAAACCGTCCGCGCGGTTGACGGTGCTGATTTCGGCGCGGTGTTCAAGGAGTACGAACCGGGTGTGTTCACGGTCTCCCTGCGCTCCTCCCAGTTGAGTGTGGGGTCCCTGGCGGTGCATCTCGGTGGGGGTGGGCACGTTCCGGCGGCCGGGTACACCGCCCGCGGTACCGAGCTGGAGGCCCTGGATACCCTCATCGCCGCAGCCGTGGAACTCGGGGAGTCCCTGGATACCTCCCACATGGCCCGCGGTTAGGGGTCTTTGATCATCCATGACCCCTGATCTGCCCAGTGAGAAACCCGGCCCCCGCAGTGGTACCACGCCGGGTGATCCGACCACGGTGGATGAGCTGGGGCAGGTCACCGCACGGCAGATCTTCACCCTGGCCCTGCCGGCGCTGGGTGTCCTGGCCGCGATGCCGCTGTATCTGCTCCTGGATACCGCCGTCGTGGGCCGTCTCGGTGGGTTTGAGCTGGCGGCCCTGGGCGCTGCAGTGACCATCCAGTCCCAGGTGACCACCCAGCTGACCTTTCTGTCCTACGGCACCACGGCGCGGTCGTCCCGTCTCTTCGGAGCAGGGGACAGGCGCGGGGCCATCGCCGAGGGGGTGCAGGCCACGTGGGTGGCCGTGGCGGTCGGCGTGGCCATCGCCACCATCATGATCCTGTTCGCCCCGTGGTTCACCTGGTGGCTCTCCGGGGATCGTGAGGTGGCCGAGGCCGCGGCGCAGTGGCTGCGGGCAGCTGCCTTCGCCGTGCCGCTGGTGTTGATCATCATGGCAGGTAACGGGTGGTTACGTGGCATTCAGAATACGCGTCTGCCCCTCTATTTCACCCTGGCCGGGGTGATACCCGGCGCGGTCCTCATCCCCATCATGGTCAACCGGTACGGCTTGGTGGGGTCGGCCTATGCCAATGTCATCGCCGAGGGGATCACGGCCGCGCTCTTCCTCATCGCGTTGGTCCGACACCATGACGGGCAGTGGCGCCCGCGCTGGGATGTGATCAAACGTCAGCTCTTCCTGGGCCGTGATCTGATCATGAGATCGCTGAGTTTCCAGGTGGCCTTCCTGTCCGCAGCGGCGGTGGCGGCCAGGTTCGGAACGGCGTCGCTGGCCGCCCACCAGGTGATGTTGCAGCTGTGGAACTTCATAACGCTGGTGTTGGATTCCCTGGCGATCGCGGCACAGACACTGGCAGGTGCTGCGCTGGGGGCCGGGTCGGCGGCGGTGGCACGCCGGGTGGGGATCCGGGTCATCGGGTATTCGGTGGCGTTCGCCGGGCTCCTGGGCATCGTCTTCGCCGTCCTGCACGGTGCCATCCCGCGGTTGTTCACCCGGGATGCGGAGGTCCTGGAGGCCATCGGCAACCCGTGGTGGATCATGATCGTGATGATCATCCTGGGTGGTGTGGTCTTCGCCATCGACGGTGTCCTGCTCGGTGCCTCGGATGCGGTGTTCCTGCGTAATGCATCCATCCTGGCGGTGCTGTTGGGTTTCCTGCCCGGGGTGTGGATCTCCTACCTCGTCGGTGGTGGACTCACCGGTGTGTGGGTGGGACTGTTGGCGTTCATCGTCATCCGTCTCATCGCGGTGGTATGGCGTTTCCGGTCGATGCGGTGGGCGCGTGAGGGGGTCGCGCTGTCGTAACAGCTGTCGTAACAGCTGCCGGCCTTCCTGCTGGTTGATGCCAACGGCATCTTCTTCTTCGCGTAAACTATCAAAACCAGACGGGGCCGGATGCGGCCATCGGGATCAGTGACGATCAATGAAGGCAGAGGTGAACGTGACCACAACACTCTGGGCGGTTGCAGACCTCCACGCGGCGGTGAAGGCCAATGCCGATCCGATCGAGAAGATCCAGCCGAAAGACCCCTCTGACTGGTTGATCGTCGCGGGCGATGTGGCTGAACGCACCGAGTTGGTGTTATCCGTGCTCGCCCGCCTCCGTAAACGTTTCGCCAAGGTCATCTGGGTGCCGGGCAATCATGAATTGTTCTCCCGGTCCCAGGACCGGTGCCAGGGGATGGACAAATACACCGAGTTGGTGGAGGGGTGCCGCAGGATTGATGTGCTCACCCCGGAGGATCCGTATCCCGTCTTCGCCGGGGTCACCATCGTTCCGTTGTTCACCCTGTACGACTATTCCTTCCGCCGCCCTGGTTTCACCGTGGAGCAGGCTGTCCAGGCGGCCCGTGACCGTCAGGTGATGATGACCGATGAGTTCTCCATCGCCCCGTTCGTGGATATCCGGGCGTGGTGCTGGGACCGCCTGGCGTACTCCATCAAGCGCCTGTCCAAGATCACGGGGCCGACCATCCTGATCAACCACTGGCCCCTGGTGGTGGAACCGACCCAGCGGATGCGGTGGCAGGAACTCGCGCTGTGGTGCGGGACGAGACATACCCGGGGGTGGGCGGAGCGGTACAACGCACAGGCGGTGGTCTACGGCCACCTGCACATACCCGGGGTCCAGATGATCAACGGAATCAGACATATCGAGGTCTCCCTCGGATATCCGAGGGAGTGGGAGCAGTGGGGTCCAGGCCATGTGTGGCCGTACCCGGTGATGGAGGTGGAGCATGCTGGATGAGTCCCTCTTTCCGGGATCCGCGAAGTTCTCATTCATCAGAACCGATGATGGGGACCTGAACCTGGACAATTTCCACCGTCTCCATCCCCTGGAGAAGGCCCTGGTGGCGCATGCGGTCGATATCCGCAAGGCTGAGTTCGGGGACGCCCGGTGGTGTGCCCACCAGGCGTTACGTGAACTGGGGCGGGACAGCGGGGATCCCATCCTCCGCGGTGAGCGGGGTATGCCCCTGTGGCCGTCGTCGGTGTCGGGTTCCCTGACCCACACCGATGGTTTCCGGGCGGCCGTGGTGGCACCGCGCCTGCTGGTGCGCTCGATGGGCCTGGATGCCGAACCGGCTGAGCCCCTGCCCAAGGATGTCCTGGGATCCATCGCCAGGGTGGGGGAGGTGCCCCAGCTCAAACGTCTGGAGGACAAGGGCATCCACTGCGCCGACCGGCTGCTGTTCTGCGCGAAGGAGGCCACCTACAAGGCGTGGTTCCCGCTGACCCACCGGTGGCTGGGTTTCGAGCAGGCGGAGATCGACCTGCGTGACGACGGCACCTTCGTGTCCTACCTGCTCGTGCGCCCCACCCCGGTGCCGTTCATCTCCGGGCGCTGGGTGCTTCGCGACGGTTATGTCATCGCCGCCACCGCCGTGACCTGAAGGGATACGGTCACAGGGTGTTGGGACGCGCTACGAACACGGTGGCCAGGCGTTTCCCCTTCTCCTCGACCAGGGCGATCGACCGGCCCGACGGGGTGACCGCCGCGTGCACACCCTTCAGTCCACGCGGTTCCAGCCACTTGCCCATCGACAGTGCCTCACCCTCGGCCTCGGTGATCTCCAGGACAGGATAGGAACGGGCCAGTGCCTCATCCAGGCTCAGGGATAACCGGGCGTTGTCCTGGAGGTCAGCCAGGGGGATCGCATCCTCCAGGGTGAAGGGCCCCACCTCGGTGCGACGCAGCGCGGTCAGGTGTCCACCCACCCCCAGGGCGGCCCCCAGGTCACGCGCCAGGGAACGGATATAGGTGCCGGAGGAACAGTGCACCCGCACATCCAGATCCACGAAGCCACCCTCGCGTCGCTGCTCCAGCACGTCGAACACGCTCACGGTTACCGGGCGCGCCGGAATATCCACCACCTCACCGTCGCGGACCCGTTCATGGGCCCGCTTCCCGTCGATCTTGATGGCGGACACACTCGCGGGTTTCTGCATGATCTCCCCGGTCAGCGAGGTGACGGCGGTGGTGATCTGTTCGTCGTCAAGCGTCGAGGCGTCAGCCGAGAATACAACGTCCCCCTCCCGGTCATCGGTGGTGGTGGAGGCGCCGAGCCGGATGGTGGCATCGTAGGCCTTGGTGGTGGCCACCAGGTGCGCGAGGAAACGTGTACCACGCTCGATGCCGACCACCAGCACACCGGTGGCCATGGGATCAAGGGTGCCGGCGTGCCCCACCTTGCGGGTGGAGAAGGCACGGCGCAGTTTTGATACCACATCGTGTGATGTCATTCCGGCGGGTTTGTCCACCACGACGAGACCTGAGTTCTGGACGGGATCATTCATGCCTGAGAAGTCTATGCCGTAACCTGTAGCCGTGGATATTTGGCGCGGTTTAAAGGAAGTTCCGGCGGACCTTGAGGGTTCGGTGGTCACAATCGGCGTGTTCGACGGTGTACACCGTGGACATCAGACACTCATGCGGGAGGCCTCCCGGCAGGCGCGTGAACTGGGGGTGCCGTGCGTGATGGTCACCTTCGACCCGCACCCGATCTCGGTGTTCCTCCCGGGACGCCAGCCCACCCGTCTGGCCCCGTTGGACTACCGCATCACACTCGCGGCGGAGCAGGGGGTGGAGGCGGTGCTGATCATCGATTTCACCCGGGAACTCGCCGGGTTGTCCCCCGAGGAGTACTTCCGTGTGATGATCGTCGACGCCCTGCGCGCCCGGAGTGTGGTGGTGGGGGAGAACTTCACCTTCGGCACCGACGGCGCCGGCACCGAGGCCACCATGCGTGAACTGGGTGCACAGCACGACGTGGACATCACCATCATGCCCCTGCTCCACGACGATGACCTCTGCATCTGCTCCACCCTGGTGCGTGAGTTCCTCGTCGAGGGCGATGTGGCCCGCGCCAACTGGGCACTGGGGCGTCGCTACTCCGTGCGCGGTGAGGTGGTCCGCGGAGCCGGCCGCGGAGGCAAGGAACTCGGGTACCCGACCGCCAATCTCTACCTGCCTGAGTCCGTGGCACTGCCTGCCGACGGTGTGTACGCCGGCTGGTTCACCATCACCGACGACCGAGCGATCGACAGGGAGATCTCTCGCGATATCGACGGCGACATGGTCCCCGGGGTCCGTTATCCCACCGCGGTGTCCGTGGGCACCAACCCCACCTTCGGTGATGAACGGCGCAGTGTGGAGGCCTTCGTCCTGGACCGGGAGGCCGACCTGTACGGTCACCACGTCATGGTGGAGTTCGTCGACCGCCTGCGCCCCATGGTGAAATTCCACGGTGTGGAGGAACTCCTCGAGGCGATGGCCAATGACGTCACGCAGACGAGGGAGATCCTCGCCCGGGACAGGGAGCTTCTCGACGCCCCACCCACCCCCGCTGATTAAGGCCCCGCCCACGGGCCTAGGATGGTCTCCCGAGAAGTGTTTCACCACCACCTGACGGAAAGGCAAGCCCCACATGACCAAGAAGGCCATCCTGGACCTGGACACCGGCATCGATGATGCTCTCGCACTGGCCTACGCCCTGGGCTCCCCGGAGCTGGAGGTCATCGGCGTGACCTGCACCTACGGCAACGTCCTGCTGGACACCGGCGCTGCGAACAACCTCGCGCTGCTGGAACTGTTCGGGGCCCCCGATGTTCCGGTTTACCTCGGTGAGCCCCATGCCCTCATGCGCGACGGGTTCGAGGTCCTGGACATCTCCGCCTTCATCCACGGTGCCAACGGTATCGGCGAGGTCGCCCTGGAGAAGGCCCGCGCCGAGGCCCGCGAAGGTGGTGTGGATTTCCTCATCGATTCCGTGCGTGAACACGGCGACGATCTGGTCATCATCGCCACCGGTCCGCTGACCAACATCGCGGCGGCCGCCGCGAAGGATGCGGCCTTCGCGGACAACGCCCACATCGTCATCATGGGCGGTGCGCTCACCGTCCCGGGCAATGTCAGCCCCTGGGCCGAAGCCAACATCAACCAGGACCCGGATGCCGCCAACAATGTCTTCCGTGCGGCGGCCGATGTGACCATGATCGGCCTGGATGTCACCCTGCAGACCCTGCTGACCTCCAGGCACACCGCGCAGTGGCGTGAGCTGGGCACCCCGGCTGCCATCGCCCTGGCGGACATGACCGACTACTACATCAAGGCCTATGAGACCACCGCCCCGCACCTGGGTGGCTGTGGTCTCCATGACCCGTTGGCCGTGGGTGTGGCCGTCGACCCGTCCCTGGTCACCCTGTTGCCGATCAACCTCAAGGTCGATGTGGAGGGTGAGACCCGGGGCCGCACCATCGGTGATGAGGTCCGCCTCAACGATCCCGTGCGCACCGCTCGTGCGGCCGTGGCAGTCGATGTGGACCGGTTCCTGTCCGAGTTCATGACCCGCGTGGGTCGGGTGGCCGCAAACAACTAGCCATTTGGGTGGTTCAGCCTGCCGGTGTTAAGCTGACGGACGGTTTTGTGACTGTGGTCCGCAACAGTTGCAGAAAGTACATCACCCGCCTGCTTGTCAGGGGTGCGTGGTGAAAACACTTCATGCGGACTGAAATAACTAGGAGATATCCTCATGGCTCTTACTTCCGAGCAGAAGAAGTCCATCCTCGCCGAGTACGGTCTGCACGAGACCGACACCGGTTCCCCAGAGGCACAGATCGCGATGCTGACCAACCGCATCAACACCCTGACCGAGCACCTGAAGTTCCACAAGCACGATCACCACTCCCGTCGTGGTCTGCTGCTGCTCGTCGGTCGTCGTCGCGGCCTGCTGAAGTACCTGGCCGACAACAACGTCGACCGTTACCGTGACCTGATCGCACGCCTCGGCCTGCGTCGCTAATTCCCTCCTGTTCCCGGCCCAAGCGCCAGGATATGGAAGGCGCACCGCCCCGTTTCCCCGCCGTTATGGCAGGGAGGCGGGGCGGTTTCGGCGTTCCTGCAGCCCGTTTCGGTGAATATAACACCATTGTCCACAGTGAAAACCGGTACTGGGGTTATCCTGCATGAGCTGGTAGAATTTCCAACGTTGTATGAAGACAGCATTAACGGTGGCACCGATGATCACCGAAAGAACTAAACATGAGGAGAACAACTCGCATATGAGCGAAGTTAAGTATTTCGAAGACACCGACTATGGCGTTATTGAAGCCATCGCCACCATTGACAACGGTGACTTCGGAACCCGCACCATCCGTTTCGAGACCGGCCAGCTGGCCCGCCAGGCAGATGGTGCTGTGACCACTTACCTCGACGATGAGACGATGCTGCTGGCCACCACCACCGCATCCAACCAGCCCCGCGAAGGCCTCGATTTCTTCCCGCTGACCGTGGACGTGGAAGAACGTATGTACGCCGCCGGCCGTATCCCCGGTTCCTTCTTCCGCCGTGAGGGCCGCCCCTCCACGGAGGCCATCCTGGCCTGTCGTCTGATCGACCGTCCGCTGCGCCCCACCTTCGTCAAGGGGCTGCGCAACGAGGTCCAGGTGATCATCACCGTCATGTCCGTCAGCCCCGAGGACAGCTACGATGTCGTGGCCATCAACGGTGCCTCCGCCGCCACCCGCATCTCCGGTCTGCCGGTCTCCGGTGCCGTCGGCGGTGTCCGCATGGCACTGATCGCCGATGAGAACCACCCCGAGGGGCAGTGGGTGGCATTCCCCACCGCTGAGCAGCAGAAGGCCTCCGTCTTCGAGCTCGTTGTCGCCGGCCGTCTCGTTGAGCGCAAGCGTGGAAACAAGACCTTCTCCGATGTCGCCGTGATGATGGTGGAGGCCGGTGCCTCCGAGAACGTCGTCGAGCGCATCAAGGAGGGAGCACCCGCCCCGACAGAGAAGACCGTCGCCGAGGGCCTGGAGGCCGCGAAGCCGTTCATTGATCTGCTGTGCCGTGCTCAGGAGGGTCTGGCCCAGCGCGTGGCCAAGGAGACCCGTGAGTTCCCGCTGTTCCCCGCCTACTCCGATGAGGTGTACGCAGCGGTGGAGAAGCAGGCCTCCAAGAAGCTGACCCAGCTGATGACCATCAAGGGCAAGAACGAGCGCGAGAACGCCACCAATGACTTCATGGTTGAGGTCGAGGAGAAGCTGATCGGCCGTTTCGAGGATGACCTCGGTGCCGCTGTTGCCTCCAAGGAGATCCGTGCAGCCTACAACTCGCTCATGAAGAAGATCGTGCGCGGCAAGATCCTCTCCGAGGGGTTCCGCATCGACGGTCGCGGAGTCTCCGATATCCGTGATCTCGGCGTGGAGGTCGAACTGATCCCACGTGCACACGGTTCCTCCCTCTTCGAGCGCGGCGAGACCCAGATCCTCGGTGTCACCACCCTGGACATGCTCAAGATGGAGCAGCATATCGATTCCCTGGCGCCGGTGGACACCAAGCGTTACATGCACCACTATAACTTCCCGCCGTACTCCACCGGTGAGACGGGTCGTGTGGGTTCCCCCAAGCGTCGTGAGATCGGCCATGGTGCGCTCGCCGAGCGTGCCGTGCTGCCGGTGATCCCGTCCCGCGAGGATTTCCCGTACGCCATCCGTCAGGTCTCCGAGGCGCTGGGGTCCAACGGTTCCACCTCCATGGGTTCCGTCTGTGCTTCCACGCTGTCGCTGTACAACGCCGGTGTGCCCCTGAAGGCACCGGTGGCCGGTATCGCCATGGGCCTGGTCTCCGATGAGGTCGACGGCAAGACCGAATACGTCGCCCTCACCGATATCCTCGGTGCCGAGGATGCCTTCGGTGATATGGACTTCAAGGTCGCAGGCACCGCCGAGTTCATCACCGCACTGCAGCTGGACACCAAGCTCGACGGCATCCCCTCCAAGGTTCTTGCCGATGCCCTGGAGCAGGCACGCGATGCCCGTCTCGCCATCCTCGAGACCATGGCCGAGGTCATCGACGGACCCGATGAGATGAGCCAGTTCGCCCCGCGCATCACCACCATCCAGATCCCGGTTTCCAAGATCGGTGAGCTGATCGGACCGAAGGGCAAGAACATCAACGCCCTGACCGAGGAGACCGGTGCGAACATCTCCATTGAGGATGACGGCACCGTGTTCATCTCCGCCGCCAGCGGTGAGGCTGCCGAGGCCGCGATCGAGAAGATCAACGCCCTGGCCAACCCACAGCTGCCGAAGGTCGGCGAGCGTTTCCTGGGCACTGTGGTCAAGGCCACCGCCTTCGGCGCGTTCGTGTCCCTGCTGCCGGGCCGTGACGGCCTGGTCCACATCTCCAAGCTGGGCAACGGCAAGCGTGTAGAGAAGGTCGAGGACGTGGTCACCGTCGGTGAGAAGCTCCAGGTGGAGATCGCCGACATCGACAACCGCGGCAAGATCTCGCTCGTTCCGGTGGTCGAGGAGGATTAATCCCCTCCCCGAACGGAACTGACGGCGGCCCCCCGGGATGGGTTTTCCCGGTGGGGCCGTCGTTGTTGTGTTGTCACCCGCTTGTACCAGGGGGCGTCAGCTGCGTCAGTGCATGAGGTCCACCACCACACGGGTCGGTTCCTGCAACAGCGTGACGGAGTAGTTGCGGGGTGGTCCCGACATGCCGATGAAGAACTGGGCACGGGCCTCGAAGATGGTGGTGAGGACAACCTCGTCGACGATGCCGGCACCACCGAAGGAACCGAACTCGACCCCGGGGACCGCGGCCTCCGGTGGGAGGGCGATGCCGTCGAGACTGATCTCGAGGAAGGAGTCCCCGCCTACCTCAACGGGGAGGCCGGAGGCCTGTTGTGTCGGCTGGGCGGTGTAGTTTGTCCACCAACCGGGCATGCCGGTACCGCCGAAGTCGAAGACCACGCGGGTGAAGGTGTCATGTTCTGCCATGCGCACATTGGTGACAGACAGGTCGTAGGCACCCTCTGGGTACCGGATCTTTCGTTCCATGTCCGGATTTCCCAGCGGTTGGGTGGCAGGTGTGGTCGGGTCGGGCTTATCGACGCTCGTCCCCGGCGTCTGTGATGCCGTCACCACGCTGGTGGTCGTCGTCATCGACGGGGTATCGGATGGAGTGGTCGGCGAGGGGGCCGCCACAGTGCTGGTGGGAGCCGTGGTGGTGATCGTCGTGGGCCCGGTTGAGCCACCATCACCGTTGCAGCCGGCCACGCCGGCCAGCAGGGCGGTGGTGAACAGTGCAAGGGTTATGGTTTTTGCATTCATAACCTAACCTTATGCTTTTTATCCGTCGGTAAGAAGGGTTAGGTCTCAACTGTTGGGGAATTGTTAGCTGGACACGGCAGTGGGTTCACCGTCATGGCCGGATGCCGTGGCGCACGCCGGGGTGTTTGGGCCATCCGTCTAGACTGGTGGGGATCAACCACACAACGAGAAGGAGTTTTCATGGCAATCAAGGTTGGCGTCCTGGGTGCGAAGGGGCGCGTGGGTCAGACCATCGTCGCTGCGGTGAATGACACCGATGATCTCGAACTGGTGGCGGAGGTCGATCACGATGATGATCTCTCCCTGCTGGTGGACAGCGGTGCCGAGGTGGTGGTGGATTTCACCACACCGAATGCGGTCATGGGCAACCTTGAATTCTGCATCAACAACGGCATCTCCGCCGTCGTGGGAACCACCGGTTTTGATGAGGACCGCCTGGCGCAGGTCCGTTCCTGGTGTGCATCGAATGAGGGTGTCGGTGTGCTCATCGCCCCCAATTTCGCCATCTCAGCCGTGCTAACCATGGTTTTCGCGCGGCAGGCCGCCCGTTTCTTCGAATCCGCCGAGGTCATCGAGCTTCACCACCCGAACAAGCTGGATGCACCCTCCGGTACCGCCATCCACACCGCCCAGGGCATTGCCGAGGCGCGTCGTGAAGCCGGCATGGCTGCACAGCCGGACGCCACGGAACAGGCCCTGGACGGTTCCCGTGGTGCTGATGTCGACGGCATCCCCGTTCACGCCGTGCGCATGAGTGGCATGGTCGCCCACGAGGCCGTCATCTTCGGCACCCAGGGACAGACCCTGACCATCAAGCAGGACTCCTACGATCGCAACTCCTTCGCACCCGGTGTGCTGGTGGGCATCCGCAACATCGCCCAGCACCCGGGCCTGACCGTCGGTCTGGAACACTACCTGGACCTCTAGACCGGTCCGCCCATCACCGCACACTGGATTTTCCCGAGAATTTAAGGAGCCGAACAAGCGTGACCGAACCGGTCGAACTGTCAGTTGAGCTCATCGCCTGCTCATCGTTCACCCCACCCGCGTCCGTGGCGTGGGACACGGATGCACACGGGGCGGAGGCGCTCGTTGAATTCGCGGGCAGGGCCTGCTATGAGACCTTCGACAAGCCCAACCCCCGGACCGCCACCAATGCGGCCTACCTCCGGCACATCATGGAGGTCGGTCACACCGCACTGCTGGAGCATGCCAGTGCGACGATGTACATCCGGGGGATCTCCCGCTCCGCCACCCACGAGCTCGTGCGGCACCGCCATTTCTCCTTCTCCCAGCTCTCCCAGCGCTTCGTGCACGAGGGGGAGCAGGAGGTCATCATCCCGGAGCTCATCAACGAAGACCCGCAGCTGCGTTCCCTGTTCCTCCGCGCCATGGATGACAACCGGTTCGTCTACAACGAGCTGCTCAACGCCCTTGAGGAGAAACTCGAGGGTGAACCCAATGCGCTGCTGCGCAAGAAACAGGCACGGCAGGCCGCCCGCGCGGTTTTGCCGAATGCCACCGAGTCACGCATCGTGGTCACCGGGAATTTCCGGTCCTGGCGTCATTTCCTGGGTATGCGCGCCAGCGAGCACGCCGACGTGGAGATCCGCGCGGTGGCTGTGGCCTGCCTGGAGAAACTGAAGCAGCAGGCCCCGACCGTGTTCGGGGATTTCCAGGTGGAAACGCTTGCCGACGGTACACAGATGGCCACCAGCCCCTATGTGACCGATTTCTAGATCCCCGTTCCTCCGCGACGGGCGGGTATCATTCCAGGTAACGCAGCCCGGCCGGAGTTGGGGAGTGCCCCCGGTTGTCCGTGGGGGACGGTATTTTGCAAACAGTACAGAAATTACGGGGTTGGTGAACCCCGACCTAAGAGAAGAAGGTAACCTTGGTGTCCATGAGCACAGGTTTAACAGCGAAGACCGGAGTTGAGCATTTCGGTACGGTCGGAGTGGCCATGGTCACCCCGTTCACTGAATCCGGCGACCTTGATGTCGCCGCGGGCCGCGAGATCGCGGCACACCTGGTGGACAACGGGGTGGATGCCCTGATCCTGGCCGGAACCACCGGCGAATCCCCGACCGTCACCACCGCTGAGAAACTTACCCTGCTCAAGGCCGTCCGCGAGGAAGTTGGTGACCGTGCCAAGCTCATCGCGGGTGCCGGCACTAACAACACACGTTCATCTGTTGAGCTCGCTGAGGCCTTCGCCGAGGTTGGCGCAGACGGCCTTCTGGTGGTCACACCCTACTACTCCAAGCCGAGTCAGGAGGGACTGGTCCGCCATTTCACGGAGATCGCACAGGCCACCGACCTGCCGATCTGTCTCTACGATATTCCGGGACGTTCAGGTATTCCCATTGAGTCTGATACCATCAGACGTCTCAGCGAATTACCCACGATCCTCGCGATGAAAGATGCGAAGGGTGATGTCGTTGCAGCTGCACCGCTGATTGAGGAGACCGGTCTCGCCTGGTACTCGGGTGACGACCCGCTCAATCTCGTGTGGCTTGCCCTGGGAGGGTCAGGCTTCATCTCCGTCATCGGACATGCCGCCCCCAATGCTCTGCGTGAGCTGTACACAAGCTTCGAGGAAGGCGACCTCGCCCGTGCGCGGGAAATCAACGCCACACTATCCCCGCTGGTCGCGGCCCAGGGTCGCCTGGGTGGTGTCAGCATGGCAAAAGCCGCCCTGCGTCTGCAGGGCATCAACGTAGGAGATCCCCGCCTTCCGATTGTCGCTCCCAATGAGCAGGAACTTGAGGATCTCCGTGCAGATATGAAAAAAGCTGGAGTTCTATAAATATGAATGAATCCCGAAACCGCCCCCGGAAGGTCACCCGCAAGGCGGGCCCACCGGAGGCTGGCCAGGATGCTGTTGTGGAAACGCCTGTCTTCCAGGCTCCTGAAGCATCAAACAGCCAGACCACCCAGAAGGACAAGACCACCGGGAACGAGAACCGGGAATCCACCGGGTCCGACTCGTCGAACAAGGGTGGTAACAACTCCGGACGTGGCCGTTCCTCCTCCAACAGCCGGGGTGGTCGCAGCCGCCGCGGTGGTAGCCAGAGCCAGGATGGTCAGGGTAACCGCGGCAACCAGGGTGGCCGTGGTCAGCGCAACCAGGGTGGTCGCCGTAACGTGGTCAAGTCCATGCAGGGCGCTGACCTGACGCAGCGACTGCCTGAACCCCCGAAGGCACCCGCCAACGGCCTGCGCATCTATGCGCTGGGCGGCATCTCCGAAATCGGTCGCAACATGACCGTGTTCGAGTACAACAACCGCCTGCTCATCGTTGACTGTGGTGTGCTGTTCCCCTCCTCCGGTGAACCCGGCGTCGACCTGATCCTGCCTGACTTCGGTCCGATTGAAAACCACCTCAACCGCGTCGAGGCGCTCGTGGTCACCCACGGCCATGAAGACCACATCGGTGCCATCCCGTGGCTGCTCAAGCTGCGCCACGACATCCCGATAATCGGTTCCCGCTTCACGCTGGCGCTCATCGCCGCGAAGTGCAAGGAGCACCGTCTGCGCCCGAAGCTCATCGAGGTGAACGAGCAGTCCAACGAGAACCGCGGACCATTCAATATCCGTTTCTGGGCTGTCAACCACTCCATCCCGGACTGCCTGGGCCTGGCCATCAAGACCCCTGCCGGTCTGGTCATCCACACCGGTGACATCAAACTGGATCAGACCCCGACCGATGGTCGTCCCACCGACCTGCCGGCACTGTCCCGCTTCGGTGACGAGGGTGTCGATCTCATGCTCTGCGATTCCACGAACGCCACCACCCCGGGCGTGTCCGGTTCCGAGGCGGAGATCGCCCCGACGCTGAAGCGGCTGGTCAGTGAGGCCAAGCAGCGGGTTATCCTCGCCTCCTTCGCCTCCAACGTCTACCGTGTCCAGGCGGCTGTCGACGCCGCGGTCGCCGCGAACCGCAAGGTCGCCTTCAACGGCCGGTCCATGATCCGCAACATGGAGATCGCGGAGAAGATGGGCTACCTCAAGGCACCCCGCGGAACGATCATCTCCATGGATGACGCCTCCCGCATGGCGCCGCACAAGGTCATGCTCATCACCACCGGTACCCAGGGTGAGCCGATGGCGGCGCTGTCGCGTATGGCACGTCGTGAACACCGTCAGATCACCGTCCGTGACGGAGACCTGATCATCCTGTCCTCCTCGCTCGTCCCGGGTAATGAGGAAGCGGTTTTCGGTGTGATCAACATGCTGGCTCAGATCGGTGCCACCGTGATCACCGGACGTGATGCCAAGGTGCACACCTCCGGCCACGGTTACTCCGGTGAGCTGCTCTTCCTGTACAACGCAGCGCGTCCGAAGAACGCCATGCCGGTCCACGGTGAGTGGCGCCACCTGCGGGCCAACAAGGAACTGGCCATCTCCACCGGTGTCCAGCGCGAGAATGTCGTGTTGGCGCAGAACGGTGTTGTCGTGGATCTGGTCAATGGTCAGGCCCGCGTGGTCGGTCAGATTCCAGTCGGTAACCTTTACGTCGACGGTGTCACCATGGGTGACATCGATGCTGACATCCTCGCCGACCGTACCTCCCTCGGGGAAGGTGGACTGATCTCGATCACATGTGTCATCGATAACCGCACCGGTCGTCTGCTGGAGCGTCCGAAGGTGGAGACCACCGGTTTCTCCGAGGATTCCAAGGCCATGATGCCCGAGGTCGCTGAGCTCGCCGAGACCACCATGAATGACCTGGCTGCCGAGGGGGAGAACGATCCCTACCGCATGGTCCAGCAGATGCGTCGCAGGCTCTCGCGTTTCGTGGAGCAGAAGTGGAAGCGCCAGCCGGTCATCATGCCGACTGTCATCCCGATGACCTCGGATAACGTGGTCGTCGATGACAGTGATGTCCTCGCCTCACGCGAATCCCTCTGATCTACTGTCTAAAATAACGATATGACCTCAGCCTGGTGTCTCAAAAGCACCTAGGCTGGGGTCATGACTTTTTCCAGCAGCGAACGTTCGGCTCTTGCACAGACTCTCCTCGATAAGGGCCCTGATGCGCCTACCCTCTGCGGGGACTGGACGACCAGGGACCTCGCGGTACACCTGTGGATTCGGGAGAATAAGTCCCTCGCGCAGTTGAAATCCATGCTGCCGGGTGACGGTGATGCCGTCGGCGCGGAAACCGAGAAGGCCCTGGAGCGACCCTATGAGGAAATCGTCCGGAAATGGGCCGAGGGGCCCCGCGGGCTGAGTCCATGGAAGATCCTTGACCCGGTGGCCAATGGGGTGGAACACTTTGTCCACCATGAAGATGTAGTGCGTGGTCATCTGGAGCCGGGTGATCCGGTGGACGAGCGCGAACTGGCGCCTGAACACCGCCAGTATCTCTACCGTGCGATCAAACTGACTGCCGGGCGTGCGATCAAATCTGATCGACCTGTGATCATCGATCCTGATGGATTCAGTCGGCTAGTAGTCAATGACAAACCGGGGGTGTCACCCGATGGGGAGGCCGTGGTCCGGATCTCCGGTGGGGTGGGGGAGATCCTCATGTGGATCTTCGGCAGGGACGTGGTCAACCTGGACATCTCCGGTGATGATTCCTCGGTGGAACGTCTCAATCTGTAACCATGGCTGAGACGGGGATTCGCAGATTTTCGCCGACGAGGGTGTGGTGCAGCTGTGATACGTGTGGTTGGTGCGACTACTCTTAGGGCCATGACTGTCAGAAACGGCGCACCCAAGCGGGGCAGCTCACGCTCATCGGGAAAGTCGACGGGGCCGAAGACCACCACGACGACCCGGAGAAGTAAGCCAGCCCAGAGAACGGACAGGGCGGACACCACAGCCCTCACGACCTCGATGACCGCTCGTCGCGCTGCCGAGACCTCTGACGAGAGGACCGGCAGCGCATTTCGTGCTGTGGGCACCGGCATCGGCAGCCTGTTCTCCGCCACGGCGAACGGCCTGGGGAAGATGACCCGGTCCCTCGGTGATCTGGCCCGTGGCCGGGGTGATGATGCCGACGACTTTGATGATTTCGATGATTTTGAGGAGGAGATCTCTACGAAGCCCAAGGCTCGTGCGACCACCAGAAGGAGCACCAGGGCGAGCACTGAGGATGTGTATGAGGAGGACGGGACGGATTCCCCGCCCCGCACCTCATCCTGGGGACGTGCCGGGACATTCATGGATGAACACGCCGACGGCATTGCTCTCACCCTGGTC
Source organism: Corynebacterium efficiens YS-314 (assembly GCF_000011305.1). NCBI lineage: Bacteria > Bacillati > Actinomycetota > Actinomycetes > Mycobacteriales > Corynebacteriaceae > Corynebacterium > Corynebacterium efficiens. Next base: position 1,965,355 of record NC_004369.1, on the reverse strand, counting down.
GGCATCGCGATAGTTCTCGGCGCCGCAGTCTGGCTGGGTGTCGGTGGGCCCGTGGGCACCTTCATCGCCGATATAGTCCACCTGACCATCGGTGCCGGCGCGTGGGTACTCCCGGTCGCGCTCATCGCTGCCGCGGTGGCGCTCATGCTGAACTACACCCCCGATCCGCAGTCCCGCACCCGGGTCGGGATCGGTGGCAGCATCATCCTGCTCTGCATGCTGGGCCTGATCCATCTGTTCGCCGGCAACCCTGCGGAATGGGCAGGGAGGAAAAATGCCGGTGGGGCCATCGGTGCCTGGGTGGGAACTCCACTGGAACTGGGGTTCAGCGTCTATCTGGCCGTACCGATCCTCTTTCTCATTCTGTTCTACGGGGCACTGAAGACCACAGGCATCACCATTCGTGAATTCGGTGGTTTCGTCACCGGATTCTTCGGTTTCGGCGCCGGCGCGGAGGATGATGACGAGGAGGGTGACGATCTCTACGGTCACGTGGACCGGGAGATCGAGACCAGGGCCTCCGGACGGGCGCTGCCAGCAGCTGAGCCCCGCCCCACCCGTGTCACACCCCGGCGGACCACCTCCTCGACACCCCGTCGTGCCGCGGCGTCGTTGGACAGGTACCCGGCGGATGAGCCCGGCACCCCGCCGGGACCCCCGCCCAGCGTCGCGCCCACCGGATCCCGCGAGAGGAAGCAGACGGAGGCGTCGACAAGCATCGAGCCCGCCCTGTTCCCCGAACCGGAACGCCGTAAACCGTCGGTGAGCGAAACCGATGAGTTTCCTGCGGTCAAGGCCCCGGAGACACCGGCGGCCGAAGCTCCGGCCCCGGCGAAGGACTCCGCCAGGGATGCCGTGGCGGCATCGCGGGAGAATCTACGCCAGGCCATGATTCAACGATCCGGCATGGATCCACAGGGCCCACCAAAGGAGGAACCCGAGGACAATCCCGGGGTGGTGGTCAGCGACGGCGACAGCACCTATGTGCTGCCGAGCGCGGATCTCCTGATCCCGGGGGCCCCGGCCAAGACACATTCTGAAACCAATGACCGCATCATCGAGGCGATCACCGATGTCTTCCGGGAGTTCAATGTCGACGCCGCGGTGACGGGCTTTTCCCGTGGCCCCACGGTCACCCGTTATGAGATTGAGCTGGGACCCGGCGTCAAGGTCTCCAAGATCACCAACCTGCAGTCCAACATCGCCTACGCGGTGGCCACCGAGAACGTCCGCCTGCTGACCCCGATCCCCGGTAAATCCGCCGTGGGTATCGAGGTACCCAACGCCGACCGTGAGATGGTCCGCCTCGGTGATGTGCTCAACGCGCCGGCCACCGTGGACAACCTCGATCCGATGCTGGTCGGCCTGGGCAAGGACATCGAGGGCGACTTCGTGTCCTACTCCGTGCAGAAGATGCCCCACCTGCTCGTGGCGGGATCCACCGGTTCGGGTAAATCCGCCTTCGTCAACTCCCTGCTGGTGTCCCTGCTGACCCGTGCGACCCCAGAGGAGGTGCGCCTGATCCTCGTTGACCCGAAGATGGTGGAGCTGACCCCCTACGAGGGCATCCCGCACCTGATCACCCCGATCATCACCCAGCCGAAGAAGGCCGCCGCGGCACTGCAGTGGCTCGTGGAGGAGATGGAACAGCGTTACATGGACATGAAGCAGACCCGTGTGCGCCACATCAAGGACTTCAACCGCAAGATCAAGTCCGGGGAGATCGAGACCCCACTGGGGTCCAAGCGTGAGTACCGTGCCTACCCGTACATCATCTGTGTGGTCGACGAGCTCGCCGATCTCATGATGACCGCGCCGAAGGAGATCGAGGAATCGATCGTGCGCATCACCCAGAAGGCACGTGCCGCCGGAATCCACCTGGTGCTGGCCACCCAGCGTCCATCCGTTGACGTGGTCACCGGACTGATCAAGACCAATGTGCCGTCCAGACTGGCGTTCGCGACCTCCTCACTGACCGACTCCCGCGTCATCCTCGACCAGGGCGGTGCCGAGAAACTCATCGGTATGGGCGATGCACTGTTCATCCCGCAGGGTGCCGGCAAGCCGCAGCGCATCCAGGGTGCCTTCGTCACCGACGAGGAGATCCAGGCGGTTGTCGAGGCGGCGAAGGTCCAGGCCGAACCCGACTACACCGACGGTGTCACCGAGGACAAGGGTGGGGACTCCAAGAAGATCGACGCCGACATCGGTGATGATCTCGATGACCTGCTCGAGGCCGTGGAGCTGGTGGTCACCTCCCAGATCGGTTCCACCTCCATGCTGCAGCGTAAACTCCGCATCGGCTTCGCCAAGGCCGGTCGCCTCATGGACCTGATGGAGACCCGCGGGGTGGTTGGCCCCTCCGAGGGATCCAAGGCCCGTGAGGTGCTGGTCAAGCCTGAGGAACTCGACACCATCCTGTGGATGCTCAAGGGCGCTGACCCCGCCGATGCCCCTAAGGAGGAACAGTGGGGTGATGACGGTTATGCCGAGCCGGTGGGCGAGGGACCCGGGGACGGAAGTGATGACTCCTCCAGTTCGGACGGGACCACCGTTGTCCGCGCCAACCCTGCCGGTGGGGTGTTCTGACCGGGCCGCTCTGACCGGTGTACTGCGCACCGTAACCGGAATGAAATGGGGCTGAAAACCACCGCTATGTGTGGTTTTCAGCCCCTTGAATTTTTGAAACGGGGATAACCAGAAGTATTTTGCTAGGATTTCGCCAGCGTGGAGGCTGGCGGTCAGGAAAGGATTAGGTTATAGTTTCCTTTCGTAATGGAGGGGAGTACCCCGTTCACGGCATTGATCGTCAACACGGCAATCAACATCTGGTTCACCTGTAGTGGCCGGATGGATGATTCCCGGTCATGTCGGCCCACCGGAAACGCGGGTGGGGGAGACCTCCGGTTCTTAAACGACAATCAAGAACCGGAGGTTCTTTTTCTATGGAAGTAAATCTGACAGTGTGGTTGATCACCGGTGCGGTGATCCTGGGCTTCTTCATCTTTGACTTCTACTCCCACGTGCGCACCCCGCATGAACCGAGCATGAAGGAATCAGCGTGGTGGAGTCTGTTCTACGTGGCGCTGGCCTGTGTATTCGGTGTGTTCCTCTGGTTCACCTGGGGGGAGCCAGGCAACCCGCACCAGCACGGTATTGAGTTCTTCACCGGTTATGTCACCGAGAAGGCTCTCAGCGTGGATAACCTGTTCATCTTCGCCCTGATCATGAGCTCCTTCAAGATCCCGAGGAAGTACCAGCAGAAGGTGCTGCTCATCGGTATCGCCATGGCGCTGATCTTCCGCCTGGTGTTCATCCTCCTGGGTGCCGCAGTCATCGAGGCCTGGTCCGATGTCTTCTACATCTTCTCCATCTGGTTGATCTACACCGCGGTTAAGCTGCTGTGGGACGAGATCCGGGAGACCCCGGACACCGACCCGAACGACATGCTCATCATCAAGATGCTGCGCAAGGTCATTCCGGTCACCTCCGGGTACCACGGTGACAAGCTCACCCACCGCGTCGGCGGCAAACTCAGTCTGACCCCGCTGTTCGTGGCGATCGTCTCCATCGGCATGGTTGACCTGATGTTCGCCCTGGACTCGATCCCGGCGATCTACGGTATTACCACCGAGCCATACATCGTCTTCACCACCAACGCCTTCGCGCTGTTGGGCCTGCGACAGATGTACTTCCTACTTGACGGCCTGCTCGATCGCCTGGTCTACCTGCCCTACGGTCTGGGACTCATCCTGGCCTTCATCGGCGTCAAGCTGGGTCTGCACGCTCTCCACGAGAACAACCTGCCGTTCATCAACGGCGGTGAGAACGTTGCCGTGCCTGAGGTGGCGACCACCTTCTCCCTGGTGTTCATCATGGGTGTCCTGGTGATCACCGTCGTCGCCTCCATCATCAAGAACAAGCGCGACGAGAACATGGGTGGTGTGCCACCGAAGTGGAACACCGCCAAGTACCTCGGTGATACCTGGCCGACCGGCGAGAACGGCGATGATTACTCCACCGGCGGTGAGACCTCCACCGGGACCAGGACCGGCACCTCCACCCGTGCTGATCTCTCCGGAGAAAAGAACGACAAGTCCTAGTTCTACAGTCCCGGGATCCTGGCTGAGAAAGTAGCCGTCCAGGATTGGCAAGGGCGTCTGCTCCCCTCATTGGGGAGCAGACGCCCTCTTGTATTTTCCAGCTGGAACGTTGGTCGGGGTTGCTATCTGCCGAATGTGCTGATGACGGGGTTCCACTGGCGGATTGTGCGACCATCCAGGGCACCCCCGGTATGGAACGGATCCCGGTTCATGATCTGTTCGGCATCGGCGATGGTGGAGCCATCCTCCAATTCGATGACGATCAGTGCGCCGCCCTCGCCGTCGGTGAAGGGGCCGGAGCCGACGATCTGGCCCTTGTCCTTCAGGGAACCGATGAATTCACGGTGCACCGGGCGCAGATTGACGATCTCCTCGCTGTCCGGGCTGTAGGTGTAGGTTACTGCGAAGTAGGTCATGGGTACTTATTGTAGGCAACCAGCCACCGGTACGGCTTCGGGTGGTCTGAGATTGTCGAAACTGCGGCGGAGGGTAGGGTAGACAACCGTGAGTGATGTTTCAGCAGGCGCAATGGGCGCACCAGAAGGTCGGCCGGGCGCCGCGGTTTCCGATGGGGTGTCCCCGAAACCATCGAATTGGAATCTGCCCAATTTCCTGACCAGTCTGCGCATCATCGTGATTCCGTTGTTCGCCTGGCTGACACTGGAGGGGCAGGCAGAGAACAACGCCCATGCCTGGTGGGCTCTGGTGGTCTTCGTGTTGTTGATGATCACCGACAAGCTGGACGGTGATATCGCGCGTGCCCGGGGCCTGGTCACCGACTTCGGTAAGATCGCGGACCCAATCGCGGACAAGGCCCTGATGACCACGGCCTTCGTCTGTTTCAACATCATTGGCATCCTCCCGTGGTGGGCCACCGCCCTCATCGTCATCAGGGAATTCGGGATCACCATCTGGCGTTTCTTCCAGCTGCGTCGGGGCACCGTGGTGCCGGCGAGCAAGGGTGGCAAGATGAAGACTGCCCTGCAGACCCTGGCTGTCGCGCTCTACCTCGCGCCTCTACCCGGGTGGATGGATATCCCGAGCCAGGTCGTCATGTACGCCGCGGTGGCGGTCACGGTGTTCACCGGAATCCAGTACATTGTGGATTCCCGGAAGTCCTCAAGCTAGGACGTATCAGTCATGTCAGCCCCGTCAGCCACCCCGGTGCCCCCGGCCAGGTTGTTGCTTGAGTTGCTCACCGGTGCAGGTCAGACCCTGTCCTTCTGTGAATCCCTCACCGCCGGACTGGCCGCCGCAACCTTCGCGGGTGTGCCGGGTGCGTCGACGGTGCTGCGGGGAGGTCTTGTCACCTATGCCACGGAATTGAAGATCGAACTGGCTGGGGTGCCACGGGAGGTCGTCGACAAGCGCGGGGTGGTCTCACCCGAGTGCGCCGCGGCGATGGCAACCGGTGCCCGGGATCGTTGTTCATCGGACTGGGCGCTGTCGCTGACCGGGGTCGCCGGTCCCGACAGTCAGGACGGTCATCCTGTCGGTGAGGTGTGGATCGGTCTGGCCGGCCCCGGGGGGCGTGTTGAATCCATCGCGGCGTTCAGTTCGCGGGAGCAGGTACGCTTGGCTGAACTCGCCCGTCGTTCACCGCTGGAGGGTCGGCAGAGAATCAGGGAAACTGCCGTTCACCGGTGCTTTGAGATTCTGATCGACCGTCTAACCGGCACCTTTGAGTCCCGCTGACTCAGGTCCCGAGGTAAACTGGGAACAAATTCGAGGGAAAGAGAGTTAAACCTAGTGATGGTTACTTACACAGCCCTTCTCGATAAACCACTTACCGAGGCAACCAAGCGGACCGCACCGGAACCGCTACTTCGTGAGGCCCTCGGCGCAGCCCTTCGTTCCTTCCGTGCTGACAAGGGAATCACCCTGCGTGAACTGGCGGAGGCATCCCGTGTTTCCCCCGGATACCTGTCCGAACTTGAGCGTGGCCGCAAGGAGGTCTCCTCGGAGCTTCTCGCCTCTGTCTGTCATGCGCTGGGCGCGAGTGTTGCCGATGTGCTGATCGAAGCCGCTGGTTCCATGGCACTGCAGGCGGCGAGGGAAGACCTGGCACGCGTCTAGGATCTGACTGGCGCCCTGAGAATAACCCCGGGGGCAGAGACACCGTGGCTCCGCGCACGGGACTCCATGCAGCTACTATGGTGGCAAAGTGTACATAGGACAGCTGTCGGGCCCGGTGCCGCATGCTAGAAATGTAGACAGCGATAATATCTGTTAAAGAGATTTAGGAAGGCTCGACTTCATCATGGCTAACCCATTTACAAAGGCATGGAAGTACCTGATGGCTCTGTTCGACTCCAAGATTGAGGAGAACGCAGACCCGAAGGTACAGATCCAGCAGGCCATTGAAGATGCTCAGCGTCAGCACCAGGAGCTGTCCCAGCAGGCGGCCGCGGTGATCGGCAACCAGCGTCAGCTGGAGATGCAGCTAAACCGTCGACTCGCTGAGATCGAGAAGCTGCAGAGCAACACCCGTCAGGCGCTTCAGCTGGCCGATAAGGCCCGCGCCGAGGGGGATGTACAGAAGGCTACCGAGTATGAAAACGCCGCGGAAGCCTTCGCGGCGCAGCTGGTGACCGCCGAACAGAGCGTCGAGGACACCAAGCAGCTCCACGACCAGGCCCTGCAGCAGGCGGATCAGGCCAAGAAGGCTGTTGAGCGTAACTCCATGGCACTGCAGCAGAAGGTGGCAGAGCGTACCAAGCTGCTCAGCCAGCTGGAGCAGGCCAAGATGCAGGAGAAGGTCTCCGAGTCCCTGAAGTCCATGAACTCCCTGACCGCCTCCGGCAGCACCCCGAACCTGGATCAGGTCCGGGAGAAGATCGAGCGTCGTTATGCCAACGCACTCGGCCAGGCGGAACTCGCCCAGAACTCCGTCGAAGGCCGTATGGCCGAGGTGGAACAGGCAGGTATCCAGCTCGCCGGTCATTCCCGCCTCGAGCAGATCCGTGCGGAGATGGCCGGCGGTGGCCAGCTGACCGGTGGACAGCAGCAGGGCTCCATCGAATCCGGAAATACCTCCTCCAATGTCACCGATGATGCGGTGGCGCAGCGCATGCGTGAGCTGCGCGGCGAGGCTTAGAGCACTGAAGCTATGGTCCCGGTGCCCTCCTGGTTGGGAGGGCACCGGGGCCATAGCTGTGTCACGGTGGGCAACGGTGCTTTACGACGGCTGATACGCCCCGCCGGTAGTTAGTCTCCCGCCCCCCGGGCATGCAGGGCATCGCCGATATTGCGTGCCCTGCGGATCGAACGTATCAATACCGGGGTGCCGAAGGCCACCACGGAGAAACCCGCTCCCCGGGCCTTGCGGGCATCCAGCACCTCGGTGACGGTGGCGAGCTGGAGCGGGATGAGACGGATTGTCAGTGAGATCGCAAGCGTGATGGTCTCCACCGGAAGGCCGAAGCGTGCCCAGGGCCGCAGCATCTTCTCCACGGCGTCCATGAGTGCCTCAAGCCTGGTGGTGAGTGTGAGCAGCATCGCGGCCATGACCGCCGAAAAGATCACGGCCACCGTGGTCACCGCCAGATCAAGACCACGCTGCCACCACTGGAAGACACCCAGGACGAGTAACACGGGCAGCACCGGCCACCACTGGTTCCATGCGGTGCGCGCCGGGATCCGCGCGATGATGTACACGACGAGGACGAGGACGACCAACCCCACCGCAACCAGTGGGGTCCGCGCCACCAGGGGGCCACTGATGATGAAGACCAGTAACAGCGGGAATTTCCAGATGGCGGGCAGCCGGTGGACCGGTGAGTCGGTGTCGACATAGACACCCAGCGGAATTGAACGCATCTCAGACCGACTCCATCATCAGACTGACATAGTGGGGGATCACATCGGTGGGGGGACCATCGGCGACCACGCGATGATCATCGATGCAGATCACCCGGTCGAAATCCGAGAGAAAGTCGAGATCGTGACTGACCACAATCAACTGCTGTGGAAGCGATCTGAACACCTCCCTGATCAGGATGCGATTGCGGAGATCCAGCAGGGTGGTGGGCTCATCCGCAATGACCACCTCCGGTTCGATGATGAGAACAGCGGCCAACGCGAGCAGCTGTTTCTGCCCACCGGAGAGGGTGTGCGGTGACTGGTCGGCATGAGCCGTGAGATGGAAGCGGTCCATCATCTCCTCAACCCGGCGATGCTTCTCCGCCCGTGGCATCTTGTGGCGACGCAGGGAAAAGGCGATGTCCTCCCTAACAGTGGGCATCACGATCTGATTCTCGGCGTCGGAGAAGACGAAACCCACCTTCTTCCTGATGAGCCGGCCATTGGCCGCAACATCCAGGCCATCGACGAGGACGCGCCCCGAACTGGGCTCACCCAGTCCGTTGATCATCCTGATGAGCGTGGATTTACCACCACCATTGGCCCCGATGACACCGATGCGCTGTTCGCGCAGGGTGAGGGACAGTGGTTCGAGTACTGGCGTGCCTTCGTAGGACACCGCCGCGGAGTCGAAGATGATCTCGGGCATGGTTATCAATTCTATGGGTCAGAGCCTCCCGGGGACATCTGCCCTGGGCGCGACGTATAAATGGAAAGAAACCAACCCCTCTCGTACTGGAGGGGTGGTTTCGGGATTTGCTGGGTGCTGCTGCGTGATGCGTGTCAGTGCCCGCGACGCCGCAGATCCGGAATGGCTGCATGGACGCCTGCTGCGATGGCCACCATGAGGGCGAATTTGCCCAGGTCCGGGAGGATGAAGGGGACCTGTGCAAGAGTGGCCTCGGCGAAGCTGAGACCGCCGCGCAGCACCATGCCGACAATTCCGGACAGGTACTGCGTGGCAAGACCCGCCAGGGCTGCAAGCCCGAAGACCGCGAACATCCCGATACCCCGCTTGCGCGGTGCGCGGTAGGCGATGAGCCCGGTGATGAACGCCGAGATGAGATATCCGACGATATAACCGACGGTGATTCCGGCGAGGGCTGCGATCGTGGTGCGGCCACCTGCGAGCACCGGCAACCCGATCATGCCCAGAGCCAGGAAGAGTAGGACAGCGAGGAAACCACGTCGGGGGCCGAGGACCAGGCCAGCCAGCACGACCGCGGCGTTCTGCAGAACGATCGGCACACCCGCGGTGCCCACGGGGATCTGAACGAAGGCCAGGACGATGATCAATGCCGCGAAAACCGCGATGAGGGCAAGATCCTGGAGACGGTTCCTGCTGGATCCACGAGAGGACTGCTCGGGCCGGGCCGGCGCCGGCGAGGTGTCAGTGTGCATGGACATAGTATATAACTGAACACCGTTCAACACGCAAGCGGGGGATTTTGAACGGTGTTAAACCGGGGGCGGATGCGGTGCCTGTAAGATCGGCACCATGCGTTTATCGGAGTTCCGGCAGTTGATCGAAGATGAATTCGGAGAGGTGAGGGGGGAGTGGATAGCCCATTCCCACACCCTCTCAAGCTTCGGGATGACCGCTGATGAGGCCGTGGAATCCGGTGTGGACCTCAGGGATGTATGGATCCAGCTCTGCACTGACTTTGATGTCCCCGAGGAGCGTCGTCTGGGGCGCGACGACCCCCGTTCCTGACCGTTTCCGGAAAGGGGTTCGAAAATTCGATTTCGAACAGTTGTGCGTGTAAGGTGTGGAAGATAGATATTCGGATCCGGGGTATGTCTTAGACTTTCTCCACAGACAGACAATCTTGGTGCGGATAGGGATCCTAATCCCGGTTTGCGGGGTCTAACTACACTGGATCCCCTCAACATCCCTCCTCCACAACATCGGCGGTGGGATTCCACCACCTTCAAGACCTCAACGGACAGGACACGATAATGGCTACGAAAAAGACCACCAAGGCGGCCCCCAAGGGTGATGATCGCCAGAAGGCGCTCGACGCGGCCCTCGCTCTCATTGAGAAGGACTTCGGTAAGGGCGCTGTCATGCGTCTGGGTGATGAAAACCGTCCACCGATCCAGGTGATCTCCTCCGGCAACACCGCACTTGATATCGCCCTGGGCATCGGAGGTTTCCCCCGTGGCCGCATCGTCGAGGTCTATGGTCCGGAATCCTCCGGTAAGACCACCGTGGCGCTGCACGCCATCGCGCAGGCGCAGAAAGCCGGCGGTATCGCCGCGTTCATCGATGCTGAGCATGCATTGGATCCGGATTACGCCCGCAAACTCGGTGTGGACACCGATGCGCTGCTGGTATCCCAGCCGGATACCGGTGAGCAGGCTCTTGAGATTGCCGATATGCTTGTGCGCTCCGGTGCCATCGATATCCTCGTCATCGACTCTGTGGCGGCCCTGACCCCGAAGGCCGAGATCGAGGGCGAGATGGGTGACAGCCACGTCGGCCTGCAGGCGCGCCTGATGTCCCAGGCCCTGCGTAAGATGACCGGCGCGTTGTACAACTCCGGTACCACCGCGATCTTCATCAACCAGCTGCGTGAGAAGATCGGCGTGATGTTCGGTTCCCCGGAGACCACCACGGGTGGTAAGGCACTGAAGTTCTACGCCTCCGTCCGCATTGATGTCCGTCGCATTCAGACCCTCAAGGACGGTCAGGATGCCATCGGTAACCGCACCCGCGCCAAGATCGTCAAGAACAAGGTGTCACCACCGTTCAAGATCGCCGAGTTCGACATCATCTACGGGGAGGGCATCTCCCGTGAATCCTCGATCATCGACCTGGCGGTTGATAACGGCATTGTGAAGAAGTCCGGATCGTGGTTTACCTATGAGGGTGACCAGCTGGGTCAGGGTAAGGAGAAGGCACGCCTGTTCCTCAAGGAGACCCCGGAGCTCGCCGACGAAATCGAGGAGAAGATCTTCCGCAAACTCGGTGTCGGGAAGTTCGCCCAGACGGCCGATGAACTGACCGATGACCCGGTTGAGCTCATTCCGAATGTTGATTTCGACGACGAGGATGATGACTTCGACGCCTCCACCGCCCCGGCAGGGACCTTCACCGAGGTCACCACCGAGAACTAGATGATGTGCAGTACCGGAGTTCGCCCATAGCCCATGACTGATCCGATCACACCCCACCCTGGTGAGAACCAGGCCGCGAAACTGGAGAAGCTTCGCACCGCATTGGAGGAGTTCAGCAGACGTCAGGAAGAGGGTGCCGCCAGCAGCCTCTTCGACAGGGAGGCGGAGGAGAAGAAGGCAGAGGTCCGCCGACGCGCCCTGCTGCTTCTTGACCAACGCGCCCGTTCCCGCTCCGAACTGCAGGGGCGGCTGGGTGCCCTCGACTTCGACCACGACATCATCGAGGAGGTCCTTGATGACCTCACCCGGGCCAACCTCATCAATGATGAATCCTTCGCGCAGGAATGGGTCCGTCAACGAGCCCAGCGCCGCGGGAAATCAACCCGGGTGTTGGACCGTGAACTCCGGGACAAGGGCGTCGATGCAGGCATCCGGGCCCGTGCACTTGAACAGATCGATCCAGAAGACGAACGGGACACCGCGCGTGCTGTTGCTGTGAAGAAGGCACGCAGCGAATCACGGATACCCGCGGATCGCAGCGACTACGACAAGGCGTTGCGACGGGTGGTCGGAGCACTTGCCCGTCGTGGATTCCCCGCGGGTATGTCGATGGACCTGGCCCGGGAGGCTCTCGATGAGCGCATCGAGGACCTCAGACAGCATTGATCTGCCACAAAGTCCGGCTGCCCCAGACATCTGGGGCAGCCGGACTTCATTGTTGCACCCGCCTCCTGACCGCAGCGGGGATCCAGGGACCTGTCAGAATGACGGTCCCGGGTGTTTGACTTCCTTGTAATCGGGATCGTGCCAATCCACGTTCACATTGTCCTTGGTATCCAGGCCCTGATCGGGTTCCTCGGGCACCTTTGCCACAATGTTCCTGCGGGCACGTCCGGCACGCAGCTGACGCTGGATACGCTCTGCCAGTGCGGTCAGTGCGAAGTTGATCAGGATCATGATGACCGCGACCACCGCGAGGGCAGCCAGGTAGTTCCGGTTGACGGATGCGGACTGGATACCGGAGCGTACCACCTCGATATAACCGATCTGGTAACCGAGGGCGGAGTCCTTCAGCGCGATGACCATCTGCGCGATCAGGGCGGGCAGCATCGCTGCCACCGCCTGGGGGAGCAGGATCGACCAGGTGGTCTGGCGGGTTGACATGCCCAGGGCGATCGCCGCCTCACGCTGTCCCTTCGGCAGGGAGGCGATACCCGATCTAAGGATCTCGGCGATGACGGAGCCGTTGTACATGGTGAGACCGAAGACCACCGCGGCGAAGGCCAGCTGGCGTGATGGAACGAGCTGGTAACGGGCGAACAACTGATAGGCGAAGATCATGAGGATCAGCACCGGGATGGCACGGAAGGTCTCGATGATGATCCCGCAGAACCAGCGCAGGAGCCGGATTTCGGAGATGCGTCCGAGCCCGAGCAGGGTGCCCATGATCAGCGCGAGAAGGATGGAGGCCACCGCTGCCTTCAGGGTTCCCCACAGGCCGGGCAGAAGATAGGTGGTCCAGGTCTGGGGATCGAGGAACGGGGTCCATTTGTCGCCGTCCAACTGGCCGTTTTCCTGGAGAACACTGCCCACCCAGAACAGGACGGCCACTGCCACCAGGGTGGTGGCGATGGTGATGATGGTGTTGGACCTGCGTCCCCGGGGGCCGGGGGCGTCGTAGAGGACTGTTGCGCGTACGGAGGAGGACATTATTTCTTCACCGCCATTTTCTCAGCGAGTTTTCCAAGCCCCAGGCCCATGGGGAGGGTGAGGATCATGAAGCCGACGGCGAAGATGGCGAACACGACGAAGAGCATGTTGGCATGATTTTCAATCGTGGACTTCATCAGCAGCGAGGCCTCACCGACGCCGATCACGGACGCGATCGTGGTGTTCTTGGTCAGGGCGATGAGGGTGTTGCCCAGCGGGATGATGGCGGCACGCACCGCCTGGGGGAAGATGATGGACCGGAAGATGTCACTGAAACCGAGTCCCAGCGACCGGGCGGCCTCCGCCTGCCCGAAGTGCACGGTGTTGATGCCTGACCGGAGTGATTCCGCAACGAAGGCGGAGGTGTACAGGATGAATCCGAGCACCGCGAGCCGGAAGTTGTTATCGGCCAGAAAGGTGGAACTGTCGCGACCGGCGAGGGTGAGACCGAGATTCTGATACAGGCCGAAGGAACAGAACAGGATCACCAGGGTCAGTGGGGTGTTACGGACCGTGTTGATGTAGGCGGTGGATATGCTGCGCAGGATCTTCACCGGGGACACCCTCATGGCGGTGAGGATGGTACCGAGGATCATGGATCCGATGGCGGAATAGACGGTGAGTTGGATTGTCACCCAGAATGCGGGTAGGAGTGACGGACCCAGATCCGCCCATAATGTACTCATGGGGAATTTCTCCTCGGTAAGGAACGGTAGGGGATCAGTGGTGAAAGTGATGATGCGTGGCACCCCGGGATGCGGGGGCCACGCATGCTCATCGGGCGTTCGGCCCCGTCAGGTCACTCGTCCAGGAAGGAGAGGTCACCCGGGGTGCCCTCCTGGACAACCTGGGAATCCTCGCCGAGGTTCTCGGTGAGGAAACGCTGGAAGGAACCGTCGGCGTACATACGCTCCAACGCTGCGTTGATCGCATCGGTGGCTTCGGTGTCATCCTTGGTGATACCGATGCCGTAGTACTCATTGGTGAACGGCTCGCCGTCCTGTTCCATCTCCACGACGCGGAATTCACCTTCGCGCTGCTGCGCGTAGCCGAAGAGGATGGTGGCGTCGGTGGTCATTGCATCGACGTTGCCCTGGCTCAGTGCCTCCACACAGGAGGAGTAGGTGTCGTATTCCTGCAGCTGGACGCCGGGGAGGACATCCTTGACCTTCTGGGCGGGGGTGGATCCGGTAACGGAACACAGGATCAGGCCGTCATCGAGGTCCTCGAGGGTCTGGATGCGGTCATCGTCCTCGCGGACCAGGAGGGCCTGGTGGGTGAGGAGGTATGGTCCACCGAAGTTCACCGATTCGGAGCGTCCGGGGTTGATGGAGTAGGTTGCGGCGATCATATCCACCTCACCGTTCTGGATGAGGGTCTCGCGCTGGGCGGAGGGGGTCTCGCGCCATTCCACGGTGGGGTGATCCCAACCGTTGTCATCGGCGATGGAGTTGACCACGTACTGCGCGACGTCGACATCCAGTCCGCTCATGGAATTGTCCGGGTTACGCAGTCCCAGACCCGGCTGATCGTACTTGGTGCCGATGGTGACATTGCCATTTTCGATGGCGGCGAGCAGACCGTCACCACCCTCGGAATCACCACAGGCGGTGAGGGTGATGCCGGCGAGAACAGCTGCGCTGGTGGCTGCGGCGAGACGGGTGAACATGCGTTTGTGCGACATTGATGCTCCTGTTGGTCATGGTCGCTGATTTTGGCCAGCGGGGGAGTTGGACACAGAGTGAGGGGAGGTCAGTGGGCGAGGATCTTGCCCAGGAAATCCTTCGCCCGGTCGGTTTGTGGATTGGTGAAGAAGGTCTCCGGGTCGGAGTCCTCGACGATGGCGCCGTCAGACATGAACAGCACACGGTCTGCGGCCCTGCGTGCGAAACCCATCTCGTGGGTGACACACACCATGGTCATGCCTTCCTTGGCCAGACTCGCCATGACGTCCAGAACCTCGTTGACCATCTCGGGGTCGAGGGCGGAGGTTGGTTCGTCGAAAAGCATGATCTTGGGGTTCATCGCCAGTGCGCGGGCGATGGCCACGCGCTGCTGCTGCCCGCCCGAGAGCTGTGCCGGGTATTTCTCGGCCTGGTTGGCGATGCCGACGCGTTCCAACAGCTTCATGGCCACCTCATTGGCCTCGGACTTCTTCATCTTCCGGACCTTCATCGGGCCGAGGGTGACATTGTCCTTGATGGTGAGGTGGGGGAAGAGGTTGAAAGACTGGAACACCATGCCCACGTCGGCACGGATCTTGGCCAGGTCCTTGCCCTCCTCCGGAAGCAGTTTTCCATCGATCTCGATGGTTCCCTCCTCGATGGTTTCGAGGCGGTTGATGGTGCGGCACAGCGTCGACTTTCCGGAACCGGACGGGCCGAGAACAACAACGACCTGTCCCGCGGGGACCTCAAGATTGATATCGGTCAGGGCCTGGAAGTCATCGAAGAACTTCTGCACCCCCGTCATCTTGATCATCGGGTGATTTGTGGTCTGCGTCATGGGGATAGCATAAAGGAATGTTGGGTCATGTGGGGTAAATCCTGTGATTGAGTCCATTTTGAAATGAATTTCCCTGGATTTCTCGCCCTTTCCACAGGTCAGTTGGGGTGATTTGTGGGGGTGATTTCCATTTCCGCCCGGATTTTATCAATAGCTCAATAGGTAAAGAATGTGAAGTCAATCCTACCACTCTGCTAGGTTCCGTTACGGTGTTGCCCAACCTGCATGGCTGCGACACTCCACGGGGTTGCGTTCCTCTGGATCGGACGTTTATGTCAGGGTGCCCGCGGCCGATACAATTACCTCCCGTGACGCAGCAGATTGATACCCACCAGATGAACACCCATCCATCCCACCCGGACCACCCCGCCGACACCCTCCCGGCGCGGGGGAACCGGGAGGGCACCACTGCCCGCACCTATGAGGTGCGTACCTTCGGCTGCCAGATGAACGTCCACGATTCCGAGCGTCTCTCCGGTCTGCTCGAGGAGGCCGGTTACACCGCGGCGGGGGAGGGTGACACCCCTGATCTCATCGTCTTCAACACCTGCGCGGTGCGTGAGAATGCCGATCAGCGTCTCTACGGCACACTGGGTAATCTGCGCGCCGTGAAGGAGAACCACCCCGGCATGCAGATCGCCGTGGGAGGCTGCCTCGCACAGAAGGACAAGGACACTGTGGTGAAGAAGGCCCCATGGGTGGATGTGGTCTTCGGTACCCACAACATCGCCTCGCTGCCGACCCTGCTCAACCGTGCGGAGCACAACCAGAAGGCTGAGGTGGAGATCGTCGATTCACTCGAGCAGTTCCCCTCCGTCCTCCCGGCCAAACGTGAATCCGCCTACGCCGGGTGGGTATCGGTCTCGGTGGGCTGCAACAACACCTGCACCTTCTGTATTGTGCCGAGCCTGCGTGGTAAGGAACAGGACCGCCGGCCTGGTGACATCCTCGCCGAGGTGCAGGCCCTGGTCGATCAGGGTGTCTCCGAGGTGACCCTGCTCGGTCAGAACGTCAATGCCTATGGCGTGAACTTCGTCGACCCCGAACTTGAGCGGGACCGTTCGGCCTTCTCCAAACTCCTGCGCGCCTGTGGTGACATCGAGGGCCTGGAGCGGGTCCGCTTCACCAGCCCACACCCGGCTGAATTCACCTCCGATGTCATTGATGCGATGGCGGAGACCCCGAACATCTGCCCGCAGCTGCATATGCCCCTGCAGTCCGGGTCGGACAGGGTGCTCAAGGAGATGCGCCGTTCCTACCGGTCGGCGAAGTTCCTCGCCATCCTGGATGAGGTCCGGGCGAAGATCCCGCATGCCTCGATCACCACCGACATCATCGTCGGTTTCCCGGGGGAGACGGAGGAGGATTTCCAGGCGACCCTGGATGTCGTCGAAAAGGCGCGCTTCACCTCCGCCTACACCTTCCAGTACAGCCCCAGGCCTGGAACCCCGGCGGCGGACTATGAGAACCAGGTGCCCAAGAAGGTTGTCCAGGAACGCTATGAGCGTCTCATGGCACTCCAGGAACGCATCTGCGAGGAGGAGAATCAGAAGTTCATCGGGCAGACGGTGGAGCTGCTCGTCCAGGCCGGTGGTGGTCGCAAGAACGATGCCACCAAGCGCATGTCTGGTCGCGCCCGCGATGGCCGTCTCGTCCACTTCACACCTGTGGGAACTATCGACGGGGAGATCCGCCCGGGTGATGTGGTCACGGTGGAGGTCACCGAGGCCAAACCGTTCTTCCTCATCGCCGATGCCGGTGTGCTCACCCACCGCCGTACCCGGGCGGGCGATAATTCCGCCGTGGGACAGGTCCCCACCACCGCGCCGATCGGTGTCGGTCTCGGACTGCCCCGGATCGGTGCGCCGGTCCCGGCCCCCGCAACCCCGGACAATGCCTGCGGTTGCTGATCCACACCCCGTGAAGTCCCCGTCCATCCGCCCGCCGGGCACTTGGGGAAACGTCCTCCCGACCGGCTACGATTGGTTACTGAACCCAACAAGGAGATGAACAGTCAAGTGAGTGAACAGAAGCTGAGCGGTCGGGAACTGGCGGCGCTGGAGAAGGATGCGGCGAAAACACTGGAACTGGGCGACAAGAAGGGCTTCCTCATCGCGGCGGTGGTCCTGTATGCCATCGGCCTCGTGTTGCCGCATATCCGCGGGGTGGCAGGCTGGCAGGTGCTGTTCTTCACCGACACCGCCTCCGATGCCGGCATCCGACTCGCCGAGTATGTCTTCTACATCCTGGGTGCCATCGGGGTGTTCCTGTTTACCCTGGGCACACTGACGCTCAGGCGGACCTGGATGGCCTGGGTGGCCTGGATCTTCTCCTGTGTGACCCTGGTGTACTCCGTGTTCGCGGCGTGGATGCGCCAGACCTCCACAGGGACGGATGACACCATCGTGCACATCGGCATGATCGTGAGCACGGTGGCGGCCGGCGCTGCGGTGTGGGGACTGTCCAGTATCATCCTCGCCCGCAGTGACCGCCAGCGTGACATCGCGCAGATGCGTGCTGAGGCCGGGGACCTGGATGCGGTGTCCGCCGCCCAGGGGGAGCTGCTGCGTCAGCAGCAGAGCAACCCCGAGAACAACCCCCTGCTTGTCGACGACCGCCGCGCCCGCGTCAAGCGCCGCCGTGCCGCGGCGTCCGGTGAGCAGGAGACCACCGGAGACACGGACAAGGACACCGGGGATCCGTCCTAGAGCACCTTCTCCCACAGTGTGGTCCGGGAAACCTCCCGGGCACCGAGAGCGCGGTTGATGGCCAGCATTGCCTGGTTGTCAACCGCGTTTGATGTTGCCACCCTTCTCACACGCGGATGGGTTTCGTGCAGCAGGTCCAGGCAGGCCAGTTTCACCGTGTGGCCCAGGCGCTGGCCACGGGCACGGGGATGGACGATGGTCAGACCCTGTTCCGCCGCCTCGGGGTTCGCGCCGGGCGGCAGGGAGATGGTGCTGAAGGCCACAACCCCGTCCGTATCGGTGATGATCACGGTGACCAGCTGCGTGCCCGTCCTGTTGATGCGGTCTGACTGCTGCGCCAATCGCCGTGGTGACCACCGCGCGGGGTCGGTGGTGAGGCTGCCGTGGGGGACATCTGTTGCGGCGATGTCCTGGAGTTCGACGATGCCCGCGATGAGAGACTCGGGGAAGGAGGTGCCGGTGACCCGGTGGATGTTGAACCCGCTCATCTCCAGAGTCTCCCGCCCGGTGGGGAGGTTAACAAGGTCGAGGACCTGCTGGATCTCCTCGTGAGCGCACCGGTACCCGGCGCGCTCCAACACCGCGCAGTGGTCGCATCCGGCGGTGGGTACGGGCGGGTGCATGTGGGCGGTTTGCAAAATACGACGTGACCACGGTGCGGCACCCGCGGTGGTCTCCGCGTGGGTGAGGAGGGCGTCGACAAGCGTGGTGGCCTCAGGGGTCAGATCCTCGCCCGGTAGGGGCTGGTGGCCGGCGTCGAGCACGATCTCGATGGCGGCGGAATCGGGATCGTCGATGAGGGGGAGGTTGATCTTCACCCAGCCCTCCGCCTCCACCCAGGGTTCCTCCTCCCCGTCTGCCGGGACCGTGGCACCCAGCTCCACCGGATCATCATGCGTGGCCACGAACAGTCGGGACACCAGTTCCGGGGATCCGGCGAGATCGGTGATGATCCGTTCGACGGACACGGACATGTCCGGATCCCCGGAGGCCTCCTGGGCGGCCAGGTTGGACATGAACACAAAGGAACGGACCTGGTCACCGGGCTCTTCACCGGCAACCGGGTCCGCGATCTGGATAATCTGCACCCGTGTGGACCTTAGAGCTTGTCCACTGCCTCATGGGCGGTCTTGGCCCACTCGGCCCACTGCTGTGCCTGCGCACGCAGCTTCTCTGCCTTCTTGGTGTTGCCCTTGGCCTCGGCGGCGTCGGCCTGGGCGTTGAACTCCTCGGCCTTGGCGGTGAACTGGTCGGCCCGCGCCTGGGCCTCCGGGTCGGTGCGACGCCACTGGGTTTCCTCGGCCTCGGAGACGCGCTTTTCCAGGGCGGCGATCTTATCCTCGAATTCCCGTACCCGGCCACGTGGCACGAACCCGACCTCCTCCCACTTCTCCTGCAGCTCACGAAGCTTGGCGCGGGCGCCCTCGAGGCTCTTGGCGGGATCGATCTGGGCATCGTATTCGGCCAGCAGGGCGTTCTTGGCCTCGGCGTTGGCCTCGAATTCCTGGTCGCGTTCCTTCGCCACGGCATTGCGCTTGTCGAAGAAGTAGTCCTGCGCCCCCTTGAAGGCGGCCCACAGCTTGTCGTCGACCTCGCGCGGTGCACGGCCGGCGGCCTTCCACTCCTGCATCAGGTCACGGAAGGCACGCGCGGTGTCATTCCACTCGGTGGATTCCTTCAGTGCCTCAGCGCGTTCGACGAGGGCCTCCTTGAGCTTGCGTGCGGTGGCACGGCCACGGTCCAGCTCGGCGAAGTGCGCCCCACGACGGCGATTGAAGGCATCACGGGCGCGGGAGTACCGCTTCCACAGCTCATCATCTGTTTTGCGTTCGATGCCGTGGATGGTCTTCCACTCATCCAGGATCGTGCGGATGCGGTCGCCGGCGACCTTCCAGTCGGTGGAGTTCTCCGCGATGTCCTCGGCCTCGGTGGCCAGTGCCTCCTTGCGGGCGATGGCCTCCTCTCGGCGCTTCGCCTTCTCCTCGCGGGCGCGCTGGTTGGCCTCCTCGGAGGAGTCAACGATGGCGCGCAGGCGGGTTTCCAGGGCATCCAGGTCACCGATGGCGGCCACGGTGGCCAGGGAAGCACGCAGCTCCTCGGCCTTGGCGCGGATGGAGTTGGCATCATCGGGGTGGGAGACCAGACGCTGTTCCAGCAGTTCCACCTCGGTGGCCAGGTCATCGAAGCGGGCCGCGTAATGGGCGAGCCCCTCCTCCGGGGTGCCGGCCTGCCAGGAACCGATGAGGCGCTCCCCGGCGGAGGTGGTCACGTAGGCGGAACCGTCGGCTTCCACACGACCGAACCTGGAGGGGTCACTGACCCGGGGCACCGGTGCGGGTGTGACCACAGCACCAGGGGTGGCACCCTTGGCCGCCTGAGCACCCGGGCGCGGTCCGGGACGGGGACCCGGGCGGGGACCCGGCTTCGGTGCGGTCGGGGAGCTGGGGGTCTGGTTCTCAGTCATGGACGGTCCTTAATCACTTGCATCGTCGTAGCCGCGCGACACGGCTGCCGAAAGTCGAATTACGTTCTACAAACATACCGCGCACACCCAGGGGTGTCAGGTAGATAGGGTGGGCTATCCGCCAAAACACCACCTTAATGCTGATTCCCCCCTGCCCACCCGACAGGCATGTCCGTGGCGCACGGGGCGGCAGGATAGGGTGGAAGCCGTGAAAACCACGCTCATCATCATGCCGGGCAGTCCCGCCCTGGTCGGCGAACTCGCGCCGTTGGACACCGCGGGTGCCCATCTCCTGGGGCGGATGCGCGACCTGTTCGACGATCATCTGGATACCACCGACACCCCGGTGGATCTGGTGGGTTCCCGGGCAGCCGGGTGGCACACCGCCCACACGGGGAGTTTCCGGGCCTGGGGAGCGCCGCAGGTGCAGGTGGGTGGGGGCAACCACCTGCCTGAGCTGGTGCAGCGCTACGCCCTCGGACGGTTCGCGGACCGGGTGCGTGGGGTACGCGACAACCTGGCGTCGATAAGCACCGATGCCCTCACCGTCGTGGCGGTCGACGGGGCGACCGGCCTGACCCAGCGTGCCCCCTCCTCCCTCGTCGACGGCGCTGCGGAGATCGATGGCTGGTGTCGCGCACTGCTGGGTGGGCAGCGCCCCGGGGCCAGGACGGAACAGGAGCTTGTCGACGCCGCCGTGCGCGAACCACAGCTGTGGCTGGAGCTGGCCGACCTCGCCGACCGGGTGGACACCGCCGACCTCATCGCGGCCGACACCTCCCACGGCGTGGGCAGGTATGTGGCGGTCTGGACGGTCACCAGATGATCACACCGATCGCCGTCGTCGGTCCCACCGCCTCGGGGAAATCAGCGCTCGGCATCGAACTGGCGCTGCGCCTGGACGGTGAAGTGGTCAACGTCGACTCCATGCAGCTCTACCGGGGCATGGACATCGGAACCGCGAAACTCACCCCCGAGGAGAGACAGGGCATCCCACACCACCAGCTCGATGTCCTCGACGTCACGGAAACCGCCTCGGTGGCCCGCTACCAGCAGGAGGCCGTCGCAGACGTGGAGGAGATCATGTCCCGCGGCAAGACACCGATCCTGGTCGGCGGATCGATGCTGTACGTCCAGTCACTCGTGGATGACTGGCAGTTCCCCCCGACCGACCCGGCGGTGCGGGCCCGGTGGGAGGCACGCCTGGCGGAGATCGGGGTGACGCGTCTGCATGAGGAGCTGCGCGCCCGGGACCCGGAGGCCGCGGCGATCATTGAAAACAACGACCCACGGCGCACCGTCCGCGCGCTGGAGGTGATCGAACTGACCGGTCAGCCCTTCAAGGCCAGCCAGCCCCCGAAGGATGCACCCCCGCGCTGGGGGACCACCATCCTGGGGTTGAGGACCACCGCCGACTGGCTCAACCCACGCATCGAACTGCGCACCCACCTGATGTTCGAACGTGGTTTCCTTGAGGAGGTGGAGGGCCTGGTCAGGGATCACGGCCTGATTGCCGAGTCCACCGCCGGACGGGCCATCGGCTACGCCCAGGTGCTCGACGCTCTGGCCGGGGAACTGACCCTGGATGAGGCCGTGGAGCGCACCATCACCGGCACCCGTCGCTATGTGCGCCGGCAGCGCGCCTGGTTCAACCGCGATCACCGCATCCGGTGGATCGACGCGGACGGGGACACCACCGCCAGGGCACTGGACATTCTCGGCCGCTGACAAGTGGTGGGCTCAGGTCTAGACTGATCCGGGTGAAAAAAGAGATCGCCTTCGCCAAGGGGCATGCCACCGAGAACGACTTCATCATCATCCACGACCCGGATGGGACAATCGACCTGACCGCGGATGAGGTCACGCGACTGTGCGATCGCCGCGCCGGGCTGGGGGCGGACGGGGTGCTGCGCGTGGTGCGTGCCGGCGAACTCGGTGTGCAGACACCCGGTGTGGATCCCGGGTGGTGGTTCATGGATTACCGCAACGCAGACGGCTCCCTGGCCGAGATGTGCGGCAACGGGGTGCGGGTGTTCGCCCACTGGCTGGCCGCACACCAACTGGTGGACACCACTGACTTCACCATCGGCACCCGCGCCGGGGCCCGGTCGGTGACGGTGCTCTCCGCCGACCGCGATGATGCGGTGGTGCGGGTGGATATGGGGCCAGCTGCGGTGACGGGGATCTCCACCTGCATGATCGCGGATCAGCCCTTCGCCGGGATGGGGGTGGATCTGGGCAACCCGCACCTGGCGTGCGTGGTGCCGGGCCTGACCCCTGCGGCGCTGAAGAACATCGCATTGGAGGCACCTGTGTTCGACACCGCCTTCTTCCCCCGGGGCGTCAACGTTGAACTGGTGACGGAGCTTGCCGACGGGCTCGATGACCCCGCCATCCACATGCGGGTCTGGGAACGGGGGGTGGGGGAGACCCGCTCATGCGGCACCGGCACCGTAGCCGCTGCCCGCGCCGCCCTGGCTGATGCCGGACAGGCCGTGGGCACGGTGACGGTGTATGTACCCGGTGGCGCCGTGGAGGTGGGGATCCGGGAAGAAACGTCCACCCTGACCGGACCGAGCCGGATCATCGCCACGGGGACAGTGAGGATCTGACGAGGATCTGACACGGTGCGGACCTGTCGACCCCCGGGAGATCAGTGGCCGGTGTCGCTGTGGGGGTTGCTGTCGGGGTCGCTGTCGGGGTCGTAGTCCGTCCCGAGCAGGTGGGCGGCACGCCGTGCGGCAAGCCAGGATTCCCGGAGATCCAGGGCACGGGCATCGGTAACCTTGAGGATCCCCTCCAGCTGCGGCACCGTCAACTCACCCTGCAGGCGGGCCTCGAGCCGGCGGATGAATCGCCGGGCACTGTTGAGGACGAAGTGGAACCGTTGGATATCCGGGTCGGCACAGTCGGGATCAGCAAGTGCAGGCCGGAACAGGGTGCGGTCCGCCAGGGCGTTCGCGGAGGGGTCATTGAGGAATGTCTCCCACTCCTCCTGCACATCCCTGATCTCATCAGCGGACAGCTGTATGGAGGTGACCAGGGAGGAGATCTCCGGGGAGTGGGTCCGCATCTGCCGGATGCTGAAGACGGTGGCGATGATGAGGCCCGCCAGAATCAGTCCCGGGAGTTTCAACCAGACGACCAACACCAGACAGCACAACCCGATGACCACGAAAGGCCACCGGGGCGTCTGGGGCCCTTGTTCATAGGGTGCTAGATCCGGCATGAGGGAGGTTCGTCCTGGTTGTTGTGTGATGGGAGGAATGGGGCACCGGGGAAACATATGGTGCTATTTCCCACATCACACTAGTGATGATCGGCCCGGGGTGCAGGAAGCACCCCGACCGGTGGCTGGTTCACCGTGTGGGAGCTAGTGTCCGCCGCAACCACAGGAACCGGAACCGCATCCGCCACCGTCACTGCCGCAGCCACCGCCGGCCTGGGGGATCACGGAGGCGGCCAGCAGCACCTTTCCTGACACGATGGAATCACGTGGGGGAAGCTCAGGGGCGTCCGGCAGGCACAGATCGAAGGCGAAATAACCGTCGACGGTGGCGTGGATGAACCGCTGGCCGGTCAGGGCGTTGGTGCGGTACTCGGAGGAGAGCACACGGGCGGAGAACTCCGCGGAGGCATCCGGGACGGTGGCACCGCTGCCACTTGCCACCTGCAGGGCGCCTTCGGAGGTGAGCATGCCCACCACCTCACCACCGTTGAGCAGATACTCATCGGCATTGGCGTGCACCTGGACATCCACACCCAGGGCGGTCACGGCGAGCATCTGCCACCGCTGGACGGGTTCATCGACCAGCAGGGGGCCCTGAGCGAGGTTGGCGGTGACGGTGGTGACGTTATTACCGAAGGGGTCAATGATGTCGATGAGCGCCAACACATCATTGATCATGCTCACATGGCCGTAGGCCACCGTGGAGGAGGAGAAACCCACAAAGGTGGCAAACGGCTCCACCGCCAGAATATTGATCTGGGCACCGGACTCATCCGAGAACCGGATGAGCTGCCCGCCACGCACCTCACCGGTCACCTCCAGGCGCTCGGAGGCGATGGCCGCCTCCACCGCATCCTGCCAGCGGGCGAAGTCCATGCCGATACTCTTCAGGTCACTAATCATGCGCAACAGTCTATCCCGCGCACCGGGCGTGAGTCACGTTGCGGGTACGTGATCTGTCACCACTGCTTTCTCGGGAATATCGACGACCCGCGGGATGTTCAGGGGCCAGAGCCACAGGCCGCAACCCCACCCCGGCGGTGGGGTGCCGGGCAGATGTGGATGCCCTGTGTTCGCTACCAGCGTTGGGAAAGGTCTGGCCACGCAGGTCAGATACATGGAACAATGGTGAACAATGGATGAAAAGAACAAGATCAATCACGAGGACCTCCTCGCCCAGGCTTTCCACGACCATGTCAAGCGTGAGCCACTCACCGAAACCACCGGTTTCGACCTCTCGGGTCTGATTCCCGCCGACACCACCAGGCGCCCGGCCGAGTCCCGATCCACCCATGACGGTGACACCCCCTCGGTCGGTGAACTCGACCTCGAGGACCGCGAGGCCATCAGACGTCGCGAGACCACCATCCACTCCGATGATGCCGCGGACATCTACGAGGTGGAGTACCGGAAGCTCCGCCTGGAGCGCGTCATCCTCGTCGGGGTGTGGACCGAAGGCACCACCGCCGAGATCGACGCCAGCCTCGCCGAACTCGCCGCACTGGCGGACACCGCCGGGGCCGAGGTGATCGAATCGCTCTACCAGAAGCGTGACAAGCCGGATCCCGGCACCTATATCGGTTCCGGCAAGGTCCGTGAACTCAAGGAGATCATCGAGGCCACCGGTGCGGACACCGTGGTCTGCGACGGTGAACTGAGCCCCTCCCAGCTGGTCGCGCTGGAACGCGAACTCAACATCAAGGTCATTGACCGCACGATGCTGGTGTTGGACATCTTCGCCCAGCACGCCAAATCCCGTGAGGGTAAGGCTCAGGTGGCGCTGGCGCAGATGGAATACCTGATCACCCGTGTCCGTGGCTGGGGCGGCAACCTCTCGCGTCAGGCCGGCGGTCGCGCCGGTTCCAATGGCGGTGTGGGCCTGCGTGGTCCCGGTGAGACGAAGATCGAGGCGGACCGCCGTCGTCTGCGCTCCGACATGGCGCGGCTGCGCCGGGAACTCTCGGGCATGGACACCGCCCGTGGGATCAAACGCTCACAGCGTTCGGAATCACTGGTCCCACAGATCGCCATCGCGGGGTACACCAATGCCGGCAAGTCCTCCCTCATCAACGCCATGACGGGGGCGGGCGTGCTCGTCGAGGACGCACTCTTCGCCACCCTGGACCCCACCACCCGCAAGGCGGAACTCGCCGATGGCCGCCATGTTGTCTTCACCGACACCGTCGGATTCATCCGGCACCTGCCGACCTCCCTGGTGGAGGCGTTCAAATCCACCCTCGAGGAGGTGCTGGAGGCTGATCTCATGCTGCATGTGGTGGACGGCTCCGACCCGTTCCCGCTCAAGCAGATCGAGGCGGTCAACAGTGTCATCAGCGATATCATCCGCACCACCGGGGAGACCCCACCCCCGGAGATCATCGTGGTGAACAAGATCGACCAGGCCGATCCACTCACCCTGGCCGAGCTGCGTCACGCACTCGATGATGTGGTGTTCGTCTCCGCCCTGACGGGTGAGGGCATCAAGGAGCTGGAGGCGCGCATCGAGTTGTTCCTCAACTCCCGGGACACCCGCCTGACGGTGTTGATCCCCTTCACCCGGGGCGATATTGTCTCCCGCATTCACCAGTACGGAACCGTGCTGTCCGAGGAGTACTCAGCTGACGGCACCCTCATGGAAGTCCGCATCCCGGCCCAGCTGGCTGCAGAATTGAAGCAGTACGCGGTGGATGCCGGCACCGGGGACGCCCCACACAATGAGGACGATGAGGCAGCGGCCAGTTAAACCTCCGAACTGACCCATCGGGCGTTCTCGGCAGGTAACGATCCTCCAACGATCGCACCTCCCGATTTCCCCGGAGGCCCCGCGTAGCAGATAATGAGTGCTCGTGACTTCTACTTGGGGATGGACCGTCCATGGAGACGGCAGAAAAATTGAGCCCGGCGCAGTTGTCGCTCCTCGTGAGCGCCTGAGCTGGGGTCGCACCATCGGCATCGGGATGCAGCATGTGGTTGCCATGTTCGGCGCCACTCTGCTGGTTCCGACACTGACCGGGTTCCCGGTCAACACCACCCTGCTCTTCTCCGGTCTGGGAACGATCTTCTTCCTGCTGATCACCAGAAACCGCCTTCCCTCCTACCTCGGCAGCTCCTTCGCCTTCATCGCGCCGTTGACCGCCACCCAGGCCCAGGGCATCAGCGTCCAGATCGGTGGGGTGCTGGTGAGCGGCCTGGTCCTCATGGGCATCGGTTTCCTGGTGAAGGCAGCGGGTCGTCGGGTCATTGACGCTGTCATGCCACCGACCGTCACCGGCGCGATCGTCGCGCTGATCGGCCTGAATCTCGCGCCCACAGCGGCGAGCAACTACCAGGCACAGCCATTCGTGGCCACGGTGACCCTGATGGTGATCCTGCTGGCCACGGTCGCGGGCCGCGGCATGGTCGCGCGCCTGGGCATCCTCATCGGTGTCGTGGTCGGCTGGGTGTTCGCGGCCCTCACCGACAACCTGGCGGAGGGTTCCGTCGAGGCGATCAGCTCCGCCTCCTGGATTGGTCTGCCCCAGTTCCATACCCCGGAGTTCCAGCTTTCGGCGATCCTGGTGACCCTGCCCGTGGTCATCGTCCTGGTGGCCGAGAACATCGGACACGTCAAGGCGGTATCCGAGATGACGGGGGAGAACCTTGACGACCTGGCCGGAAATGCCCTCATCGCCGATGGTCTGGCCACCTCCGTGGCTGGTGGTTTCGGCGGTTCCGGTACCACCACCTACGCGGAGAACATCGGTGTCATGGCCGCCACCCGTGTCTACTCCACCGCGGCCTACTGGGTCGCGGCCTTCACCGCGATCGCCCTGGCATTCATCCCCAAATTCGGTGCCCTGATCTTCACCATCCCCGTCGGTGTGCTGGGAGGAGCAACGCTGGTGCTCTACGGTCTCATCGGCATGCTGGGTATCCGCATCTGGCAGGATAACCGGGTCAACTTCAACAATCCCGTGAATCTGACCATGGCTGCTGTTGCCCTGGTCGCCGGTATCGGCAACCTCACCCTGACCATCTTCGGTGTCACCCTGGAGGGTATCGCCTGGGGCTCGGTCGGCATCATCGTGCTGTACCCGCTGATGAAGAAGCTGTATGTCACCCTGGGGGAGGGCAAGGGCGCAAAGTTCTACAACTGACCCACCCGGCCCTGGGGCTTCTCACACAAACACCCTGTTCATGACCGGGGTATGAGATTTCCGTCCCGGGGTGGTTTTGTCCGGGGCCAAAGGGGTGTACTCTACTTTTCCATCACCCGATCGGATCACCTGATCGGCCCCTGCACACCACCGAGGTGGCGGGGACGGCACGAGTCAACTTAGGAATGCCCACATTGCTCACTGATACCCGGTTTGAGAAGATCCCCGCCCATGATGTGGTGGGTATCCGAGTGATCATCTCCTCCGATGAGATCACCGATCTCTTTGATCGTGGTTTCGCGGAGATCCGCAAAATGCTCACCATTGAAGGCATTGAGCCGGCCGGGCCCGGCCGCGCCTACTACTTCGGTGAGGTCTCCGACACGGTAGACATCCTCGTCGGTTTCCCCGTATCCCCGGTGCAGGCGGACACCCTGCGTCGAGGTGCGCTCAGCCAGTCCGGCGGGGACATCGATGATATCGTCCTCCATCATTTCCGCGATATGAAAACCTTCCACAGTCGCCACACCGGCGCCTACGATGGCCTGCAGGAGACCTGGAACCAGGCGTTCACCGAGATCGAGGAGCTCGGGTGCAGGTTGCCCGCGGTCACCGTCGGCTGGGAGGAGTATGTCACCACGCCGTGCTCCACGCAGAATCCGGAGACCATGATCACCGATGTCTTCGTGCAGGTCTGCCAGGTGCCGGCCCACGTCTGACGGACACCACCGCAGCCCCCCTCATGAAACGATCCCGGGCGGGATCCGGATAGCCCACCATCAACGGTGGGCCGTCCCGGATCCCGCCCGGGATCATTGTTGGTGCAGGAGGCTGGTCCGATACTACTCGGCGTCCAGATCCTGCTCGATCATGGAGGCGATCTTCTCCACGGCCTCGGGGTTGTCGGAGGTGACGGTGACCTGATCACCGTGTTCCGCGCCCAGTGCCATGATCATGAGGGAGGAGGAAGCATCGGTTTCCTCGTCATCGTCGGAACCAACGAGGGTCAGCAGGATCTCATCATCGAATTCTGCGGCGGCCTCGGCGATCAGCGAGGCGGGGCGTGCATGCAGGCCGACGGAGGAACCAACGGTAACGGTTTTGGAAGCCATGGGAAATCCTTTCTCTGCACCTCGGGGAACCGGAGGACATCCGGTGGAAAGGTGCGGTTGGGGGCCCACCCCGGTTGGGGCGTGGGGCCCGGTATGTTGTGTTTCAAGTCTAGTGATGCCCGAACAGGGGCGCCACGACTGCCCGGGTAGGAATCAGGCCGTCGCGGGGGTTGACCCGGGTGCACCGGTCTGCGTTGCAGCAGCCGCCGCGGCAGCTTCAACTGCCTTGTTGGGCCAGAACTGTTTGAGGGCCACCACCGCGATGGTGGACACCGCGGTGCCTGCAATCAGGGCGATGAGCCAACCCCACCACGGTTCAATAGCCCAGATCACGAAGATACCACCGTGTGGCGCGCGGGAGCCGACACCCAGGGCCATGGAGATGGCACCGGTGGTGGCTCCACCGAGCATCATCGACGGGATCACACGCAGGGGATCGGCCGCGGCGAACGGGATTGCACCCTCGGAGATGAAGGCCAGACCCAGTAGCCACGAGGACTTGCCGTTCTCCTGTTCAGCGGGGGTGAACAGGCGGGCGCGCAGGATGGTGGCCAGCGACATCGCGATAGGCGGAACCATACCCGCGGCCATCACAGTGGCCATGATCTGGAGGGAGGCCTCGTCACCGGTGGACAGGCCTGCGGTGGCGAAGAGGTAGGCGGCCTTGTTGACCGGGCCACCGAGATCGAAGCACATCATCAGGCCCAGGA
This sequence comes from Corynebacterium efficiens YS-314, assembly GCF_000011305.1. Taxonomy (NCBI): domain Bacteria; kingdom Bacillati; phylum Actinomycetota; class Actinomycetes; order Mycobacteriales; family Corynebacteriaceae; genus Corynebacterium; species Corynebacterium efficiens. Next base: position 1,935,697 of record NC_004369.1, on the reverse strand, counting down.
TGATACCGAGAACCACTGCGGAGGATCCGGACATGGAACCCAGCCAGTCCTGCAGCGAGGTCATGATCCACGCCAGCGGACGACCGAGAAGCAGGTACATCACCAGACCCACCACCAGTGAGGTCAGCAGTGGGATGATCACCACCGGCATCAGCGACTGCACCACGCGCGGCACCTTCCAGGAACCGATCCATGCGGCGATGAGACCGGCGAGGATACCGGTGACCAGGCCACCGATGAAGCCTGCGCCGATGGCCACGGAGATCGCGCCACCGACAAAACCCGGTGCGATGCCGGGGCGACCGGCCAGGGCATAGGCGGTGTAGCCGGACAGCGCGGCGACGATGAAGCCCATGGCTCCTTGACCGGTGGCGAAGAGTACGGCGCCCAGGTAGAGCAGGAATCCGGAACGGGCGAACTCCATCATCTCCCCGTCGACCTCAACGGTATTACCCGGGAGGTTGGTCAGGGAATGATTCGTGGCGATGGCCGACCAGCCATTGGCCATGTCATAACCACCGAAGAGGAATCCCAGGGCCAGCAGCAGACCACCGGCGGCGACAAACGGCACCATATAGGACACACCGGTCATCACCGCCTGCTGGATGCGCTTGCCCCAGCCGAGCTGGGCACCGGTTTCCTCACCCGGGGTGGTGGCGGTCTTCGCGCCGGAGACGCGCCGGGCGTTCGGGTTGCGTGCGGCGGTGATGGCCTCGTCGATCATCACAGCGGGTTCGTTGATGGCGCGTTTGACACCCGATTCGATGACCGGTTTGCCGGCGAAACGTTCGCGGTCCTTGACCCCGACATCGGTGGCGAAGATGACGGCGTCAGCAGCTTCGATGATGGCGGGATCCAGTGGGGTCACCGCGGATGATCCCTGGGTTTCCACGTGCAAGTCCACATCATCGCGACCGTCGGCGTGCTGCTTCAGTGCATCGGCGGCCATGTAGGTGTGGGCGATACCGGTCGGGCAGGCGGTCACCGCGACGATGCGGGTGATGCTTGTCGACGCCTCCGTGGCCACCGATTCCCGCACCGGTGCGGTCTCCTTCGGGGCGGGGTTGAGGACGGCGTCGACAAGCTCGACGATCTCCTCCTCGGTCCGGGCGGTGTTGAGCGCATCGATGAAATCCTTCTTCACCAGGTTCCTGGCGAGTTTGGACAGGATCTTCAGATGTTCCTTGCCACCACCGGCGGGCGCGGCGATGAGGAAGACGATGTTGGCATCACCATCGGGGCCGCTGAAATCAACCGGTCGGCTCAGGCGGGCAAACGCCAGGGTGGCGGTCTCCACGGACTCGGAACGGCAGTGGGGGATGGCCACACCACCGGGGACACCGGTTCCGGATTTCGCCTCCCGCTCCAGGGCATCCGCCGCCAGGGCCTCCGCGGAACCGGCACGGCCGGCGGAGTGGACGACGGAGGCGAGATTATTGATGACCTCGGTGGCCGTGGCACCGAAATCGACATCCAGCCTCACCAGTGAGGTGTTAATGACGTTATTCATAGGTATTTTTCCTAAACAGCTTTCTTGACCTCGGCACCCTTGGTGGTGATCTGATCGGGACGTGGAATGGTGGTGCCCGGCAGGGCGGTGGCTGCCGAGCCGTAGGCGACCGCATGGAGAACGGAATCGGGGATGGACAGGCCACGGGTCCTGGCGAGGACGAAACCCGCCAGGGCGCAGTCACCCGCACCCACGGTGGAGACCGCGGTGATCTCCGGGGTGGAGGACACCCAGGCACCCTCGGTATTGACCAGCACCGCCCCCGCCTCACCGAGAGTGACCAGTACCTGTTCGATGCCGCGTTCAACCAGCACGGTCGCACAGTCGATGATGGGGGCGTAGTCACCCCCGCGGGCCCTGTCCTCAAGTTCCTGACCATCCACACCGACCAGCTGACCCAGCTCCCGGCCATTCGGTTTGATCAGGTTCGGCGCGGCACCGGGCTCATCCAGGTGCCTGCCCAGTTCCTGCAGCGGTGCATCGGAGGTGTCCACCGCCACGCGGGCACCGGGGCAGGCGCGGTGAACCAGGGCGGTCAGGCGCGAATACCAGTCGAGGGGAGCGCCCGGAGGGAGTGAACCGGCCAGCACGACCCAGGTGACATCCGCGCTGAGGGCGTCGACAAGCGTTCTCTCCAACCGGGTGACATGCGCCTGGCTCAGGGGGGCACCCGGCCCGTTGAGTTTGGTGGTCGTGCCATCCGGTTCCGTGATGGTGGTGTTGGTGCGGACATTGGTGGGGATGAGGACGGTCTCGATGGGGAAACCGATCTCCCGGACCAGGGGGACGAAGGGATCAAGACGTCCCGCGGGGAAGAGCGCCACGGTATCCACGCCGGCCAGGAAGACCGCGTGCGCGACATTGATGCCCTTGCCACCGGCCACCGCGGTGACGGACTCCAGGCGCTGCACCTCACCGCGGGTCAGTTCGCCACCGAGGGCGAGGGTTGAGTCGATGCTGGGATTGGGTGTCAGTGTGACAATCAAGGGGTAACCACCTGAGTATTGCTAGCGGACGGGAATATGAGTGGGGAAGTGGCGGGATCGGCATCCGTGACCACCACATCAGCCTCGGAGAGAGCACCGAAGGCGATACCCCGGGGTTGCCTCAGTGAGGTCGCGGGGAGAACCATCACGGTGAACGAGGAATTGGTGATCATGGCGCGCCGGGTCGCCCCGGCAGCCGGATCAAGGGCGGTGACACTGTGGGCATCCACCAGACCATCGGGACAGATGAAGGAGATCTCGGCGCGGAGGGCCGTGATCATCTCCACCGCTGTCCTGCCGGTGAGGGATTGACTCCCCCGGGACATCCGCCCACCGGTCATGGTGATTCGGGGCATGCCTGCCCGGGCGAGGATCATGCCGGCGGCCGGGGAGGTGGTGACCACCGTCCACCTGCCGTCGCCGTGGATCTCCCCGAGAACGGCGGCGAGGGCCAGGGCCACCGGGCCGGAGTCCAGGAAGATGCCCCGGGTGTCCGGTTGGATGAAATCGACGGCCAACCGGGCCAGTGCGATGACATCCGTGGTGGAGTCGGGCTGGGGGGTTGTGATGTGGACCCCCTTCCCGGGTGGGATGGCACCCCCGTGGACCCGCTGGAGCTGGCCACGGTCCTCCAGCACCCGCAGATCACGCCGGATGGTTTCGGAGGTCACCCCGAAGTGCTCGGCGAGCATGCCGACCCCGACCCGGCCCGTGTGCGCCAGGATCGCGAGGATCCCAGTCTGTCGCCCGCGAACGGAGACCATACCCACCTCCGGGGTTGATGAGTTGTTCGGACCTGTTGTGCCTGTAGAGGCCTGTAGGGGCCTGTTGGCGCCTGGAATGGGGAAACCCGGTTTTCCGCAGGATTCCCGTTGGGGACCATGTCGCCCAACCCACGGCATCAGGTGGTCCTGCGTGACCGGACATGCTCCCGCTCACCGGTGCCCACCAATGCCAAACATAGACGGGTATGCAATGTGTTACAGATCTCAATAATTGAAGAAGTGTGACCCATTAACTGTTAATTTATGTTGATGCATGTTTGTTTGTCAATATGGGCGTGTTGGATTTGTTGCGAAATTGTGGATTTTGTGGTGATCTTGAAGAAAAGATATCTCTATCGTGAGGGCAGGTGGCTAACGTGGCCGATGTGAGTCATGACACTTCATTCAAGGGCACTGGTGTGGTCGGGGGCGTCCGGTATGCCCGTGCCGTGTGGATCACTCCACGACCCGCGCTGCCAACCGCGGGGGCGGAGATCCCGGAGGATGGCCGGGAAAATGAACAGAGCCGTTTTACCGTGGCAGCGGACACTGTCTCGTCCCGTCTGCTCGCGCGGTCCGAATCCGTGACCGGTGCGGCCTCCGAGGTGTTGAAAGCCACGGCGGGCATGGTCGACGACCGCGGTTGGCGCCGGGCCGTGGCCAAGAACATCAAGGGTGGTCACCCGGCTGAATACGCCACGGTGCTGGCCACCGATAAGTTCATCGAGATGTTCGAGAAAGCCGGCGGTATCATCGCGGAGCGCATCACGGACCTCCGTGATATCCGGGACCGCGTCATCGCGGAGCTGCGTGGTGAGCCCGAGCCAGGCCTTCCCGCCGTGGACGGCCAGGTGATCCTATTCGCCGAGGATCTCTCCCCGGCGGACACCGCGGCGCTGGACACTGACCTCTTCATCGGCCTGGTCACCGAACTCGGGGGACCCACCAGCCACACCGCCATCATCGCCCGCCAGCTCAACGTCCCCTGCATCGTGGCCGCCGGTGCCGGCATCAAACGGATCAGCTCCGGAACGAAGGTGCTTATCGACGGTTCCCTGGGCACCGTCCTGGTTAATCCCGATGAGGACATGGCACTGGCACAGGTGGAGGAGTCCCGGGCGCGGGCGGCCAAGATAGCGCAGTGGACAGGGCCCGCCCAGACCCGCGACGGGCACCGTGTCCAGCTGCTGGCCAATGTCCAGGATGGTGCCACCGCACGGACCGCCTCCACCACCGTGGCCGAGGGCATCGGCCTCTTCCGCACCGAACTGTGCTTCCTGTCCTCCACCGAGGAACCCTCGGTGGAGGAACAGGCGGATATCTACGCACGGGTGTTGGAGGCATTCCCGGAGTCCAAGGTGGTTGTCCGCACCCTGGATGCAGGCTCCGACAAACCCGTTCCCTTCACCTCCATGCCCGAGGAGATGAACCCGTCCCTCGGCGTCCGTGGTCTGCGCATCGCCTTTGACAACGAGGGTCTGCTGACCCGACAGCTCGACGCGATCGCCCGGGCTGCCACGGAGCTCGGCCGGGATGACACAGCCCCCACCTGGGTGATGGCACCGATGGTCGCCACCGTCGGGGAGGCGAAGTGGTTTGCCCGCTTATGCCGTGAACGCGGGTTGATCCCCGGCGCGATGATCGAGGTTCCCGCCGCCGCACTGATGGCCGATAAGATCATGCCCCACCTGGACTTCGTCTCCATCGGCACCAATGACCTGACCCAGTATGCGATGGCGGCCGACCGCATGGCCCCCAGCCTGGCCTCCCTGACCGATCCGTGGCAACCCGCGGTCCTTCGTCTGATCAAGATGACCTGTGATGAAGGCCAACGCCAGGATGTGCCCGTGGGTATCTGTGGTGAGGCTGCGGCTGATCCGCTGCTGGCTGTGGTCCTCACCGGACTGGGGGTGAACTCCCTGTCGGCAGCCTCCACCGCTCTCGCGGGGGTGGGAGCTCAGCTGGCTGAGGTGGATCTCGCCACCTGCCGTCAGGCGGCAGTGGCGGCACTTGATGCCGAGGATGCCCTACGGGCACGCGAGGCTGTGCGGGCAGCCATTGCTGCCGGACAGCCGGGGTAGAACCCACCGGCTACAAGGCTGATCCCAGCACCCCATGCAACGAGGTGGTGCTGGGATCATGCGAGTTCTGCACCCTGTTGGATGACGGCTCACCGGTGTCGGACCACGGTCACCTCTCTGGGGCTGACACGGTCCGGGGTGGGGATGAAATTGTCCCATTCGCTACCCGTGGCATTGGCATATGCCACAGCATAGGACAGCTGCTCCTCGGGGGAGCGCTCCTGCTTGGCTGCCGAGAGGAAACCCGCCACGAAGGACTCCCGCCACGACACTCCCTGTTTCCCCGGGGTCCCTGTGAACGAGGCGACATAGACATCATCACCGGTGATGTGGATGGCTTCACCCCGGTTGACCGTGATGAGCAGCTCCGAAATGCCCCTGTCGATGAGCCCGCGCGCAACATCAACCACCGTGGTGATGTCCCCGGCGCTCCACGCCGCCTTGAGCTCGCCTGGTTCTTTGCCACAGCTGATCTCCAGATCCTCACCGGTGAGCACCAGCAGGTGGGGCTGCGAGGCTGCCAGCTGTCGGATCACCGCCCTGAGCGGAGCTCCGGTGGTGGAGATGGCTACCCTGACCTGCGGGTGGTACAGGGTCAGCGATCTGACCACATCGACGAACCATGCAGCGGGTGCGATCGATGGGAGTTCACCCCCCAGGAGAACCCAGTCAGCATCCTCGGCTTTTCTCACCACCAGATCCCGCAGCATGGCCAGCTGTGATACGTCCAGCGGCATGGGCGAGTTCTTGAACTCAGTCTCCGCGCCCTCCTGATCACGCATGGTCAGATGCATCGGGATGGGGCCGGCGACGGGGATGATCTCGTAGGGGAGACCGGACATCTTCACCAGACGCAGATAATGGGAGATCTCCGGTGCGGGGAAGATACTGAGTGTCTCCATACCGCCGAGGAACAGGGTGTTGGCCACCCCGGCTCCGAATCCCCCGGCGACGGTTGCCGCCTGGGACATGGCGTTGACCCCACCGATCTCGATGGGGCCGGAGAGGTCATTGGTGCTCAGCAGATAGGGGCTGGCGGTGACGGTGAGGATCATTCCGCGATCACCACCTCAACATCGCGTTCGCGCAACTGTTGCACGAAGGACTCCGGTGCGCCGGAGTCGGTGACCACCACATCGATATCATCGATGGAGCCGAAACTGACCAGGTAATCCGTGCCCATCTTCGTGGAGTCACAGAGCACCACCACTTTGTGAGCATTGGTGATCATCGCTGATTTCATGGCGGCCTCCTGGGAGTCCGCGGTGGAGAGTCCGTGATCCAGCGTGAGGGCATTGGTACCGATGAACACAACATCCGCCCGCATGAGGGCGAGTGTCCTCAGCGCGGTGTCACCCACCACCGCCTGGGTGATCGCACGCACGCTGCCCCCCAACAGCTGAACCTCATCGAGGCCGGCGTTAGCCAGGCTGAGGGCGATAGGCAGACAGTTGGTGACAATCGACCAGTGTTTGGCGTTAGGGTGTTCAGCAATCAGGTCCGCCAGAGCGGTGACGGTGGTTCCGGCATCGAGGAACATGCCACCATTCGCCGGGGGCAGAAACTGCATTGCAGCCTTCGCGATGGAGTATTTGGCGGATGAGGCGGACCGGAAGCGGGTGTCCAGGCTGAGCTCCGTGGTCTGGAAGGACTGGGTTGCGACAGCGCCTCCGTGTACGCGGTGGACGATGCCCTCCCTATCCAACACCGCGAGATCCCTGCGGATGGTCTCAGCTGTCACGTCGAACCGCCCCGCCAGCTCAGTGACATTCACCCGACCCTCAACCGCCGTCAATGAGGCGATTTGACGACGTCGTTCCTCTGCGTACATGCCACTCCTTAAAGCAAAAAGACATTTTGAGATATATGCCCGTTATTGTTTTCCATTATCGCACTATCCAACGCCCGAATCCTATGAAAAGTTGTCATGTGGGGCGTGATAAGAAGGGGAAATCTCACTAGATCGGGCAGGAAGAATGTGGAAAATGGTCTAAGAGCACGCCAAATCCACACTAAAACCACTATTGGATTCACGGGGTTGACTTCTTCCATCCACCCCCGAATGTGGTCAGAAAAGCAAAAACCCCGTTCGCACCGAGAGGGATCAGGCGAACAGGGTAGTCCACGGGTGGAGCTAGAGTTTGCGCATCACCGAGACAACCTTGCCCATGATCTCCGCGTTCTCCGCCGGGATCGGGGCGAAGGAATCATTATGGGGCAGCAGCCAGATGCCGGAGGCGTCCTTGTGGAACTCCTTGACTGTTGCCTCCCCCTCGATCATGGCGGCGACGAATTCCCCCTGCTCTGCAACCGGCTGGGAACGTACCACAACCCAGTCACCGTCGAGGATGCCCGCGTCCCGCATGGACTCGCCGACTACCTGCAGCATGTAGAGTTCACCGTCTCCGACGATGTCGGCGGGGAGGGGATAGTACTCCTCGATGTTCTGCTCAGCCAGGATGGGGCTGCCCGCGGCGATCTTGCCCACGACGGGGATGAATGAGGTGCTGCTGGCAAGCTCTGGCTGCGGGGAGGCGCCGGCGGTGGGGCGGGCCTTGGCTTTCGGTCCGGCCTTGGTGCGGTTGTCGGTCTCCGGGAGATGCCGGACGTCAACAGCGCGGGGCTTATTCGGGTCCCTGCGGAGAAAGCCCTTCTTCTCCAGTTCTTTCAGCTGGTAGGCCACGGATGAGGTGGACTGCAGACCTGCCGCATCACCAATTTCGCGGATGCTCGGTGGGTAACCCCGGAGCACGACGGCATCCCGGATAACTTCGAGGATCCTGCGCTGACGGTCGGAGAGGCTGGCGGGATCGGGTTTACCGTTGGGCAGCATCGTCACCGTGCGGCTGCCCCGACTGCCTCGGGCCTTGGGGGTCTTCTCGGTGGCCATGGGGTAGAGGTCCTTCCAGTTGATGGTTATCGGTGTCCGGGTGGTTTCGACCATTGGTCCGATCCCGGGATGCGGCCGGGTCGGTGGGTAGCTGGTGCGAAGCGGGGGACTGTTCGAACCGTTCTTATGGGTTCCGTTGTCTCAACCATACATGTTCGCCTGGGGAAATGGTACGAGTGTTCGACTTTTTCGGCCCGGATGTAGACATCATTCTTTCCAGCTGCTATAAATCGAGAGGAGAATTTAGTCGAACATGTGAACGATAACGGTGTTCGATGGTGGTGGGCCGGGTTTGTAGAATATCTCCAGGCGAAAGGGGCAGGATCATGGCTATTTCCATAACAGCTGGTCAGGGTGGTCGAGGCGGTAAAGGGCGAGGTGGTGTGGTCGTGCCACCCGCTGCGGTATGGGGTGGTGGGCGCGCGCAGATTTTCCAGTCAAATCCAGTGCATGTTCGAACGCTTAGAAATTCGAATAGGAAGGATTATTACGGAAATGAGCACCGTCACCCGGCACGCGGGATCCATTCGAACACCCCGCTGCGCTCCGTGGGGGAGGCACCCCGCGTGGATGTGACCCTCCGGACTGACAATCACCTATCGCGTTCGATTAGTGACAACCTCAAACAGTGGGCGGGTGGGGCCTTCTTCGGGCTGGTGATCGTCGCCGGGATCCTCCTGTCCCAAACCGGGCAGGAGGAAGCCCTGCCCACCTACAGCGAAACCCAGATGGTTGGACTGGACATTGACCCCCATTCCCTGGGTGGTCAGCGATGAGTGTGGGGAACGGGTGGCCCGGTGACCTAGATGAGTAAGTCCTATTAGGACTCTCGCGCGCAGGTCTGTTCAACGAGGGCGGAGAGTGCTTGAGTTTTTGGTGTGAACAACAAACTAAACACTCTCCTGACCACACTCTACGTCACCCTGGTCGACCGTGTCCTGCCCGATCTGGACTACGACCGGACTCACCGCCCAGGGCGCCGACCAGCCCTCGATGACGCCGAACTGCTGTGCCTGGCCGTCGCCCAACACCTGCTGCACGGATCCTCCTCAGAATCCCGATGGGTGCGCTACGCCCGGGCACACCTGACCGGAATGTTCCCGGCGATGCCCCAACAATCGGGCTACAACAAGCGCATCCGGGCCGCCGGCCCGTTGATCAGCGCGGTGATCACCGCCCTGGCCAAAGACACCGCCTCCTGGCACGAGATCCTGCGACTACTCGACTCCACCCCGGTACCCTGCGGCACCTCAAGAGAGACAGTCAAACGCTCTGACCTGGTCGGGCATGCCGGCTACGGCTACTGCGCTTCGCATTCGAGGTTCTTCTGGGGTTTTCGCCTGTATCTGGTCTGCACCCCGGACGGGATGCCGGTGATCTGGGGGCTGGCCAACCCGAAGATCGGCGAGCGGGAAACCACCCAGGTCCTGCTTGATCATGACTGTCATCTGGTGCGCGACGGGCAGGTCATCCTGGCGGACAAGGGCTTCGCCGGGAAAGAGTTCGAGGCGTTTGTCACCGACGAGCTTGGCGCCCACCTCGTCCGTCCCGACCGCAAGGATGAAAAGCCCCGGTTCGGGGCCCTCGGTGGTATCCGCCAGTGGGTCGAGTCCGTCTTCGACACGCTTAAAGGCCAACTCGGCCTCGAGCAGCACGGCGGGCGCACCGTCGAAGGCGTCTACGCCCGAGTCGCCGCGAAACTTTTGGCCCTGGCCGCCGGGATCTGGCACAACTGGCTCATCGACGCCCCCAACAAACGCTCCCTGATCGCCTACGACCACTAAAAATCAATAGGACTTAATCATCTAGACTGACTGTGAGCGTCCCCCTCCACCGGGGTGTGGGAGATGCTGAGGGAAGGATCACACGCATGTACTGCCCGTTTTGTCAGCACGGTCATTCCAGGGTCATTGATTCCCGCGTCATCGAGGCGGGAAGTGCGATTCGTCGCCGACGGGAATGTAGTCAGTGCCAGGGACGGTTCACCACCATTGAAAAAGCCGTCCTGCTGGTGCTCAAACGCAATGGAGTGACAGAACCATTCAGCAGGGAGAAGGTGGTCACCGGTGTACGCCGGGCCTGTCAGGGGCGGGATGTCTCCGATGATTCCCTCAAACGCCTCGCCCAGCAGGTCGAGGAAACAGTCCGAAGCAGCGGTAGTTCCCAGGTTCGTGCCAATGACATCGGTCTGGCCATCCTCGACCCCCTCCGTGAGCTGGATGAGGTGGCCTACCTCCGTTTCGCCTCTGTGTATAAGTCGTTCGAGAGTGCCGATGACTTCGAGAAGGAGATCCGGTTGATGCGACGTCAGAGCAGGGAAAAACAGGTCCAACAGGGGTAGATCAGCGCAGTTTGTCGACCATCTTCCTCACGCGCTGAGCCGACACCGGTTTGGGGGTGCCCAGGCGCTGGGCGAACAGACTCACCCGCAGCTCCTGGATCTGCCACCTGATGTCCCTGACCTCACGGGTGTTACGGCGATTGCTCGGCAGCTTGGCCAGGCGGTCCTCCAGATACTTCTCCACCCCCTGGATCTCGTCCTGTCGGTCAGCGTCCCGGTCCGGATCCCGGTTCATCTCCTCCAGGCGTATGGCCATGGCATGGAGATAACGGGGGAGGTGACGCAGGCGCTGGGCCCCGTGGATACTGATGGCATGTGCGGGCAGGAGGAACTCCAGCTGGGCGGTCATGTCATCGATGGCCGGTCCTGTCCATCCCTCCAGCTCCGCAGTGATGTTGGCGAAGCGCACCAGGGCCGGAGCCAGCTCCACAATTGTTCGCCGCACCTCCCCCGCCACGGCAGGCTTGACCGTCGCCAACAGCTTCTCAAATTCCTCCGGGGTACGCACTGCACCGCCATGAGCGAACATGAGGTCACGGATGGCCGCGACGCGTGCATCAGCGACCAGGCCCTCGGAACCGCCGTGCGGATAGTTGTCCACCGCAACTCTCTGTTGCAGGGGAAGTCCCTTGAGCATCTGCTTCGGGTTGACCTCGATCTCCCGCATCAACAGCGTGAGCGTGGAGGTGACCATGGAGGCATCGGCGGCGGCCCGGGTGGGGAACACCTTGACCGACACCCCTGTCGGGGTCACCACCAGGGCGGGGAAGGCGGTGACCTTCTGACCGTCCACCGTGGTGTCGATCTCCTCATCGATCGTGCCCAGGGTCTCCCTGGTCCAGGATGGAACCTCGTCCTGCTCCGAGGTGCGCGCCACCCGGGACACCGACGCACGGATCTGTGATGCGCGTCGTTCCTTCAACGCGGTCAGATCCTTGTCCCGGTCGATGATCTTCCCCCGCTTGTCCACCGCGGCGTAGGTGATCCGTAGATGGTCGGGTAGCTTTCCCGGGGAGAAATCGGACGCATTGATGCCACTGCCACCGAGTGACCGCAGTGCGTCAGCCAGCTGGGAGGTCAGGGGGGAGGCATAGGGGTGCAGTAGGGGCAGCGCCCGGCGGGCGAAATCCGGGGCGGGGACAACCGTGCGTCGTAAAGCCTTGGGCAGGGTGCGGATGAGCTCGGTGACCAGGTCGAGACGGACGCCGGGGACGAGCCAGTCGAACCCCTCGTTGTCCAACCCGCCGAGAACCGGCACCGGAATGAGGACGGTGACACCATCGTCGCGGTGGCCCGGTTCGAAGTGGTAGCTCAGGTCGAAGATCAGGCCGCCCTTTTCCCACCTGTCGGGGAATGCCTCCTCGGGGATGACCCCCGCATCCGCATTGACCAGTTTCTCCGGATCGAAATCCAGCAGGTCCGGCTGGTTTCTGGAGGTCTTCTTCCACCAGGAATCGAAGTGCCGGGAGGTGGTGATGGTCTCCGGGAGACGGGAATCGTAGAAGTCGAAGAGGGTGTCCTCGTCGACGATGATGTCACGGCGCCGGGCCTTGGCCTCCAACTCGGCGATGTCCTCCAGTTTGGCCGCGTTGTCATGGAAGAAGCGGTGATGGGTGGTCCACTCACCCTGGACGAGGGCATGACGGATGAACATGTCGCGGGCTGCCGCCGGATCCACCCGGTGATAGGGCACCACCTTGTCGGCGATGATCGTGACACCGTAGAGCGTGGACTTCTGATGGGCCATCGCCGCGCCGCGCTTGGTGGACCAGTGCGGTTCGGAATACTGGTGTTTCAACAGGGGGCCGGCGATCTTCTCGACCCACTCGGGTTCGATCTTCGCCACATCACGGGCCCACAGGCGCGAGGTCTCCACCAGTTGTCCCGCCATGATGAACTGGGGTGGCTTCTTCGACAACGGTGAGCCGGGGAAGATCATGAACTTCGTGCCCCGCGAACCGGAAAACTCCCTGCTGTCACCGTCGCGGGCGCCGATCTGTGACAACAGACCCGACAGGAGGGACTGGTGGATGATATCGGGGCTGGCGGTGCCGGCGACATTCTCCTTGGCCGACCACCCCAGCTGCAGGCCGACCTGCTCCAGCTGGCGGACCAGATCCCACCACTCGCGGATACGCATGTAGTGGAGGAATTCCTTCTTCATCTGCTTCCGGAAGGCGTTTCCGCTGGTGTTGTCACGTTGGTCGCTGATGTACTCCCACAGCTTGAGGTAGCTGAGGAAATCACTGGTGATCTCCTTGAATCGCGCGTGGGCCTGATCCGCCTGCGCCTGGAACTCCAGGGGGCGTTCCCGGACATCCTGGATGGTCATGGCGGCCACGATGATCATGACCGGATGCAGCGCCCCGAGGCGGTGGGCCTCCACCAACATGCGGGCCATGCGCGGATCCACCGGAATCTGCGCCAGGTCCCGGCCGATCGGGGTGAGCTGTGGCGAACCGTCCTCGGCCACGTCCTCCGCGAGGGCACCGAGCTCATGGAGCAGCAGCAGACCATCGCGGATCGAGCGTTGCTCGGGTGCCTGCACGAAGGGGAAGTCGGTGATATCCCCCAGACGCAGCGAAGCCATCCGGAGGATGACACTGGCCAGGTTGGTGCGCAGGATCTCCGGGTCGGTGAACTCCGGACGGGATTCGAAATCCTCCTCGGAGTACAGGCGGATGGCGATGCCGTCGGCGACACGACCACAACGACCCGACCGCTGATTCGCGCTGGCCTGTGAGATCGGCTCGATCGGCAGTCGCTGCACCTTGGTGCGTACCGAGTACCGCGAGATGCGTGCGGTACCGGTGTCCACGACATAGTGGATACCCGGGACGGTCAGTGACGTCTCCGCGATATTGGTGGACAGGACGATCCGACGACCTGAATGGGGACGGAACACACGGTGCTGTTCCTCGTTGGACAACCGGCCAAACAGCGGTGTGACCTCCACCCCCTTCCATCTGCGTCCCTCAATGATCTCCATGGCATCACGGATATCGCGTTCACCGGGGAAGAAACACAGGATGTCACCGGGCCCCTCCGCCATGAGTTCCTCGATGGCATCACACAGTCCATCGAGCGGGTCGATGTCGATGACCTTGTCACCCTGGACCACCTCGAGTGGGCGGTACCGGATCTCCACGGGAAAGGTGCGTCCGGAGACCTCGATGATCGGCGCCGGTTTGCCCTCAGCGTCGGCGAAGTGGGTGGCGAAACGCTCCGGGTCGATCGTCGCGGAGGTGATGATGACCTTGAGATCGGGGCGTTTCGGCAGCAGTTGGCGTAGGTACCCCAGCAGGAAATCGATATTGAGGGAACGTTCGTGCGCCTCGTCGATGATGATCGTGTCATAGGCATTGAGGAAACGGTCGCGCTGCATCTCCGCCAGCAGAATGCCGTCCGTCATGAGCTTGACCGAGGTGGAGGGGGACACACGGTCATCAAAACGGATGGCATAGCCGACGGTCTCGCCGATACCCTGTCCGAGCTCATCTGCGATGCGCTCGGCGACGGTGCGTGCTGCTAATCGACGCGGCTGCGTGTGGCCGATAAGACCCCTGCGCCCGCGTCCCAGTTCGAGACAGATCTTCGGGATCTGGGTGGTTTTACCCGAACCGGTCTCACCGGCGATGATGACCACCTGGTTCTCGCTGATCGCCTCGGCGATATCCTCCCGGCGCGCACTGACAGGCAATGACTGCGGGTAGGTGATCTCGGGCACGAGGGCAGCACGGGCCTCAACGCGCTGACGGGCCTTGTCGATGTCTGTGCGGATGGCGGTCAGTGCCCTGGGGGACCGGGCCTTCTGGAGTCGACGGCGGAAAGACCGTTCATCGGTGAGCGAAACCCCGTCGAGGAGTTCGTACAGTTCAGCTCGCGTGGGAGTGTTCTCAGGTGTAGTCATGGCTAGCTGGTCATTCTACTTGCTCCCCGCTGCTCATTCGAGTTCGGCTGCGAGTACCCTGAAATCAGAATGCGTCGTGCGCCACGGTTGCCCCGACCCCCGGTGAGTGAACCGGGGTGCCCGGGGTGGTACCTGGCGTCAGTCGAGGAAGAGGAGAGATGGATAACCATGACCCGCGATGAGAACACACCGGGCCAGGGCCCGGAATCAGACCCGGAGTTCGGTGACGGTCGGGGCAACCACCGTGATTCTGATCCGGACAACAGGGGTGAACAGACACCATCTCATGATCCCGATGGCTACCAGCGCGGTGAGGGGCACAACCGTGGTGATGGGGACACCCCCAAGCGTTATCACCGCACCAGCCACCCGGAGGATGCCCCGGGCGGATTCAATCCCGGATACGGCGCCGGTGGTAACGGGGGAGGAGGTTACCCGCAGGGTGGCGGGGACACCGGGGGACCGGCGTACTCCGGTTATGAACCCTATCCGGGCGGTGGCTACCAGGGTTACAGTCCGCGCGATGATGCCTACACCGGTTATGGCCAGGGGACGTTCGGGCAGTACACCGGACAGGATGAGGGCGGCACCCCCCTGGAAAGCACCAATGGTCGGGTGAACGTGATGCGTGCCGTGCGGTTCGGGTTCAAGGCGGTGTTCGCCAATCCGGCGGTGTGGATCCTCGGCACCGTCCTGGTGGGGTTGTTGTTCATCGTCTTGTCCACACTCCTGGGATTCATGATGTTCGCCATCAGCCCGGATGCCGCGATGAACAATGATCCGCTGTCCCCGGCCAATGTCATCCTCAACCTGGTGACCTCGGTGATCGTCTGGGCGATCGCAATCTGCGTGATCCGGGGGGCGCTCATCGAAACCGATGGGCGCCGTGCGCGGGTGCCGGAGTTCTTCCGCCCGATCAACGTGGGGCAGACCGTCACCCTCCTGGTCATCATCACGGTGGTGGGGTTTGTGGTCAGCCTCGTCATCCAGGGTGATACCTCGGAGTTGGTGACCGTCAATGAGATGACCGGTGAGGTTGCGGTGGAGAGCGCGGTGTTCACCCGCCTGTTGGTGTTGCTGGTCATCTCCGGTCTGCTCAGTCCGTTGTACAGTTACTGGATCTATTACACCTCCGACGGACGCGAGAACGCGATGGGGGCCATCACCCGCGGAGTGTCCGATGCGGCCCGCAATTACCCCAAGCTGCTGCTCTACAGCATCCTGTCCACGGTGGTCATCGTGATCGCCGTGCCGTTGACACTGCTGCTCGGTCTGGTCATCTTCATGCCGGTGAGCGTGCTCATCTCGGCGCACCTGTACCGCCAGATGAGTGGTGGGCGCGTGCCGGTGGAACACCGCACCAGCTAAAAGGTCGCCACATCCGGCTCGATCACAGAGCTGACAGAGTTGTCACAAGGGCCGACACAGCTGAAACAGCCGGCAACGCCCCCTCCCGGGGCCCTGACCACCATCAGGGCGACACCACAAGGGAGGGGGCGTTTGGGTCTGCGATTGGTCTGCGGTTGGTCCCCAGTTGGTACCCGGCCCGCGGTCAACCTACACCGGCAGCGGGATGATCGGGTTGTTGTCCTTGAGTTGGATGCCGGTGGCGTGGGCGTTTTTCAGGGCCTCATCGAAGGCACGCTGCAGGATCTGGGCGAACTGCTCGAACTCCTCTGCTCGTGAGGAGGAGGAGCGGTACACCAGCCCGATGCGGCGGTTGGCCACCACATCCGGACCGAAGTTGGCGGTGGCCAGACCGTCGCGGGTGCATTCCCAGGGCACGGCACTGACCGGGACCAGGGTGGAACCCAGACCGGCCACCACCAGCTGCATGACCGTGGTCAGGCTGGAGGCACGGGTGACGGCGGTGGTGGAGCTGATGGGGTTGACATCCACACGCCGGCACAGATCAACGATCTGGTCGTGGAGGCAGTGGCCATCGTCGAGCAGGAGCAGTTCAAGCTCATCGAGGGCGGTCAGCTGGAGGTCCTGTCGTCCGGCCAGTTCATGGTCGTCGGGGACAACGACCACGAAGTCCTCGTCGTAGAGGGGGATTTCCATCATGCCCGGGGTCTCGGAGGGGAGTGCCATGACCGCGACGTCGATCGCGCCGTCCCGCAGCAGGGACAGCAGATGCTTCGTCTGGTCCTCGACGATGTGGGGTTCCAGATCAGGGAACTCGGCATTCACGATGGATAGCAGCGAGGGCAGGATATACGGTGCCACGGTCGGGATGATACCGACGGTGAGTGGACCGGTGAGGGAACCGTTGGCGCCACGGGCGTGGGCCAGGAAGGATTCGGCGGCATCCAGGGTGGATTTGGCGTAGGGGAGGAGCTTCTCACCGGCGGGGGTGACGATGACCTTGCGCGTGGAGCGTTCAATCAGCTGCACCCCGAGACCGGTCTCCAGGGCAACGAGTGCCTGGGACAGCGACGGTTGGGAAATGGACAGTTTTGATGCAGCGGTACCGAAGTGTTTGCACTCCGCGATGGTTGCGAATGTACGCAGCTGCGCTAATGTGGGCCGGTACTCCTTATTGCTCATGCCTATAACCATAACCGGAAATGCCATGGAAGGGTAATGAAAAATAACGATTACGTGGGCGTTATCCTCGGTAAATAGGTAAAACCGCTGAATATCCTGCGGATATGTCAACAACCCCTTCCCCGGCTGGAAACCCTTCCGGGGGTCAACCCACCCCCGGTGGCCTCTAGTTGTGTTGGATATCCAGGGAGGAGAACCGGACCTCGCCGGCCTCGTCGGAGGCATCCAGATCCACCACACCGACGAAGGCGAAGGAGTTATCCCCCTCCGGATCCTTGATGATCTGACGTACCGCCCAGGCACGTCCCGTCTGTTCCACCGAGAAATACTCCGGCCCACGGGCGGCAGGGCCCGTGTCCAGGTCGGCGTATTCATCGAAGTAGGCATCCATCGCCGCGGGGAAGTCGGGTTGTTCATCGAGGTAGGAGGTCATTTCCGTAAGCTGCTCCTCCTTCTCGTAGGCAAACAGTTCCACCAGACGGAACATGGCGTTGCGGATCATGATGGTGAACGCCCTGCGGTTGGCGGTCAGGGCGGTGGGATCCTCCACCCCGAAGGCGAGCTCACGCTCCAGGGTTTCGCGTGAGATCGGAGCATCCGGGTCCGCCATCTGGGCCCATTCGTCCACCAGGGACGAATCAACCTGGCGGACGAGCTCGCCCAGCCATTCGATGACATCCTCCAGTTCCTCGGTGCTGTGCTCCTTCGGCAGGGTCTGCCGTAGCGTGCGCCAGGCATCGGTGAGGTAGCGCAGTGCCACACCCTCGGAGCGGGCGACCCCGTAGGTGGCCACCAGGTCGGAGAAGGTCATACCGTGCTCGATCATGTCGCGCACCACGGACTTCGGGCTGAGTTCAAATTCCTTCGCCCAGGGGTGTCCCTCCCGGAAGGTGTCGAAGGCCTGTTCCAGTTCCTCCTCCAACGGTTTCGGCCAGGTGACATCCTCGATGATGGCCATGCGCTCGCTGTAGTCCACGCCTTCGGCTTTGAGTGCCTCGATCTCCTCACCGCGCCGGGCCTTCTGCTGGGCGATGAGGATCTGGCGTGGATCGTCGAGGATGGACTCGAACACGCTGATCACATCCAGGGTGTAGGTCTCGGATTCCTTGTCCAGCAATGTCAGGGCCGCCAGCGCGAAGGGTGCCAGTGGCTGGTTGAGGGCGAAGTCGCGCTGGAGATCCTCGGTCAGCGCGTAGATCCGCCCGGTCTCATCCGGGCCGTCAACAACCTTGTCGATGATCTTCGCGTTCACCAGTCCGCGGAAGAGTTCCAGGGTGGTGAGGATATCCCTGTTCTGTTTGGCGCGTGTGTCGTGGTTGGTGCGCAGCAGGTGCCTGAGGTGCTCATAGCCGTCCCCCGGGCGGGCAACCACGTTGAGGATCATGGAGTTGGTCACCTTGAACTGGCTCGTCAGCTGCTCGGGTTCGGCGGTGGTGAGTCGCTCATAGGTGCTCTTCGTCCAGGTGACCTCACCCGGCCGGGTCGCCTTGAGCCCCAGTTTCTTCAGCTTCTTCGGATCCGACCCGGCCTTCTGGCGGAGCCGGGCATTTTCAATCTCATGCTCGGGTGCCTGGATGACCACATGGCCCACGGTGTCATATCCGGCGCGACCCGCGCGGCCCGCGATCTGGTGGAACTCACGGGATTTCAGTACGCGTTCCCGGGAACCGTCGAATTTCACCAGCCCGGTCATGAGCACCGTGCGGATGGGAACGTTGATGCCCACTCCGAGGGTGTCGGTTCCGCAGATCACCTTGAGCAGGCCGGTCTGGGAGAGTTTCTCCACCAGTCGGCGGTATTTGGGCAGCATGCCGGCATGGTGCACACCGATGCCCCGGCGCACCAGTTTGGACAGGGTCCTGCCGAAGGTGGTGGTGAACCTGAAATCCCCGATCTCCTCGGCGATCCGGTCCTTCTCCTCCTTGGTCACCACCGTCAGGGACGTCATGGCCTGGGCGCGCTCAATGGCATCACGCTGGGTGAAGTGGACGACATAGACCGGCGCCTTCTTCTCCTTGAGCAGGTTCTCGATCGTCTCATGCACCGGGGTGTAGACATAGGAGAACTCCAGGGGGACCGGGCGTTCGGTGTTGCCGACGAAGGTGGTGGTGCGGCCGGTGCGACTGGTCAGATCCTTCTCCAACCACTCGGTGTCACCCAGGGTGGCGGACATCAGCAGGAACTGGGCACGGGGCAGTTCCAACAGCGGTACCTGCCAGGCCCACCCGCGGTCCGGTTCGGAGTAGTAGTGGAACTCATCCATGACCACCTGGTCGATGGGGGCCCCGGCCCCGTCACGGAGCGCGATGTTGGCGACGATCTCGGCGGTGGCGCAGATGATCGGTGCCCGGCCATTGACGGTGGCATCGCCGGTCATCATGCCGACATTCTCCGGTCCGAAGACCTCACACAGGGCGAAGAATTTCTCACTGACCAGCGCCTTGATTGGTGCGGTGTAGAAGCTGCGCTGTCCGCGGGCCAGGGCGATGAAGTGTGCGGCGATGGCCACCATGGACTTACCCGAGCCGGTCGGGGTCGCGAGAATGACATTGTCCCCGGTGAGGATGCCCAGGGAGGCCTCCTCCTGGGCCGGGTAGAGACTGATGCCACGTTCCCTCGTCCAGGCCAGGAAGGAATCGAAGATCGATTCATCCAGCAGCGAGGCGGGCACGTCGGTGAGATCGGGCAGCATCTGGGAGAGGTTCACAGTTAACCAGCGTAGCCAACGCCGGTCACCGCGGGGTACCCCGCATGCTTGTCGACGAAAAGACCCGCCGCACCCCGTGCACACCATCTGGTGCGCACGGGGTGCGGCGGGGGATCGAGGAGGGTATCAGTTACTGCCCATTGTCCTCCGGACCATCGGGGTCACCGGAATCATCGAGGTTCGCGAGAAACCGTTCAAACTCGGCGCCGATCTCATCACCGGACGGCACAGGGGTTTCGCCGGGCAGTACCGCCTGCGGATTCTTCTCCCGGTAACGCTCCAGTTCCTCGTCGTACTGGCGCTCCAGGGCACCGACCACGTGTTGGATCTCCATGGAGTCGGAGGTCTGCTCCGCGAGTTGACGCTGTACCTTCTCGGCATCCCGCTCAATCGACAGCAGCGGCAGGTTCAGCTCGGCGGTCTCCGCCACCGCCTGCAGCAGCTTGAGGGTGGCTGCCGGGTAGGGCGATGCCGCAACATAGTGGGGAACATGGACCGTGTAGCCTGCGACGTTCTTCCCACGGGTGTGCAGAAGCTTCTCCAACTTCAGCGACGCCGAACCCGGAATGGAGATGCGGGCATCGATGCTGAACCGCGATTTCAGCAGTTCCGCGCAGTTGCCGTGTGCGGAGACCACCGTGGGGCGGGTGTGGGGGACGGTCATGGGGGCGGCGTAGAGGCAGATGGTCTGGTCGACACCGAATTTGTCCACCAGGTCCGACACGGCTTCGGTGAAGGCCCCCCAGCGCAGATCCGGTTCGGGACCGGACAGCACCAGAAATGGCTTGTTGTCCGAGTCGCGGACCACATGCAGTCCCAGCTGGAGCTCATCCATCTCGGTGACCTCGTTGTTGTCGATGACAACGGTGGGTCGGCGTGAGCGGTAGTCGATCAGCTCATCATTGTTGAATGAGGCGATCAGACGGTGATCCAGAGCCGCCATGAGATGGGAGGCACTGGCCTCCACCGCATGCCCGGCATCGGCATAACCCTGAAGAGCAACAATGAGGGTGGGGCCTTCAGAGCCACCGCCGTTCACCTCGGGTGACGGGTATTCAAGTTCGTACATTGATTCCTTGTTATCCGACATTATTCCTCCTCGATACTCCTAGTTGGTTCCAGGGTAGGTTCCCATGGTTAAACCCTGCCAGATTCTGACCACCTCACCGATGTGATGGGTCTCTGTACAGTTCAACCAATTGACATCGATAATTAATCCCCCCATTTACATTGTTGTGATATCCCACCGGGTTGTACCGATTCTAATCGATGATGACCGACCGACGGAACCATCTCCGACGAGGGCCCGGGGGTGTGGATAGTTTTCCCACCCCGGCCGGAAAGTGGGGATAACCCACTGGGGGCCTGGTTCCGGCCGGAGACCGCCCCCATACTGAGCCCATGCCTGAAAACAACACCACACAGTCCACATCCGTCCTGGGGACACCCGGGGATCTCATCGCCAATATTCCGGGAATCCTGGGGTTCTATCCCACGGAATCCGTCGTGTTCACCGTCATGTTCCGGGAGGGGGAGAGTACCCGGCACACCCTGGGGCCGGTGATCCGGGTCAATATCGACGAACTCGACCTCCTGCCCGATGTCGGTCGTGCCATCGAATCAACCGATGCCGATCTGATCTTCTGTTTCATCATCACCGGGAACTGCGCTGACGGGTGGGTGGAGGGGATCGTCGACACGCTCTTCTCCACAGCCGAGTCCGGGACCATACCGATCACCGCCTGCTGGATCACCACCGGGATCTACAGCGGTGAGATCTATCAGCTCGCGTTCGGACCATCACCCGCGGAACTCGGAGGTCCGGGCGGGGGACTGCTCGACTGGGAGGAGGGGCGCATCGCCCCGGTCACCGGTGCGGTGGCCACCCGCAACCTCCTCGAGCATGGGCAGTTGCCGGAAGCCACACGGACAGATGCCTATGCAGCCTTCGACCGCGACAACCGTTTCCTCACCGACGACGGTATCCGGGAGCTGGGTGCCCAGGCACAACGCCGGGGCGAGGACATACTGCGAGCCATCAGGACCGACCCGGATGGTGGTGCCTTCGATGCGGCACTGGAGGAATTCGAAGCCATCATCGACCGAGTCACAGTGTCCGGCAGCCGCTCCACCGTGGCCACTCTGTTACGTAAACCGGGTGTGCTCCGCGATGCCGCGGCCTATCTCACCTCTGTGCTGCTCCGGGACTCGATACTGCACCACAGTGTGGACAACCCCCGGGTCGCTGCGGATCTGTTCATGGCCGTGGCGAAGACATTCGATGGAGGTATCCGCTGTAATGCGCTGTGTCTGTACTCCATCGCGGTGATCCGCCAGAACCTCGGGATGAAGGCCATCCCGGCCCTGGATGCCGCCCTCAGCACCGATCCGGACCACAGCTTCTCGGGTCTGCTGCGACACGGGCTCGCGGACGGGCAGTTCGACACCATGGTGGACGCCTGCATGCGGGGCAATACGATGGTCCGGGCCCAGTACAGCCCCGGGAGCAACGGTGGAATCGCCCCGGCGGCCTGAACAGGGACGTGTTAACCGCGGTGGGCGCTGTGCGCGCGTTCGCCGAGCTGTGAGGTGAATGCCCAGGCATCCTCCACGATGGTGCGCAGATCGGTGCGGGTGGGGTTCCACCCGAGTTCCCGTTGTGCCTTCTCCGAGGACGCGATCAGCACCGCCGGGTCTCCGGCGCGCCGGGGCGCCACCTCGGCGGGGATCGGGTGTCCGGTAACCTCACGGCACATCTCCACCACCTGTCTGACGCTGTAACCATCACCCGATCCGAGATTGAAGATGCGGTGGGTTCCACCGACGTTGGACTCCAGGGCCAGGACATGTGCCTCGGCCAGATCGTGGATGTGGATGTAATCGCGTACCGCGGTGCCATCTGCGGTGGGCCAGTCGTCACCGAACATGAAGATCTTCTCCCGGTGGCCCAGGGCAACCTGCAGCACCAGGGGGATCAGATGGGTTTCCACCTCCCGGTTTTCACCGATGTTCCCATAGGCTCCCGCCACGTTGAAATAGCGCAGGCTGGTGGCCCCCAGCCCATAAGCCCGGGCATAGGAGGTGATGGCATAGTCGATGGCCAGCTTGGATGCCCCATAGGGATTCGTGGGGGCGGTGGGCATGTCCTCGGTGATGGGAACCTGTTCCGGCTCACCGTAGGTGGCCGCCGTGGAGGAAAATACCAGGTTGTCCACCCCGTGGGCGCGCATCGCATCGAGCAGGGTCAGGGAGGTGACCATATTATGCTGCCAGTAGTCGGCCGGGTGATCCACGGATTCACCCACCAGGGAACGCGCGGCGAAGTGCACCACCCCGTCGAACCCCCCGGCAGCCAGTACCTCATCGGCTACGTCACGGACATCGCCCT
This sequence comes from Corynebacterium efficiens YS-314, assembly GCF_000011305.1. Taxonomy (NCBI): domain Bacteria; kingdom Bacillati; phylum Actinomycetota; class Actinomycetes; order Mycobacteriales; family Corynebacteriaceae; genus Corynebacterium; species Corynebacterium efficiens. The sequence goes on along the minus strand of NC_004369.1, from coordinate 1,912,570 downwards.
CCACCAGCGTGGCGGAGGCCGGGACGGCCTCGCGGTTGCCGGTGGTGAAATTATCGATAACGGTGACATCATGTCCACGTTCAACGAGGACGGCAGCGCAGACACTACCGACATAACCCGCCCCGCCGGTGACCAGGAGTTTCATCAGTTGAGTCCGTCGACCTTCTCCACACGCACGGCATGGGCGAGATCATCCATGAGCTCCACCATCATCCCGTTGTGGGTGATCACCACGCGACCCTGCTCATTGATGATGTCCACCTCCGTACCGATCCGGATGCCCGCGGAGCTCAGGATACTGAACTGCTCCTGATCAACCTGAAGGATCTCATTGAGCTGGACGATACGCACCCGGAGGGACTCACCATGGGGCAGGTCGATGGCCCGGATTCCGGAGTCCGGCTCACGGTCCTGGTCGAGACCGATATCAGCCAGGCCCGGGATGGGATTGCCGAAGGGGGAGCGGGTGACATCGTCGAGGACCTCCACGAGACGACGCTCCACCTCGTCACTCATCACATGTTCCCACCGGCAGGCCTCGTCGTGCACCTTGTGGATGTCCAATCCGATGATATCGGTGAGCAGACGCTCCGCCAGGCGGTGCTTACGCATGACGGCGATGGCGAGGGCACGGCCCTCCGGGGTCATCTCGAGGCTGCGATCCGGGCTGACATGGACCAGTCCATCACGTTCCATGCGGGCCACCGTCTGGCTGACGGTGGGACCGGACTGCTCAAGGCGCTCTGCGATGCGGGCACGGAGGGGAACAATGCCCTCCTCCTCCAGCTCATAGATGGTGCGCAGATACATTTCAGTGGTATCGACCAGATCCTTCACAGGAGACTGCCTTCCTTGTAAATCTATTCTCAACTAGAAAATCGCGTCCTGCGGGATGCGATTTGCCCCGGCCTGCCTGATCCCGGGAGGGAGGTGGGCCTCCAGACGATGTGGGCCTCGTCCATGTTCATTAACGCATTCTACCGGTGTTCATTCCCGCCCGGAGGGTCAACACTAATAACTCGACCGAAATAGCGGGATCAAACCTATAACTGCTTCTGGGGCACCTGTGCCACCGGTCCCAACCACACCACCCTGGCGCCGTGAGTGCGTGGGCATGCTGGCGGAACCCATTACAGCTTAGTCACAGTCCACCGATGCCACCTGCAGACATGGGTGGTGGCGGAATCTGTCAGCGATGTCCAGAGACAAAAGGCCGGAAACCCCAGTGAGGGTTTCCAGCCTGCTGCATGTGATACCGGAGTCTGGGGCCCTGGCGGGCATCCCCGGTGGTGGTGTTAAACGGCGTATTCGCGGAGTTTCGCCGCCCGCTCACCGTCGCGGAGTTTGCTCATGACTTCCCGCTCAATCTGGCGTACACGCTCGCGGGAGAGACCGAAACGGCGTCCGATCTGATCAAGGGTGCGTGGAACACCGTCCTCCAGACCGTAGCGCAGACGGATGACATCCTGTTCACGCTGCTCCAGGGTGCTGAGCACCGAGCGGATATCGGAATGGCGCATGGAGGCGACCACGGCGGTCTCAGCGTCGGTTGCCTCGGAATCCTCGATGAAGTCACCCAGGGGTGCCTCCTCATCAGCACCGACCGGCATATCCAGGCTCACTGGATCACGGGACTGGCGCAGCAACATCTCGATCTTCGATTCCTCAATACCGGATTCCTCCGCCAGTTCCTCATTGGTGGCTTCACGGCCGAGGTGCTGATACATCTCGCGCTTGATGCGGGAGAGCTTGTTCACCTGCTCCACGAGATGGACGGGCAGGCGGATGGTGCGGGACTGATCAGCCATGCCGCGGGTGATCGCCTGGCGGATCCACCAGGTGGCGTAGGTGGAGAACTTGAAGCCCTTGGTGTAGTCGAATTTCTCCATGGCCCGGATCAGGCCGAGGTTGCCTTCCTGGATGAGATCCAGAAGTGGCATGCCACGGCCGGTGTAACGCTTGGCCAGGGACACCACCAGGCGTAGGTTGGCCTCCAGCAGGTGGGCGCGTGCCTTTTTGCCCTCCTTGGCCAGCACTTTCAGGTCGCGCTTCATGGCGCGGGTGAGGGGTTCGTCGGAATGCTTGAGCTTGTATTCTGCATACAGGCCGACCTCGATGGTCTGGGCGAGCTCGACCTCATCCTCGGCAGTGAGCAGTGCGGTTTTGCCGATGCCGTTGAGGTAAACGCGAACAAGGTCCTGCGAAGGGTTATCGTTGGTCTGGCCTCGCCTGCTTCCGAGGTCAACCTCGCGATCATCGCCGGTTAGATTGAGATCCTGCGTGGACGGTTGAGTCATACTGGCCTCCTAATTTCGCGGTTCATAACATTTAACGGGACGACCATTTATAAAGTTCCCATTAATCGACATAAACCGCCAGCCACCCTCGAGAATCCCTGGATAAAGATCACATCCTTGACGTGGGGGTAGCTTTTGGGGTGAACATTATGAATAAATTGCGGGTAGCAACTTTCTCACGTTGAGCTCGTTCACCTTCATGCGGGGACGGGGATCAGCACTCCACCAACACTGTGAAAGGGCCCTCGTTGACCGAGGCCACCTTCATCATCGCCCCGAAACGTCCCTCCTCGACGTGGATGCCCCGTTCCCGCAGGCCGGTGGCGATCCTGCGCATGACCGGTTCCGCGATCCCGCCTGCCGCCGCATCGGACCAGGAGGGGCGACGGCCGCGGGCCGTTTTCCCCATCAGTGTGAATTGGCTGACGAGCAGCACCGGCGCGCCCACATCACTGACTGATTTCTCATTATCCAGAATGCGCAGCTCCGCTATCTTACGCACCATCGTCTCCCAGGCGTCTGGTTCATCTGCGGCACCGACCCCGACCAGTGCCAGCAGCCCTCCGGTCTCGGGGCAGTCGATGGAACCGACCACCTCGTCCCCGACGGTCACACTCGCGGAACTCACCCGTGTCAATACGGCTTTCATACTATGACTCCTCTCAGGCGATCAGATCAGCGGGCAGGACCAGCCCATGCCGGATCAGATCAACCACGGCGGTGATGGCCCCGGTGTAGAGGGAATGCTCATCGACGCCGTTGGCCACGGCATACAATCCCAGCGTCTCCTCCAGGTTCAACCCGTGGGGATTCAACCCGGAGAGCACCGCGGCCAGGTGCCGGTCGATGTCATGGGTCCAGCGTGGGCCGTCGGTGCGTGTGAGGCGTTTGGCCACGGGGACAAAACCCATGCCCTCCTCCGCGTCCGCCAGGTGGACATCCTCCAGTGCCACCCCGGGACGGATCCGGTAGCGGGAGCCGAGGAGGGACTCCCTGGTCTGTTCCCGCAGCCAGGCGATACGGGAGAAGTATTCTGTGACCTCGGGACCGAGGGGATCCTCGAAGAACTGGGGCATGTCCTCGGCGAGGATATCCGATTTCACCGCCCCGTCCGCAAGTGGCAGGCGCTCGATCGCGATGAATCCGAAACCCACCCCCGTGACCCCGGCGTTGTCGAAGTGGCGCAGCCAGGCGGTGGTGCGTTCCGCAGCCTCCGGGCCCCGCAGATCGAGGGACTCATCCGCCAGCCAGGTGCCCACATACTGGGCGGGGGTGACCGAGTCCCGCTGGATGATCCACGCCGCGAACCCCTCATCGGGGAGCCAGTCGGCCACCCGCTGCTGCCAGGACATCCCCGTTGAGTGCACCCAGGCGCCGAGGAGGTGAGCGGTCCCACCCGGGGCGAGGTGCCGGCAGGCCTGCTCCACCACCAGGCGGGTGGCGCCGTCGAGATCCATCCCGGAATCGCGGTAGACGTGACCGATCTCGGGTGGGCCGACCACGAACGGGGGGTTGGCGATGATCCGGTCGAAGTCACGACCCGACACCGGATCGAACCAGCTGCCCTCGAGCAGTTCCACCGGGATCCCGGAGTCCACGAGGGTGGCCTCGGCGAAATCCAGGGCCCGGGGGTGGATATCGGTGGCGGTGATCGACGTGGTGCTACCCGCCTGTCCCAGCACCTGGATGCCGGATCCGGTACCCAGATCAAGGACCCGTCCGGTGGGGGAGACCGGGGTGGCCTGCAGCAACGACAGGCTGGCCGCCCCGACCCCGAGGACGTGATCCGGCCCCGGGACATGCTGGGTCATGGAGGCATCCGCATCGGAGAACACCCACTGCTGACGACCCGCGATGAGCTGCGGCCGGATGTCGATCAGCATCTGAACCCCGTCCGCACCGCAGAGCCGGGCGAATCCGGCGTCGATAAGCGTTGCCACGTTGCGCTCCCCGAACAGCGACGCGAGCTTGTCGACGCGCACCTCATCGCGCAGCACCAGCGCCCGCAGCGCGAGGTTGAGGTCGGTCTCGGGCAGGGTGTCCAGGTGGTACCGCACCGCCGCCGGTTGCCCTGTATGCATGGCCTGGGTGTAATCGGGGCCGAGCAGGTCGGCGATCCCCGGGGTGGTGTACCCGATCTCCCGGAACACCTTCTTCACCTCGCGCGCCACATCGGTCAGAGGCGAGCGGTGTTGCGGGCTAACTGTCATTCTTATTGTCCTCTTCCAGATCATCGTTCAGGTCATCGTCAGCATCGATGGTGATGCCCTCGAACCTGCGGATGCGATCCACCTCTTTACCCTCCGTGGTGGAGGACCCGGCCTCGAGTTCACGGGCGCGTTCCGCTTCCAGGCGCAACTGCTCATTCATCTCCCGGATCAGCGCGGGTTTGTACACCGCCCGTTCCCGGGGATCGCGGGGTTCGCCCCGGGCGTTGGCGATGACCACCGCAATCCACGGCAGGGGAATGGAGATGACGAAGATGATGGCAGCCAGCCACCACAGCCCCCACATCATCCAGCACAACCCCGCGAATGCCAGCAGGGGCACGCGGGAGACCTGGATGATGTTGTAGATACGGCGCCGGTGCCGGATGTCCTGGGAGTGTGTGCGCTTCTTGTCCGTGATGAGCAGGACCTCATTACGCCGGAGGATTTTCCTGAACATCCTGTTCGAAGAGGATCCCGACGATCCTTTCGGCCTGTGCTGTCGGGATTTCCGCTGGTTCATACCGCAAAGGGTAGTCCGTTTATGGCGCACGCAGGAATTTGGGGCATGATGGGATGGGTGAGAACGACAACGAAGACTATTGAACGCCCCGATATCAGGGAAGATAACGCCACCAGCGACGACACCCCGAAGTTCTTCCACTACGTGAAGAAGGACCAGATCGTGGATTCCGCCGTCAATGGTCGCATGGTTGTTGCGCTGTGCGGCGAGACCTTCCCCGTGACCAAGCAGGCCAAGCCCGGTTCCCCCGTGTGCCCGGACTGCGAGAGAATCTACAAGGGTCTGCGTAGGAAGTGAGTGGCAATCTAAGGGCCTGGCAGCGCGCAGCCCTGGATAAATTTCTCGCTGAAAAACCCCGTGACTTCCTGGCCGTGGCAACCCCCGGTGCAGGTAAAACCACGTTTGCGTTGCGCGTGGCCACGGAACTGAAGGCATCCCGGACCGTCGACCGCATCATCGTCGTCGTCCCCACCGAGCACCTCAAGGTGCAGTGGTCGCAGGCGGCAGCGCGTGTCGGTCTGGCGCTGGACCCGGAATTCAAGAATTCCGGCAGCGTCAACCCCGCCTATGACGGCATCTGCGTCACCTACGCCCAGGTGTCCATGCACCCGTTCAAGCACTACCAGGTGACCATGGCCCGCCGGTCCCTGGTGATCCTCGATGAGATCCACCACGGTGGTGATGCCAAGAGCTGGGGTGATGGCATCAGTCAGGCCTACCGCGATGCCGAGCACCGTCTCGCACTGACCGGTACGCCCTTCCGCTCCGATGATTCCCCCATCCCGTTTGTCCGTTACACCGAGGACGAGGACGGGCACATGGTCTCCCGGTCGGACCACACCTACGGCTACTCCGAGGCGCTTGCCGACGGGGTGGTCAGGCCCGTGGTCTTCCTCGCCTACTCCGGTGAGGCACGCTGGCGGGACAGCGCCGGGGAGGAATACGCGGCACGGCTGGGTGAGCCCCTCAACCCTGAGCAGACCGCCAAGGCCTGGCGCACAGCACTGGATCCCAAGGGTGACTGGATCCCCTCGGTGTTGTCCGCCGCGCACACCCGCCTGATGCAGCTGCGCCAGAACATCCCCGATGCCGGCGGGCTGGTCATCGCCTCCGACACCAAGTCGGCGCGTGCGTATGCGAAGATCCTCAAGGAGTTGTCATCGACGCCGGTGGCCATCATCCTCTCCGATGAGCCGGGTGCCTCCGAACGCATCGATGAGTTCTCCGCCTCCACCGATGAGTGGATGGTGGCGGTCCGCATGGTCTCGGAGGGTGTGGACGTCCCACGCCTGGCCGTGGGCGTCTATGCCACCTCGGCATCCACCCCGCTGTTCTTCGCGCAGGCCATCGGACGTTTCGTGCGTTCACGCATGCCGGGGGAGACCGCCTCGGTGTTCCTGCCCTCAGTCCCGGTGTTGCTGGATCTCGCCGCCAAACTGGAGGTGTCCCGCGACCACGTCCTCGGACGGCCCGACCGGCCCAAGGAAGGCTGGGATGATGATCTGCTTGAGCAGGCGAACCGCAAGGAGAGCGAACCGGATCTGCTCCCCAGTTATGAATCCCTCGGCGCGGAGGCCGAACTGGATTCGCTGATCTATGACGGTTCCACCTATGGCACCGCCACCTTCGCCGGCTCCGCCGAGGAGGCCGACTACCTCGGTCTGCCGGGTCTGCTGGATGCGGAGCAGATGCGTGAACTGCTGCGCAAACGTCAGGAGGAGCAGCTGGATGCCCGCGAGGCGGAGGAGAAACGCCGCCGGGAGGAGGAACGCCAGCGTCAGCGTGAGGCTGAGATCCATGAGAAACCAGTGGGGGAGGAGGTTGCCAGCGATGAGATCCCGCGCCTGCGCAAGGAGCTCAACACCCTGGTCTCCATCACCTCCGGTCGGACCGGCCGTCCCCACGGGGCCATCCACACCGAGGCCCGGAAAAACTGTGGCGGGCCGCCGACCGCGTTGTGCACCGCCCAGCAGTTGCGCGACCGCATCGCCTATCTCCGCCAGTGGTGACAGCCCCCGGGTAGGGGTGGCTTCAGCACGGGTCCTGCATCAAAATACATACCCCCAGCGCCGTGGCACGGTGCTGGGGGTAATCTTGTCTCCTATGACGGCACGCCCACCGGGTGTTCCCGTGCGCACCATCGTGGTAATGATGGTGACGATCCGTGAAACCGACACCGAGGAAGGCCACTATCATGACCACCCCCAATTACCCGTACGGCGATCCCGGCGACAACAACAACCATCCCCACCAGGGCAACCCCGGTGGCCCACCGGATTACGGTTCCTATGGTTCCGGGGCCCCGGACTGGGGTGCGGAACAGCCCTACCAGGGCGCCTCCACCACCTCCTATGGTGGCGGTTTTGAGAACTCCCCGATGAACGCCAAACCGAACAAGCTGGCCGCCTGGGCCCTTGGCCTCGGTATCGCCAGCATCGTCGCGCTGCTGACCGTGTTCGCCGGCCCCCTGGCTGTCCTCATCCTCGCGGCCCCGTTCCTCGCGGTCGCCGGCGTGATCGTATCCATCGTGGCCCTGGTCCGTGGCAAGAACTTCCACGGTGCCGGAAAACGTACCGGCTGGTCGGTCGGTGGTCTCATCCTCTCTGTCATCAGCCTGCTGATCGTCGTGTTCTTCGCGGTGGTGGTCGTGGCTTTCCTCAACAGTGGGATCATGGACTGTTTCGTCGATAACCCCGATGTCGCCTCCCAGCAGGCATGTGTGGAACAGTTCCTCAACGAAAACGCGTGATCAACCCCACCCATATCTGTCCACGCCCCACATGGTGGGGCCTTTTTCTGTGCCCGCCTGACAACTCCCCCTGACAAGTGAGGATGTCCCCATGACCACACAATCCCCCGAATGCTCCGCCCAACGTAGCCGGATACTCTCGCCCGACATCGCCCGGGGCATCGCCCTGCTGGGCATCGCCCTGGCCAATGTGGCCACCGCATGGATTCCCGCGGACAGCAGCCTGGAGGCCAACCGGTTGGGGGGCATGGTTACAGGGTCGGTGTGGGAGCAGATCGCGGTGGTGCTCAGCGCCATGTTCATCCACGTCCGTGGCCTGCCGATGTTCTCCACCATGTTGGGGTACGGCGTGGGCATGATCGTGGGCAGCCTGTGGCGTCGGAAATACCCCGAGAGCCAGGCCCGTCGCGTCCTGGTCCGGCGTTATGGTTTCCTCGCCCTGTTCGGTCTGGTGCACATGGTCTTCCTGTTCTGGGGTGACATCATGTTCTTCTACGGGGTGGCGGGCATGCTCCTCGCCGTGATGATGACCTTCCGGGACAAGACCCTGTGGTGGTTCGCGGGGGTGTTCTTCGTCCTCAACCTCATCTCCACCCTGGGGGTATCCGTGTTGACGTCCATGGCCACGGATGCCGCCCCGCCGGCGGACATGGGATTCCTGAGCGGCTCCCATGATAGTTACGGCGAGTATCTGCTCTTCGCTCTCATCATGGTGGTCGGTCAGGTCGCGGCGATACCCATGGAGATCCTCATGCTGTTCCCGGTGATGATCGTCGGGTACATTGCCGCCCGCCACCGGGTGCTCAGCCGGGTGGATGAGTTCCGCCGTCAGCTGTGGACCGCGGTGTGGATCGCGGTGGCTGTGGTCATACTCATCGGACTGCCGTGGGGATTGTCGGAGATCGGTGTTCTCCCCTCCTCCTGGGCACAACCCCTCTATGGGGTCAACCAGGCCTTCGGTGTACTGACCGGCCCGGGTATCATCGCCGCCATCGCCCTGCTCGTCCAGCCGCTGCAGCGGAAACTGGACGCGCGGGACACCGGGGGAGAGGCTGCCGACCTGCCCCTGATTCCCCGCATGATCGCTGCACTGGGCGCACGCTCCATGAGCGGATACATCCTCCAGTCACTCCTGCTGCTGATCGCCACCCAGCCGTTCACCCTGGGCCTGGGCATCGGTGGGGGCATCCTGGAGGCCAGCGCGGTGGCACTGGCTGTCTGGGTGCTCACGGCCCTGTTCGCCTACGCCCTGGACCTGGCAGGCCGGAAGGGCCCCTTCGAAGCCGTCCACCGTCGTCTCTCCTACGGGAAGACCGGACTCTACCAGGCATATTCGGGTCAGGGGCATGCGCTGCCACCGGGAGCTTCACCCCTGCCATCCGCGCAGACACCACCTTCGTCCCTGTATGACAATGAGGTGGACGTCGACAAGCGTTAACCAGAAGCAGAAAGAGGCGCCCGTGGAACACACGGGCGCCTCTTGCTGCTGCTGAGCCGGGAAACCTAGTCCAGGTAGTCGCGCAGCACCTGGGAGCGGGACGGGTGGCGCAGCTTAGACATGGTCTTGGATTCGATCTGGCGGATACGTTCACGGGTCACACCATAAACCTGGCCGATCTCATCCAGGGTGCGGGGCATGCCGTCGGTGAGACCGAAGCGCAGCTTGACCACACCAGCCTCACGCTCGGACAGGGTTTCCAGCACATCCTGGAGCTGATCCTGCAGGAGGGTGAAGGACACCGCATCCACCGCGACCACAGCCTCGGAGTCCTCGATGAAGTCACCGAGCTGCGAGTCACCCTCATCACCGATGGTCTGGTCCAGGGAGATCGGCTCGCGGGCGTACTGCTGGATCTCCAGCACCTTCTCCTCGGAGATGTCCATCTCCTTGGACAGCTCCTGCGGGGTGGGTTCGCGACCCAGCTCCTGCAGCAGCTCACGCTGGATACGACCGAGCTTGTTGATGACCTCGACCATGTGGACGGGGATGCGGATGGTGCGGGCCTGGTCAGCCATGGCACGGGTGATGGCCTGACGGATCCACCAGGTGGCGTACGTGGAGAACTTGTACCCCTTGGAGTAGTCGAACTTCTCCACCGCACGGATCAGACCCAGGTTGCCCTCCTGGATGAGATCGAGGAACGCCATACCGCGACCGGTGTAGCGCTTGGCCAGGGAGACCACCAGACGAAGGTTCGCCTCCAGCAGGTGGTTCTTCGCCTTACGGCCGTCACGGGCGATGGCACGGAGATCTCGCTTGACCGCCGGCGTGAGCTTGGCGTCCTTGTCGCCCGCGGCGTAGGCAGCTTCCATCTCCTCCATCTTGTGGGTGGCGTAGAGACCGGCTTCAATGCGCTTGGCCAGGGACACCTCCTGCTCAGCATTGAGCAGGGCGACCTTACCGATCTGCTTGAGGTAGGCACGCACGGAGTCAGCTGAGGCGGTGAGCTCGGCGTCCTTACGCGCCTGACGCAGCGTGGCGGACTCATCCTCATCCCAGACGGAGGAACCGTCGTCTTCTTCCTCCTCCTCTTCCTCTTCCCCGAGTGGGGCGACCTCATCGTCCTGCTCCAGCTCGTCACCGGGGATGAAGGCGGGATCCTCCTCGTCGACAATCAGATCATCGTCCTCGTCCTCGAGCTCCGGATCAATCACCTTCGGGGCGGCCTTGGCGGGAGCGGCCTTCTTCGCAGTGGTCTTCCGCGCGGTGGTCTTCTTCGCAGTGGTCTTCCGCGCGGTCTTCTTCGCAACCGTTTTCTTGGCCGCGGGGGCGGTGCCGGTCGAGGTTTCCGCCTCGCCGGCTGTCGTATCGGTGCTGGCCGGGGTGGCTGCATCAACAGTGGCGTCGATGGCGGCTGGCGCCGGGGTCACAGGAGACGTTGCGGCAGGCGTCGACGACGCAGGTATGTCCTGCGATCCCAGAGGTGCGGCCGCGCGCGGTGCTGCCTTGCGTGCTGTCTTACGGGCGGTCTTCTTGGCGACCGTCTTCTTTGCTACGTTGTTCTCTACCATGCTGCTCTCCACGGCTCCTGGTGCATTTTCATCGACTTCTTCGACTGATCCGAGCGGTGCTGTGAGGATTCAGTGGTTGCCACTAATGCCCTTTCGCTTTGCTTGTCCAAGTGATGCGTCATCTTCAGCTACCTTTATGCAACAACCGGAATGCTTCTTTGTTCCCGGAAACGTCAAATAAAAGCGTCTGTGTCTGAGTCACATCGCTCGAGAGATGGCCAGCCGATCAATTGCTCCATGTCCCTGTTGCCGTATCCCGGAAAGTCTCATCAGCATTCACGCCACGGGTTAATGCTTTGAGTTAAGTGTTTCTTGGGAAGTCACAAGGGTGAATCAATCTCATGGTTACCTTTTGTCCACGATCAACAGACCAGTATAGGTGATTAGCTGTTGACGTGTCACAAGGGGGCCGTTTTGCATAGCCCAACCACAATCCCGAATCAAGACCCCGCCCCCTGCTCATCCGGTGGCGGGAAGGTGACCCTCTAGGGGGCCAGGTGTTTTGCCACCGCCATCGCCGCCCCGACGATACCCGCGCGATTACGCAGCTCCGCCGGAACGACCTCCGTTTTGACATCGAGGAGTGGAACCCACTTCTTATGTTTCCGGGAGATCCCACCGCCCACGATGAACAAACTGGGGTAGAAGAGGCGCTCATACTCGTTGAGTACCCTGCTGACCTCAGCGGCCCACTCCTTCCAGGAGAGGTCCTTGTTGTCCTTGACAGCCCCGGAGGCGCGGTGCTCTGCTTCCATGTCATCGACAATGAGATGTCCCAGCTCTGTGTTGGGGAAAAGCTCACCATCCATGAGAAAAGCTGATCCGATACCGGTTCCGAAGGTCAGGAGGATGACTGATCTCTTGCGTGCATCGGGGTGCCCGAACGTGGCTTCGGCGATGCCCGCTGCATCCGCATCGTTGAGCACGGTGATCTCCCGATCACCCAGGTGCCGGTGGAACAGCTCGTGGACATCCGTGCCAATCCACGCCTTATCGATGTTGGCGGCAGTGAGCGCCACCTGTCCACGCACCACGGCGGGAACCGTGATGCCCACCGGTCCATCCCACTGCGCTTCCGCGAGGATCTCTGTGACCACCTCAGCGACGGCGTCAGGCGTTGCGGGCTTGGGGGTGGAGATCTTTATCCGATCGCCGATGAACTCACCGGTGGACAGGTCGACCCGTGCACCCTTGATGCCGGAACCACCAATATCGATTCCAAATCCCGTTTCAGTCATGCGCCCAAGTGTACAAACCAACAGGGAATCCGGCAGGAAAACAGCTGCAGAGGTCATATGTCAGGGTGATTTCCCGATGCGGGAAGTGGAATCACCGGCACCTGCGGGAAAAACACACCATGATGGACAGTATGGAATCCACGCATGCATACACGTTCTCCTTCAATGAACTCAGGGCCGTTGCCTCCGAGACCGTCACCCTGACAGCCGCCCGCATCAGGGATAAGCGGGCTGATCTGGGTGACATGTGGGCCTACACCAACACCAAGAGCTCCGCGGTGGATCCGGTGACCATCGTGGACACCCTGGCTGAGGATTTCATTGCCAACCGGTTACAGGAACTACGGCCCGAGGACGGTCTGATCGGGGAGGAGGGCACCGGAACCCCCTCGATCAGCGGGGTCACCTGGATTGTCGATCCCATCGACGGCACCGTCAACTTCGTCTACGGTCTGCCCCAGTACGCGGTCTCCATCGCCGCCGCCATCGACGGTGAGGTGGTTGCGGGGGCGGTGATCAATGTGGAAACCGGTGTGCTCTACAGCGCCGCCCGCGGCCAGGGTGCGTACAAGTATCTGCCCGACAACGATGAAATCGTCGCCCTGCGGGTCAATGGCATCGATGACATCACCCAGTGTCTGGTCGCGACCGGTTTCGGATACTCCACCACGCGCCGGGCACAGCAGGCCCAGGTGCTCACCGGGGTACTGCCGGTGGTCCGGGATATCCGGCGCATGGGCAGTGCCGCCCTGGATTTGTGCCATCTGGCGGACGGCGAGGTGGACGTCTACTACGAACATGGACTCAGCTGCTGGGATTACGCAGCGGGGATCCTCATCGCCCAGGAGGCCGGGGCCCGCATCCACGCCCCCGGGCTGTCTGTCCCCGGCCAGTCGGGTGAGATTCTGTATGCCGCGCCACACCCTGTATTCGAGGCTGTAACAGATCTCTTCGACACCATCGGTGCCCTCACACCGCTGCAGCACTGATCAGGCGTGACCGGGGTTGGCTTTCATCCCCGTAATTTTAGGCCTCTGACCAGGGGGTATGACAAGACGGTTTTTCTCATTTACTATGCGCGCTAAACGTTGCATGACATTTGCTGAAGTGCACATTTTCGCAAGATGAACCGAACCCACTCGGGAGGAAACACCATGGCTACCGATTATGATGCTCCGCGTCGCCGCGTCGAGGACGAGTTGGAGACCGACTCCCTCGAAGGCCTGAAGGCCGTTGAGACCGCCAACGACATGGACGATGACGGTGAGATCGTCGAGCCGTTCGAGATCCCCAACATCGATCTCTCCGGTGAGGAACTCAACGTCGATGTGGTGCCACGCCGCGAGAACGAATTCACCTGTGCCAGTTGCTTCCTGGTGCAGCGCAACAACCGCAAATCCCACACCGAGGCCGATGGTTCAGACATCTGCCTCGACTGCGCCTAGCAGGACGCTGACCACTCAGCATCACCCAGGCGGGCAGAACGCCGGTCCGTTACCGGCCCATGCCTGCCTCCATACCGGGTACACGGAGCATCCACAACAGGTGACCAGGTGAGAAGCAAACCCCGTATCCCCACCTCCAGAGAATGGGATACGGGGTTTCCGCGGATCTGTGGTGAAACCTAGGAGAAATCAGCCAGGGCATCGTCCGCCTGATCGGGGACGAAGGCGCGCAGTAGGGCCTCCGGGTCGCGGCTGCCGATCAGCCAGTAGGGGGTGGGGTCCTCCGGATCGTCGAGGACAAGCATGACCATCTCATGCACCCACCCGTGGGATACCACGAACGCAGCCGGGTCGAGCTGACGACCCATGGCATTACGCTTCGCGGTCGCCGGCACCGCCAGGGAACGTGACACCACGTCATGGGGCAGGTTCGCCTGCCCGGCGATCAGCCAGCGCGTTCCATCCTCATCCTCCTCCACCGTGATCACGGTGGAGGACAGACTCAGCAGGATCCACACAGCGAGTACTGATAGCACCAGCGCCGGGATATAAATCCACAGATCATCACGGTTCAGACCGAACTGGGCGGTCAGCAGTGCCACCAGGAAGGCCATCCCCAGCCACCAGTACCACGGGACCCACTGCCGTTCACGGTAGATGATCCGGGTGCCCGGGGAATCGTCACCGGGGCCCTGGGGGTTCACAGAATCAGCACGTTGGGAATCACTCACAATAGGTGATCCTATCGCACCGGTGGCAGTGCACCATCGTCCCGGTTGACTCTGGCAGGCAACGGCGTGCGTACCCTGAGGGGGTGACTGAGAACCTGAACACCATCGACAGCATCCGCCTCCTCCGCCTCGACCCGGGTCTGCCCATGCCCCGCCGCGCACACCGCGGGGATGCCGGTGTTGATCTGCACTCCACCACCGATGTGGTCATCGCGCCGGGGCACCGTGAACTGGTGGGCACCGGTGTCGCCATCGCCCTGCCCCTGGGCACTGTCGGGCTGATCCATCCCCGCTCGGGGCTTGCCGCCCGTGAGGGGCTGAGCATCGTCAACGCACCCGGCACCGTGGATGCCGATTACCGGGGGGAAATAAAGGTGTGTCTGATCAACCTGGATCCCAGCACCCCGATCACCATCACCCGCGGGGACCGCATCGCGCAGCTGATCATCCAGCGGGTGGAGCTGGTGGATTTCGTCGAGGTTGATGAACTCGATGAGACCACCCGGGGTGACCAGGGGCATGGATCCACCGGGAGGGGATCGACAGCGTAGACCGAAACCCCGCACCGGAACGACCCCTGCGGTGCGCCCGGCATCCCAGCCGTGAACACGGGGATCCAGGCGGTATCGGGGGTTTCCGGGGACGGAACCGGGGGAAACCGGTTACCGTGGGGGCGATACCCTCATAATGCGCATGGCCTGCACCCACCCGCCGTCGGGGGCGTGCCTGGGTCGTGTAAGAGACAAGAAGGACCGGAAGGTAGATCATGGCACTGTGGCCGTTTGGCAAGAAGAATGCGTCAACCCCTGAGCAGCACGCCGAGGAACAGGAAGCGCATTACAATGACGTCCCCTCCCAGGCAGAGCCGGACCAGACAGCACCGGGGGAAAGCCCGGAAGCGGGTGATGACCGGCCCGATCCAATCCACGATGCGGTCACCGGCGCCACCGGCCCGTATGATGCGGGCCAGGTGAACATCGGTGATTTCGATTTCTCCGACTTCTCCAAGGGCCTGCTTGATCTGGGGTCCCTGCAGATTCCACTGCCCATGCAGTCGGAGGTACAGGTGGAGATGGGGGAGCAGGGCCCACGGATGCTCCACATCGTCACCCCCCACGGCCGTATCACCCCGGTTGCCTTCGCGGGCCGCACCTCCGCGGGGCAGTGGCGTGAGGCCACCCGGGAGATCGCCGACGGCATGCGACGGGACGGTCTCACCGTCCGGGTGGAACAGGGCCCCTGGGGTCGTGAGGTGGTCGGTGAGGCCAATGACCGTCTCATCCGAATCGCCGGTGTTGACGGTCCGCGTTGGATGCTCCGGATGACCATGATCAGCCCCGCCGACCGTGCCGATGACATGCGGGAACTCGGCCACGAGGTCATCGCCCGGACCTTCGTCAACCGCGGTGATGCCCCCATTCTCGCCGGCAGCCCGCTGCCGGTGGCCCTGCCCAAGCAGTTTGCGGAGCAGATCCAGCAGGCCATGGCGAAGCGGGCCCAGCAGCAGAAACAGAATACCCAGCCCGACAACCAGCCCACCACCCAGCCCGGATCCGCCGGCGATACCGGAAATGCCGGTCAGGCGGGGTAGTGTTGTCTGATCCGCAGCCTGGCAGTGATCAGCAATGATTCCACCAGGGTGCGGATGACCAACTTAACGGGGTGGCTGTCACGGGCGTGGCCACCGGATCACACCGAGCACATGGCCCGTGGAGCAATGCCGAAGAAAGGGCAGGTCACATGTCTGACACCGCCGAACTGACCACCGATCCCACCCCGGACCTCACCAAGGGGGACACCATCACCGTTGAGGTGACCCGCCCCGCACATGGCGGCGAGGGGATCGCACACCACGGTGGACGGGTCATCTTCGTCCGGGGCGGGTTCCCGGGTGATGATGTCGATGTCGAGATCACCCAGGTGAAGAAGCGGTTCGCGCGCGGGTTTGTCGTGCAGGTCAACGTGGCCTCACCGCACCGTGTTGATTCCCGGTGCCCCGCCGCGGCAGCCGGTGCGGGATGTTGCGATTATGCAGAACTCTCCCCGGAGGCCGAGCTGGAGATCAAGTCCCGGGTCCTGACTGATCAGCTGCAGCGCATCGGTGGTCTCGCGGATATCCCGACCCCGGAACTCTTCGAGCTCGAACCCTCCCAGGGATGGCGCACCCGGGTCCGCCTCGGCGTCGATGCCTCCGGGCGCGCCGGTTTCCGCAAGCTGCGTTCGAACGACCTGGTCACCGACGTGGCCTGCTCCCAGGTGGTACCTGAGCTTATCGACGGCCTGGTGGGTCCCGGTGCCCGGACCTTCACCCCGGATTCCGAGGTCATCGCCGCCATCGATGACCGTGGTGTGCGCACCGTCGTCGAGGTCAGGAAGGCCCCCCGTGGTCGTCGCGCTGAGACAATCCTGCATGTGCTGGAAGGCGACGGCAGCGTGGAGCAGACGGTCGGGGACCACACCTGGACCTTCCCGGTCTCCGGTTTCTGGCAGGCACACACGAAGGCCCCCGGAGCCTACTCCGCGTTCATCGGCGAGGTGCTCGACGGAGCCGAGCTTGTCGACGTCGATAAGCGTGGCCCGGTTGCCTGGGACCTGTACGGCGGTGTCGGCCTGTTCGTGCCGGTGATCAACCGCGCGTTGGGTGCGCATGTGCACTCCGTTGAACTGTCCGAGGGATCCGCCGAAGCGGGTGATGATGCCTTGGCCGGCCTGCCGGTCACCTTCCACGCCGGGCGGGTGGAATCCGTCACCTCCCAGCTGCCGAAGCCACACGTGGTGGTGCTCGACCCACCACGTACCGGTGCGGGTTCGGATGTGGTGGCCACCATTGCCGGGGCGAAACCCCAGCTGGTCGTCCACATCGGTTGTGATCCGGCCACCTTCGCCCGGGATGTCGCCGACTGGTCCGCGGGTGGTTACACCCTCGACCGTCTGGCGGTGTTCAATGCCTTTCCGGCAACCCACCACTATGAAACCATCGGGGTGTTCACCCGGAAGTCCGCGTAGCGCGTGCGTCCCGACACCGGAGCCGGTCGATGACAGTGATTTGGCACCCCACAGAGTAAGATGGCTCCAACAGCACAGGCGATCATGTCCAACCCGCTGTACGGCGGGTTCCGTGACACGATCGCCTGCACACATACTCACACGGTGCATCCAGCACCTCCAGATGAATACACGTCCACTTCCGAGAGCAAAGGTGTCTGACTCACGCCCATGGGAATTCTGAACAGTATTTCAACACCTGCGGACCTGAAGGCCCTTGCAGAAGAGGACCTGGAGGTGCTGGCGGGGGAGATTCGCAGCTTTCTCGTCGACAAGGTCGCAGCCACCGGTGGTCATCTCGGCCCCAACCTCGGTGTGGTCGAATTGACCATCGGTCTCCACCGGGTTTTCGATTCCCCCCGTGAGCCGATCATCTTCGACACCTCACACCAGTCATATGTGCACAAGATCCTCACCGGACGTGGGGATGCCTTTGACACGCTGCGCCAGAAGGGTGGTCTGTCCGGTTACACCAGCCGCGCGGAGAGCGAACACGACTGGACCGAGTCCTCCCACGCATCCGCCGCCCTGTCCTATGCAGATGGTATGTCCAAGGCATTCCAGCTCGACGGTGACACCAACCGGAACGTGGTCGCGGTGGTCGGCGATGGTGCCCTCACCGGGGGCATGTGCTGGGAGGCGCTGAACAACATCGCCGCGGGCAAGGACCGCAACGTGGTGGTGGTGGTCAACGACAACGGTCGAAGCTATTCACCGACCATCGGTGGTTTCGCAGAGAACCTCGCACAGCTGCGCATGGAGCCGTTCTATGACCGCGTCATGGAACAGGGCAAGTCCACCCTGAAATCAATGGGGTGGGTCGGTGAACGCACCTTCGAGGCGCTCCACGCCTTCAAGGAGGGTGTGAAGAGCACCGTCATCCCCACCGAGATGTTCCCGGAACTGGGCATGAAATACATCGGCCCCGTCAACGGTCATGACCAGAAGGCCGTGGACAACGCCCTGGCCTACGCCCGTGACTTCAAGGGCCCGATCATCGTCCACGTGGTCACGGAGAAAGGTCGGGGATACGCCCCCGCCGAGCGTGACCTTGATGAGCTCATGCACGCCACCGGTGTGATGGACCCGCGCACCGGCATCCCGGTTGCGGCCTCGAAACCGGGGTGGACCGCGGCCTTCAGTGAGGAGCTGGTCAAACTCGGCGGTCGGCGCGAGGACATCGTCGCCATCACCGCCGCCATGGCTGGTCCGACCGGCCTGGCGAAATTCGCCGCGAATTTCCCCAGCCGTTTCTATGATGTGGGTATTGCGGAACAGCACGCCCTCACCTCAGCCGCGGGTCTGGCACTCGCCGGGAAACACCCGGTGGTGGCAATCTACTCCACCTTCCTCAACCGCGCCTTTGACCAGCTGCTCATGGATGTGGCCCTGCTGAACCTGCCGGTCACCGTCGTGTTGGACCGTTCCGGTGTCACCGGCAGTGACGGAGCAAGCCACAACGGCGTGTGGGATCTGGCGTTGACCTCCATTGTCCCCGGTATCCGCGTGGCGGCCCCACGGGATGAGGACACCCTCCGGGAACTGCTCGGTGAGGCCGTGGACATCAATGATGGTCCCAGTGTCGTCCGTTTCCCCAAGGGTGATCTGCCCGCACCGATCGAGGCCATCGAGACCCTGGAGGACGGGGTCGACATCCTGGCCTACCTGGAGGCTTCCCCGGCGTCTGAGGACGCCCCGGATCTTCTCATCGTGGCGGTCGGGGAGCGCGCGACCCTCGCTCTGGAACTGGGTGAACGACTGGTTGCCGCGGGCGCCAATGTCACCGTTGTGGATCCCCGGTGGGTCATCCCGATCCCGCAGTCGCTGGTCGCGCTCGCCGCTGATCATGACCTGGTGATCACCATCGAGGATGGTGTCATCCACGGTGGCGTCGGATCACTACTCTCCGATGCGCTCAATGCAGCGGAGGTGGACACCCCACGCCGTCAGGTGGCCGTGCCCCAGAAATTCCTCGACCACGCCAGTCGTGGCCAGGTCCTGCTGGACCACGACCTGGACATCGACAGCGTGGAGAAAACCGCGCTGGGTTGGATGGACCGGTTGTTCGGCGGGGGGAACTAACCCCGCCTGTCACCCCGGAGCAGGGCATTGATGAGTATCGGTGACACCTGCTCCACCTGCCATGGGCGGACCCCGTAGTCACGGAGTGCGCCCATGAGACTGTCCTGATCGTGGACCTCACCGGTGTTGGTGGACATCCACACCACCGCGCGCAGAGCAGCCGGTTGGAGAATGTTCTCACCGGGGATGTTCAGCTCAGCTCCGAGATCATCAATGTCCGCGCGGATTCCCTGCAGGATCTCGTACTCCTCCGGATGGAAGGAGCTCCAGTATCGGCGGTCGGGGACACCATCGGGGCGGGGCTGCGGTCGTGGCCAGGTGTGTCTCGGCGAGGCCAGCGCCCGGTTGATCACACGCATCCACCGCTTCACCGTCCCTGTATTCCTACCGGGGAAGCCCTTCACCCGCGCCAGATCCCCGAATGTTCTGGGCAGTGTGCGGGCGGTTTCCACGATGACCTTGTTGGACAGCACCTTTCCGGCTGCGAGATCACGGGCGGCTGCGATGCTGTCGCGGGCCATCCACATCTCGCGGGCCACGACTAGTTGTTCCGGACGTTTCAGGGTGCCCACACCCTTCATATCAGTCCAGCTGAGGGTGGGTGCCTCGGTGACATCGGCGAACTGGGTGCGGATGTGTTCGAATTCCTGTTCCGCCCAGTCCAGTTTGCCCTGGTTATCCAGGATCTCGGCCATGACATCAGCGAGTTCGAGCAGCATCTCCACATCCAGGGCGGCATAGTTCAGCCACTCCTCCGGGAGGGGGCGTTTCGACCAGTCCTCGGCGCCGTGGCCCTTGAGCAGGTGAAGATCGAAGATCTGTTCCACCATGGCTGCGAGGTTGACCAGTTCGAAACCGGCGAGACGGCCCGCCAGTTCAGTGTCGAAGAGGGTACCGGGATGTAGATCCAACCAGGCCAGGCTCGGCAGGTCGGTGGCTGCGGCATGGATGATCCACTCCTGCCCGTTGAGCACGGGGCCGAGGGAACGGGAGAGTTCCGGGCGGTGGGACTCCGGGTCGAAAAGGAGGGTTCCTGCACCCCTGCGACGGATCTGGATGAGAAACGCCCGGTCATCGTAACGGAAGCCGGACGCTCTTTCTGTGTCGATTGCGAAGGGCCCTGACCCACCGGCCAGCACATCTGCCGCCGCCTCGAACTGGGCGGGGGTGGTGAGCAGCGGTGGGGTGCCGTCGCGGGGTTGGAGTAAGTCGGAGGCCATGCCTACTAATTTACCCACCTAGCGGTGGAGCTCGGTCACACCCTCCGGTGGGAGGCCCGCCACGGATGCCAGCACGGTGGCGAAAGCCTCCACATGGGTCGTGAGATCGTTGTCGGTTGCCGTCCAGGAGGCGCGCATCTCCAACTGGTAGGCACTCGGTGGACCACCGATCTCACCGAATCTGACGGACGTGGTGGAGGTTACCGTGCCTCCAAGGTTGGTGTGCTCCGCACCGCTGCGGGCAAGACCCTCGGTGAGCCACTGCCAGGCCACCTCCGGCAGGAGGGGGTCGGAGGCCACCGCATGGTCCATGTCGGCCTGGATGTAGGCCACCAGACGCATGGTGCCCTCCCAGGCTTCCTCTGCACCGGGGTCGTGGAGGAGGATGAGTCGGCCGAAGGAGTCCCCGTCGCTGTCCTGAGCGACGATCTCCTGATCGTCGGCGACGTTGACCTCAAGGCCGATGGCATGTGAGAACGGGGCCAGACGCTGGGGCGGTCTGATGGTACCCAGGGTGATTTCGGGGCGCAGGCGTGCTCGGTGCATGGACTCCACCGCCTCGGAGAACTCGGCGGGGGTGCCCTCAGCCTGGCCGGCTGGTGTCTTGTGCTGAGAGGTCGCTTCGGAATCGATCACAGGTTGAAACTTACTGGGACACAGGTGCAGTAGGGGGAGGCGCGCCGTTTAAACGGCTTTTCACGAGAATATGTGGGATAGCGGAAGAGATCCGTACAACCATCGGGAAAATACCTGTGAAATCCGGTTCCTCGGCCGAATGTGCCCTATTCGGGGGGTGATGCCACATGAGAAGGCGATCAAACTTATGATGGATGTGTTGGTGCGTGTTTTTCATGGGGTCTCAACCAGTGGTGTTGCCGCTGGAAGGACCCCGGTCAACGTCCGCCGAAGGCGCAACCAGCAGTGTCTTCTATGAGGTCTTCCTGGGTTCCTGATGTCTAGGGACACACAGACGGGGCCACTGTCTGAACCGTGGCGGTTAGCACCACGATTCATCCGCTATCGGATCGCGGTTGTCCGCAACCAAGATCCATGAAAGGAAGACAACCTGTGAGTGAGCTCGACTACGACAAGCTCAATGATGTGCAGCGCTACACCCAGTGGGCGGTGTTTCGTGCCATCCCCGGTTCCCTGGATGATGACCGCACCGCGGTGATCGAGCAGGCCCGTGAATTCTTCACCAACCTGGTCAACGAGGGCAGGGTGGTTATCCGGGGTATCTACAATGCCACCGGTCTGCGTGCTGAGGCGGATTACATGATCTGGTGGCACGCGGAGGAATTCGACGAGCTCCAGAAGGCGTTCGCCGATTTCCGTCGCACCACCATCCTGGGCCAGGTCTCTGAGGTG
This sequence comes from Corynebacterium efficiens YS-314, assembly GCF_000011305.1. NCBI lineage: Bacteria > Bacillati > Actinomycetota > Actinomycetes > Mycobacteriales > Corynebacteriaceae > Corynebacterium > Corynebacterium efficiens. The sequence continues at coordinate 1,890,653 of NC_004369.1, read as the reverse complement.
TTCTGGATCGGCAACGGCATCCACCGCCCCTCCGAGTTCAACAAGCAGCACCTCCCGGCCTTCATCATGGGCGAGGAGCCGAGGAAGTGGATGACGGTCTACCCCTTCGTCCGTTCCTACGACTGGTACATCCTGGAGCCGGCCAAGCGTGGTCGCATCCTGGCGGAGCACGGTCAGGCGGCAGTGGATTTCGCTGATGTCCGCGCCAACACCGTCAGTGCCTTCTCGCTGGGTGACTATGAGTGGATGCTCGCCTTCGAGGCTGATGAGATGCACCGCATCGTCGACCTGATGCACAAGATGCGCTACACCGAGGCCCGCATGCATGTGCGTGAGGAACTGCCCTTCGTCTCCGGTTACCGCGTCGAGGACATCGCCGAGCTGATTGAGGTTCTCCCTTAACACTCAGCCGTATCCCCGGTGGGGGAACGGCGACATGATGACCAACACCCGGCCGGCACCACAGATGGTGCCGGCCGGGTGTTGGTCTAACCTGTCCGGGTCCTATTCGGACACGGGCTTTTCCTCCAGGCGCAGGGAGATCGAGTTGATGCAGTAGCGCAGGTCGGTGGGGGTGTTGAATCCCTCACCCTCGAATACGTGGCCCATGTGGGAACCACAGTTGGCGCAGAGCACCTCGATGCGGCGCATACCCAGGGACAGATCCTCCTTCTCGATGATCTTGTCCTTGGCCAGTGGGGAGAAGAAGGACGGCCAGCCGCAGTGGGCATCGAACTTCTCGGTGGAACGGAACAGTTCCTCGCCGCAGGCGCGACAGCTGTAGACACCCTCGGTGGTGGTATTGGTGTACTCGCCGACGTGGGGTGCCTCGGTCCCGGCCTGACGCAGCACACGGTATTCCTCCGGGTTGAGGCGTTCGCGCCATTCTGCGTCCGTGATCAGTTTGAAGTCAGTCATGGTGTCCTCTCGTGGTTGTGGATAATCCCCCTGGGATACCCGCTAGAACGGGGATCGCCCGGGGGCCTGGGTGGGCGGATCGGTCGGAGTATCTGCGGCAACCGGGGATGGTGTCCCCAATGCCGTTGATCCTCCACCGGTGAAGAACCCGGAGCTCGGCGGGGGAGTGGTATTCCCACCGATTCCGGCGGATTCACCGGCGATAGCCGCACCGCCACGTCTGCTCCGGATGTCGGTGATGAACCACACCACCGCTGAAACAAAGGTGACCGCTATCAATAGTGACCAACCGGCGGTGGCACGGAAAAATTCCATCCAGCGGGCGATGTCGGGCCAGTGGGGTGAGGCGAAGGACGCCGGGGTGAGGAAGAGATAAGCCGCGACCCATGCCATCCAGTGGTGGAACACGGATCGGGTGCCCAGCAGGGTGAACATCATTGGGAAGATCATCATGGAGTAGTACATCTGCCCGAGGGAGGACAGGAAGAACACACCGGTCAACAGGATGCCGGAGGTGGTGGCCGCCCAGAAGAACGGCTCGGTGTTGCGGAAGCGCAGCAGCGCCAGCACCGCGATGCCGACCATGGCGCCGAAGATGAGGAACGCGGTTAGCTCCAGCCAACCGGGCATGCCGAAGTAGATGGCGATTCCCGGCAGCGAGCTGTTGGCGAAGTCGCGGGTCTCACCCAGGTACGGAACGGTGCGGGTGATGTAGTCGGAGGCACCGGGGACCAGGGGCCACGCCACCGCATTGAAGATGACCGGGACCAGGATGCCCCCGACCAGCGCACCCCACTGCTTCTGCACCAATGGTAGGAACAGCAGGGGCAGGAACATGGGTTTGACCAGGATCGCCAGGCCGATGATGAGCCCACCCACCCATGACCGGCGGTGGATCACACACCACAGGAACAACACCATCATCAGCAGGAGAATGCCGTTGATGTTGGAAAAGATCAGGGTGTTCCGGACGGCTTCGGTGAGCATTGCCAGAGCGATTGACAGGGGCCACACCATACTGCGCAGGGAGAACCCGGTCATCCGGGTGAGCAGGCCGAGCGCGAGGACGATCGCCAGGAGGTTGATGGCGATGAACGCCAGGCGTGCCAGGGTGAAATCCGTGATGTAGCCCAGGGGTGCCAGCAACAGGGTGGCACCCGGGTTATAGAGGTAGTGCGGATCCACGAAGTGGTAGATCTCGTTGTAGACCGGGGTGCCCTCGATGAAACGTCGCAGCGCACTGTAGACGGTGGTGAAGTCATCGGTGACGGAGCCGTTGACCGCCAGGATGAAGAACCGGTGGGCCATCAGCAGGATGGCCAGCGGCCAACCGACGGCGTTACCCACCCGGTCCCACGCGCTGCGACGTGGCCGGGGTCTGGGGACGTCCGGGAGGGTGGGGGTGGGCGTCGACAAGCTCGTGTCGTCGGGGGACAGGTTGGCTGGGGAACTCACCGCTCCAATCTAACCAATGGGGTGGA